>DATIUQ010000019.1:0-24376 GCA_035466775.1 Arthrobacter sp.
ACCCCGCGGACGGACAGATCCCACTCAAAGGCACCCTGCAGGGCCAGTCACTTACTGAGTCACATCCACGGGGCAGAACGACCAATACCCACTCTGCCAGCCAGTCCCAGACCAGCCACCACAATCCTCACAGTCACTTACAGCCCATCCCGGAGGGGATTATGGGCGCTAAGTGACCCCGCGTTGTTGTGTCTTGGGGGAGCGGGTGGGGACTAGAGTCCGACTTCGGCGGACTGCAGGAGCGCGACGGCGTCCGGCTGGCCCTCGAAGGTCACCAGCGCGTGGCGGGTGCGGCCGTGGGCGTGCATCAGCAGTTCGCCCGGCTCGCCGACGATCGCCACGGACACGGGAGCGCGCTTGGCGACGTGCCGGGGTCCGGAGGGGCGCACCAGAACGATCCCGAGGTCCACACCGCGGTAGAGGATGGCTGCCCGTTTGACCAGCTCATCCCAGAGGGCGTCGGAGTATTCCTCGTCCAGCGCGCGGGGGGCCCAGCGGTCCACGGCCCGCCGGACGTCCTCGGTGTGGACGAAGTATTCGATCAGGTTGGCGCTCTCGTCCAGGGCCTTGATCTTCATGGGCGAGAAGGCGGACGGACCGGCGCGGAAGGAATTGACCAGCTTGTTGTAGTCCTCCGGCGTCCTCAACGTGGCTGCCAAGTCGGCCGTGGCCTGGTCCGACGCCTTGGACAGGCGCTTGATCAGCAGGCCAAGTCCGACGGCGGCTTTCCGCTCGCGCAGGTACAGGTGGGCAGCTAGGTCCCTGGTAAGCCAGCCCTTACAGAGCGTGGGGGAGTCAGGACCGGCCGCCAGTAAGGTTTCGGCCAGAACTTCTCGGGACGGTTCGACGAAATGCATCACTTGTGAAACTAGCACGAGACGACGGCGCGTGTGCACCTGAAACGCCGTCGTTTTGGCCCGGGGGAGCCGATTCACGCCGGAGTGACGCCGATGTTAAGCGGGCCTGCGGGGAACTGGGCGGCAGCCCGCCGCCAGGCACTAGACTTGAGACGATGTCTGAGCAGCCCGCCCCCGCCCGTATTGACGGAAACCCGAGTGACCGAAACGCCGCCAGTGGAGACGCTGTTGATGGAACCGTTCCCGGTCCACCAGCGCCCGCGCCCGCGGCGCCGACAAGCCCGCTCCCCGCGGGCCTCGCTGACGTCCTGAAGCGGGACAGCGCCGGCCTGGTCGCCGCGATCGTGCAGCAGTACGACACCAACGAGGTGCTCATGCTCGGCTGGATGGACGACGAGGCCCTGCACCGCACCATGACCAGCGGCCGGGTGACGTTCTATTCGCGCTCCCGCCAGGAGTACTGGCGCAAGGGGGACACCTCCGGCCACGTGCAGTGGGTCAAATCCCTCGCGATGGACTGCGACGGCGACGCGCTGCTGGTCCGCGTGGACCAGGTCGGCGCGGCCTGCCACACCGGAACCCGGACCTGCTTCGACGGGCGCGGACTCGACGTCGTCGTCGGCTGAACTGCCGGCTGAACCAGCACGCACAGCATTTTGAGGCTTCGGGACCGAAGCTTCCGGAACCACTGAAAGAACAGGCGGAAACCACAGCCATGCAGGACCTTGGAATCATCAGCCCGGGCCTGGAGGAGTTCCGTGAACTCGCAGGCCACAGCCGTGTCATCCCCGTCCGGCTGAAGGTGCTTGCTGACGCCGAAACCCCCATCGGGCTGTACCGCAAACTCGCCCAGGGCCAGCCCGGCACATTCCTGATGGAATCCGCGGCCGTCGGCGGTTCGTGGTCCCGCTACTCCTTCATCGGCGCACGCTCCCGGGCCACGCTGACCACCAAGGACGGCCAGGCGCACTGGCTCGGCGAACCGCCCGTGGGTGTGCCGTTGGGCGGCAACCCGGTGGACGCGATCCGCGACACCGTCGAGGCCCTGCGCACCGACCGCTTCGAAGACCTGCCGCCCTTCACCTCCGGCCTGGTCGGATTCCTCGGCTGGGAAACGGTCCGGCACTGGGAGAAGCTCACCAGCCCGCCCGAGGACGACCTGGACCTGCCCGAGATGGCGCTGAACCTCGTCACCGACATGGCAGTGCACGACAACATGGACGGCACGGTGCTGCTGATCGCCAACGCGATCAACTTCGACAACAGCTCCGACCGGGTCGACGAGGCCTGGCACGACGCCGTCGCACGGGTCAAAGCCCTGCTGGCCCAGATCAGCACCCCCGTGAAGCAGCCGGTTTCGGTGCTCGACCCGGCCGCCCTGGACTTCGCCTCCAGCGTGCAGGAACGCTGGGACGAGACGGACTATCTCGCGGCCCTGGACCGCGGCAAGGAAGCGATCGTCGACGGCGAAGTCTTCCAGGTGGTCATCTCGCGCCGCTTCGAAATGGAATGCGGCGCGGACCCGCTGGATGTCTACCGGGTGCTCCGGAACACCAACCCCAGCCCCTACATGTACATCTTCAGCCTTGAGGACGCCCACGGCCGGCAGTACTCGATCGTCGGATCCTCCCCGGAGGCGCTCGTGACCGTGACGGGCGAGGAAGTCATCACCCACCCGATTGCGGGTTCCCGGCCGCGCGGCAAGACCGTCGAAGCGGACAAGGCCCTGGCCGAGGAGCTCCTCGCGGACGAGAAGGAACGCGCCGAACACCTGATGCTGGTGGACCTCTCCCGCAATGACCTGTCCAAGGTCTGTGTGGCCGGCTCCGTCGACGTCACCCAGTTCATGGAAGTCGAGCGCTTCAGCCACATCATGCACCTTGTCTCCACCGTGGTCGGCAAACTCGCGCCCACGGCCAAGGCCTACGACGTGCTGAAGGCGACCTTCCCGGCCGGTACACTGTCCGGTGCGCCCAAGCCCCGGGCGCTGCGCCTGCTCGACGAGCTGGAACCGCACCGCCGCGGAATCTACGGCGGCGTGGTGGGCTACCTCGACTTCGCCGGCGACATGGACATGGCCATCGCCATCCGCTCGGCCCTGCTGCGGGAAGGGCGCGCGTACGTCCAGGCCGGTGGCGGCATCGTCGCCGACTCCGTCAACGCCACCGAGGCACTGGAAACCGTCAACAAGGCCGCCGCCCCGATGCGGGCCGTCCACACTGCCCGGTCACTGCGCAACATTACGGCCGAGTCCATTTCCGACGCCGGGACGCAGTCATGAGCGGCACCACGGTGAAGAGCACCAGCCCCGCCGTTCCCCGCTGGGCCCGGAAATCCACCCTCGTCCTGGCCATCACCGCGCTGGCGCTGGCCGTCTTCGGCACCACGACGCAGACCTGGCTCGTCGTCCACCTGGACCCGGCCCAGCTCGGCCAGGCCGTCAACAGCCAGGACGGCCTCCAGGTGCAGGGCAGCAAAGCCGCCACCACGGTAACGGCGCTGGCGCTCGTGGCCCTGGCAGGTGGGCTCGCCGCATCGATTGCCGGCCGGATCGCCCGCTGGATCATCACCGCGCTCATCCTGCTGGCCGCCGCCGGCATCGTCAGCGCCGCAGCGGTGGTGATTGCGGACCCGCTGGCCGCTGCCCAGGGCTCGATCGCGGCCGCCACCGGAATCACGGGCAGCGACGTAAAAGTGGACGTCACCGTTTTCCCGGCCCTCGCCGTCGTGGCCGGCACCCTGCTGGGGCTCGGCGCACTGCTGATCATCCCGGCGGGCCGCTACTGGAAGTCCCGCACGAAATATGACACGGCGGCGGCAGGCAGTGCAGCGGGTACTCCGGCCGGCGGGTCCGCGGCGCCGGCCGCGCCGGCGGACGAGATCGACAGCTGGGACCGGTTGTCACGCGGTGACGATCCCACCTGAGCCGACGCCGCGGGCGCGGCCGGTGACCCGGCCAATGGCACCGCCTGTAACCCGGCCAATGGCACCGCCAATAAATGGCAGAATGTAAGCAGTATTCACCCTGAGGAGATTTCAATGAGCAAAGCACCTGTTTCCGCCCCCAAGCCCGCTGCCGGAACCGGCTACTCCTACGACGACATCGATCACCGCGAACCGACCGGCCACGGCAACAGCCCGGCCGCCTGGACCACCGTCTTCGTTATGCTCGTCGGCGCCCTCATCATGTCCATCGCCTTCGTCATCGCCAACACCCCGATCTTCATCGCGGGCGGCGCAGTGATGCTCGTTGGCCTGGTCATCGGCTTCGTTATGCGCAAGGCCGGCTACGGTGTGGGCGGCAGCAAGCTGAAGAACTCCGGCCACTAGGCGTGACTGTTCTCGATGACATCAATGCCGGTGTCAGGGAGGATATGGAGGCCCGTCAGCGCCTCGTCACGCTCGCGGAACTGAAGGAACGCGCCGCCGCGGCCGTGCCGGCCCGCGACGCCTGGACCGCCCTGGGCGGCCCCCCGGCCACCCGCGGGCAGCTGAAGGTCATCGCCGAAATCAAGCGCCGCAGCCCCTCCAAGGGCGATCTCGCGGCCATCGCGGACCCCGCCTCGCTCGCCGTGCAGTACGCCGACGGCGGCGCCGCCGTGATCAGCGTCCTGACCGAACAGCGCCGCTTCAACGGCTCCCTCGCCGACCTCGACGCCGTCCGGGCAGCAGTGGACATCCCGCTGCTGCGCAAGGACTTCATGATCGACGAGTACCAGATCTGGGAAGCCCGGGCACACGGGGCGGACCTGATCCTGCTGATCGTGGCGTCCCTGTCCGACGCGCAACTGCGCGAGTACAGCGCGCTCAGCCGCGAACTCGGCATGAACGTGCTCGTCGAGACGCACACCGCCGAGGAAATCGAACGGGCCGTTGCCGCCGAAGCGCGGATCATCGGCGTCAACGTCCGCAACCTCAAGACGCTCGACGTCGACCGTTCCGTGTTCGCCGAACTCGCCGGAGGCATCCCCGCCGGCGCGCTCGTCATCGCGGAATCGGGCGTCCGCGGCGTCGACGACGTCCGGCACTACGCCGCGAACGGCGCCAACGCGGTCCTCGTCGGCGAAGCGCTGGTCAGCGACGCGACCCCGCGGGAGCGGATCGCGGAATTCATGGCCGCCGGAGCCGAAGAAATCGCCGCACGTTCCTGACCCGCGCTCCGGCCGGGCAACGCCTGGGCCGGGGCGCCGGCAGCTCCTCCGTGCGGCACCAAAGATCTAGTTAGCAGTGGAACAGGATGGTGAGACTGATGGTCGATGCGCCAGCAGCCGGCTCAGACGAAAGCGCCGTGGACGCGTTTCTGCAGGGTGGAGAATCCCTGCGGCACGCCCCCGGGCCCTACTTCGGCTCCTACGGCGGCCGATGGATGCCCGAGTCACTCATCGCCGCCTTGGATGAGCTCGAGGATACCTTCGAGAAGGCCAAGGCCGATCCCGAGTTCACCGCGCAGATCGCGGAACTGAACAAGAACTACTCCGGCCGTCCCTCACTGCTGACCGAGGCCAAGCGCTTCGCCGAGCACGCCGGGGGAGTGCGGATCTTCCTCAAGCGCGAGGACCTCAACCACACCGGGTCGCACAAGATCAACAACGTGCTGGGCCAGGCACTCCTTGCCAAGCGCATGGGCAAGACCCGCGTCATCGCCGAAACAGGCGCCGGGCAGCACGGCGTCGCCAGCGCCACCGCCGCCGCCCTGATGGGCCTGGAATGCGTCGTCTACATGGGCGCCGAGGACTGCCGCCGGCAGGCCCTCAACGTGGCCCGGATGGAGCTCCTCGGAGCCACCGTCATCCCGGTGACCAACGGATCCCAGACGCTCAAGGACGCCATCAACGAGGCGCTCCGCGACTGGGTCGCCAATGTGGACAACACTCACTACCTGCTGGGCACCGCCGCCGGGGCGCACCCGTTCCCGGCCATGGTCCGCTACTTCCACGAAGTCATCGGCGAGGAGGCCCGCGCCCAGATCCTGGAGCAGGCCGGCCGCCTGCCCGACGCCGTCTGCGCCTGCATCGGCGGCGGGTCCAATGCGATCGGCATCTTCCACGGCTTCCTGGACGACCCCTCCGTCAAAATCTACGGCTTCGAGGCCGGCGGCGAAGGCGTCGGGACCGGACGCCACGCGGCCACCATCACGCTCGGCAAGCCCGGCGTGCTGCACGGCGCCCGTTCCTACCTCATGCAGGACGACGACGGCCAGACCATCGAATCGCACTCCATTTCGGCGGGCCTGGACTACCCCGGTGTCGGTCCGGAGCACTCCTACCTCGCCGACATCGGACGCGTCAGCTACGAGCCCATCACGGACAGCGAGGCCATGGACGCGTTCCGGCTCCTCTGCCGCACCGAAGGCATCATCCCGGCCATCGAATCCGCCCACGCCCTGGCCGGCGCCATCAAGGTCGGCCAGCGGCTCGCCGCGGACGCGGCCGCAGGCAACTCAACAGACGATGCGTCAGAAAAGATCGTGATCGTGAACCTCTCCGGCCGCGGCGACAAGGACGTGGCCACCGCCGCGGAATGGTTCGACCTGCTGGACAAGGATTCACCCGAGCACGCAATCGCCAAAGAGGGGGAGCAGCTGTGAACCACGTCGAACCGACCACCGGCCAAGACACCCCGGGCGCCAGCAAATCGGCGGCGGCCATCGACCGGGCCAGGGCCCAGGGCCGCGCGGCCCTGATCGGCTACCTGCCCGCCGGTTACCCCAGCGTGGAGGACTCCATCGCGGCAGGCATTGCCCTCGCGGAGAACGGCGCCGACCTGATTGAGATCGGCATCCCATACTCGGACCCGGTCATGGACGGGCATGTCATCCAGGCGGCCACCACCGAGGCCCTCGCCAAGGGCTTCCACGTCAAGCAGGTCTTCGACGTGGTCCGCGGCATCACCAGCAAGACCGACGCCGCGGTGCTGGTCATGACCTACTGGAACCCCGTGGTGCGGATGGGCGTGGACGAGTTTTCCCGCCAGCTGGCCGACGCCGGGGGAGCCGGGCTCATCACCCCGGACCTGATTCCCGACGAAGCCTCCGAATGGATGGCCGCCTCGGACAAATACGGGCTGGACCGGGTGTTCCTGGTGGCGCCGTCGTCCTCGCCGGAGCGCATGAAGCGCACCGTTGAGGCGAGCCGCGGCTTTGTCTACGCCGTCTCGATCATGGGCGTCACCGGCGCCCGCACCTCGGTCAGCACCGCAGCCAGGGAGGTTGTGGCCGCCGCGCACGCCGCCGGCGCCGAACGGGTCTGTGTCGGCCTCGGCGTGTCCAATGCGGACCAGGTACGCGAGATCGCCGCCTACGCGGACGGCGTGATTGTGGGCACCGCCCTCGTCGTGGCCATCCGCGACGGCGGCGTGGATGCGGTAGCGTCCTTGACGAAAGACCTCAGCACCGGCCTTACCAGGGAAGAAGCTTAAACAGATGCAGTCAGTCCTCCACGCGGCAGCGATGATTCCCGCGAGCATTCCGAGCCCGGACTGGTCCGGATTCGACATCCCGCTGCCGTGGGGGTCACTGCGCATCCACGCGTACGCGCTGTGCATCCTGCTCGGCATCATCGCCGGCCTGTGGCTCACCTCGGTCCGCTGGGCCAAGCGCGGGGCGCCGGAGGGAAGCGTCTGGGACATCGCCATCTGGGCGATCCCCTTCGGCATCATCGGCGGCCGGCTCTACCACGTGGTGTCGTCCCCGGACGCGTACTTCGGCCCCGGCTTCGACGGCACCGGCGACCTGTCCCTGATCCCGCAACTCCAGCGCGGCGGACTGGGTATCTGGGGCGCCGTGCTGCTGGGCGTCGTGGGCGCCTGGATCGGCTGCCGCAAGGCGGGCGTCAAGCTCAGCGCGTTCCTCGACGCCGCGGCGCCGGGCCTGCTGCTGGCCCAGGCGATCGGCCGCTGGGGCAACTACTTCAACCAGGAACTGTTCGGCGGCCCCACGACCCTGCCCTGGGGACTGCAGATCGACGCCGACAACCCGAACTTCCCGCCCGGCATGGCCGCGGACACGCTCTTCCACCCGACGTTCCTGTACGAATCCCTCTGGAACCTGGCCGGCGTCGGCATCCTGCTCCTGCTGGACCGCAAGTTCCGCTTCCGCCGCGGCCGCCTGTTCTGCCTCTACGCGGTCTACTACACGCTGGGCCGGGTCTGGATCGAAGCGATGCGGATCGACGACGCCGAGCAGATCAGCCTCTTCGGCATCACCACCAGGCTCAACGTGTGGACCAGCATCATCGTGCTGCTGGGCGCGCTGGCGGCATTCATCATCCTGGGCCTGCGCAAGCGCACCGAACCCGACACCGTGTACCTGCCGGGCCGCGAACCCTCCGAGGTTGAGCCGGCCGCCGGTGCCGACGCCACTGCCACTGACGACGCGGATGCCGGTGCGGACGCCGACGCGGAAGAAGCGGACGCTGACGCTGACGCGAACGCGGACGGGAAGCCGGCCACCGCTCCGGCCACCGTTCCGGCCGCCGCCTCGACTCAGGACGCCAGAGTCCAGCATTCGGATTCTGCTGTCTCAGATAGTGAGTCGCGTGATAATCTCCCTGATAACCAAAGCGGTCCCGGCCGCGCTTCCGCCTCGGCTGTTGCGTCAAAGGAATCCACTGGCGGCACCAAGCCCGCCACAGGAGCACCGGCGGCCGGAACGCCCGGCCACCAGGGCGCCGGAGCCGCGCCGGAAGCTGAGGGCACCAAGTAGCTCAGCCCCGGCAAACCGGGCCGCGGAGTCACCCCTCGCAGCGCCCGTTCCACAGCGTCGTGGCAGCAGGGAAGGCAGCGGACAGCAGACAGAAGGTGTTCGCGCAAGCCCAGGCCGGCGGCCGCGTAACTGTTAGTGCAGAACGCGGCCCTGACCTACAATTCGAGTAAGAAAAACACTTTGTTGTGCCCGTCACACCGGCGCACCGATGCGGGCCAATGTTGTCCCTCCCATACGCACGATCAGGAGGAAGGACGTCTCCCATGACCCAAACCCTGCACAGCCCCAGTTGGTCCGAGCCTCAGCAGCCCGCCATGTCACCTTTCAAGCGCTTCGCGGCGCTTCCCGAAGCGGCCGGGCTCTACAACCCGGAGCAGGAGAAGGACGCCTGCGGCCTCGCCATCATTGCCACGCTGCGGGGGGAGCCGGGTTACGACATCGTTGACGCCGCCCTGACAGCCCTGCGTAACCTCGAGCACCGCGGTGCCGTGGGGGCCGACGAAGGTACCGGCGACGGGGCCGGACTGCTCATGCAGATCCCGGACGAATTCTTCCGCGCCGTCACCGACTTCGAACTTCCCGCCGCAGGCCAGTTCGTGGTGGGCACGGCGTTCCTCCCGTCCGAGCAGCGCGAATCCGACGCCGCCAAGGCCGGCATCGAGGGCCTCGCCGCCGACGAGGGTCTGACCGTCCTCGGCTGGCGCGAAGTGCCGATCGTGGCCGACCTGGTCGGGGCGATGGCCCGGGCCTGCATGCCGTACTTCTCCCAGCCGTTCTTTGCCTCCAGCACCGGGGAAGTGCTGGAGCGCAACGAGCTCGACTCCCGCGCCTGGCGCATCCGGAAGCGGGCGCAGAACAAGTTCGGTGTGTACTTCCCGTCGCTGTCCTCCCGGACCATCGTCTACAAGGGCATGCTGACCACGGCCCAGCTGGAGCCGTTCTACCCGGACCTCTCGGACAAGCGCTTCAAGACCAAGCTCGCGATCGTCCACTCGCGCTTCTCCACCAACACCTTCCCGTCCTGGCCGCTGGCCCAGCCTTTCCGGACCATCGCCCACAACGGTGAAATCAACACGGTCAAGGGAAACCGGAACTGGATGCGTGCCCGCCAGTCCCAGCTCGCCAACCCGCTGCTGGGGGACTCGCCGGAGGAGCTCTACCCGATCTGCACCCCGGGTGCCTCCGACTCGGCCTCCTTCGACGAGGTCGCGGAACTGCTCTGGCTCTCCGGCCGGCCGATCACGCACTCGATCATGATGATGATCCCCGAGGCCTGGGAAAACCACGCCACGATGGATCCCGCCCGCCGCGCCTTCTACGAATACCACTCGCTGCTAATGGAACCGTGGGACGGCCCCGCCGCCGTGTCCTTCACCGACGGCAGCCTGGTCGGCGCCACCCTGGACCGCAACGGCCTGCGCCCCGGACGGTACTGGATCACCGAGGACGGCCTGGTCGTCTTCGCCTCCGAAGTCGGCGTGATCGACGTCGAACCCTCCAAAGTGGTCAAGAAGGGCCGCGTCTCGCCCGGCAAGATGTTCCTCGTGGACACCGACGCCGGACGGATCATCGACGACGCCGAGGTCAAGGCCGAGGTCGCTGCCGCCAACCCCTGGGCCGAGTGGCTCAAGGACAACCTGATCGACCTCAAGGACCTGCCGGAGCGCGAGCACGTTGTGCACACCGCGGCCTCGGTCAACATCCGCCAGCGCACCTTCGGCTACACCACCGAGGAACTGAAGATCCTGCTCGGCCCGATGGCCCGGACCGGCGCCGAGCCGCTCGGTGCCATGGGGTCCGACACCCCGGTGGCCGTGCTCTCCAAGCGCCCCCGGCTGCTCTTCGACTACTTCGTGCAGTCCTTCGCCCAGGTCACCAACCCGCCGCTGGACGCCATCCGCGAGGAACTCGTCACGTCACTGACCTGCGCGATCGGCCCCAACGGCAACCTGCTGGACACCAAACAGGTCCGCCAGCCGCAGGTTTCGCTGCCGTTCCCCGTGATCAACAACGACCAGCTCGCCAAGATCGCGAACATCGAGAACGCCGACGGCGACAAGATCGCCATGAAGGTCCGCGGCCTCTACCGCCCCGAGGGCGGCGAGAACGCGCTCCGGGCCCGGCTCACCGAAATCTGCGAACAGGTCTCCGGCGCCATCAACCGTGGCGTGCAGTACGTCGTCCTCTCGGACCGTGACTCGAACGCCCAGTGGGCGCCGATCCCGTCCCTGCTCCTCGTCAGCGCCGTGCACCACCACCTGCTGCGCAGCGCCAACCGCACCAAGACCGCCCTGGTGGTCGAGGCCGGCGACGTCCGCGAAACGCACCACGTGGCCGTGCTGATCGGCTACGGCGCCTCCGCGGTGAACCCGTACCTGGCCATGGAATCCGTGGAGCAGCTCATCTCCACCGGCGACGTCCTCGGGGTCACCCCGCAGGACGGCGTCTACAACCTGATCAAGGGCCTCGGCAAGGGCGTCCTGAAGATCATGTCCAAGATGGGCATCTCCACCGTCGCCTCCTACACCGGGGCCCAGACCTTCGAAGCCCTCGGCCTGGGGCAGGACCTCGTGGACGAGTACTTCTCCGGCACACACTCCCAGCTCGGCGGCGTCGGCCTCGACGTCATCGCGGCCGAGGTCGCGGCGCGGCACCGGATGGCGTACCCCGAGAACGGCATCGAGCAGCCCCACCAGGCCCTGATGGGCGGCGGCGAGTACCAGTGGCGCCGCGACGGCGAGCCGCACCTGTTCAACCCGGAAACCGTGTTCCGGCTGCAGCACGCCACGCGTGAGCGCCGCTACGACATTTTCAAGGCCTACACCCGCGGTGTGGACGACCAGTCCGAGAACCTCATGACCCTGCGCGGTCTCCTGAAGTTCAAGGCCGGGCAGCGGCCCGCGGTCCCGCTCGAGGAAGTCGAGTCCGTCTCCAGCATCGTCAAGCGGTTCTCCACCGGCGCGATGAGCTACGGCTCCATCTCCCAGGAGGCCCACGAAACCCTCGCGATCGCCATGAACCGGCTGGGCGGCAAGTCCAACACCGGTGAGGGCGGCGAGGACGTGGACCGCCTGCTCGATCCGGAGCGCCGTTCCGCGGTCAAGCAGATTGCGTCCGGCCGCTTCGGCGTGACCAGCCTGTACCTGACCAACGCCGACGACATCCAGATCAAGATGGCGCAGGGCGCCAAGCCCGGCGAGGGCGGCCAGCTGATGGCGCAGAAGGTCTACCCCTGGGTGGCCCGGACGCGGCACTCGACGCCCGGCGTCGGACTCATCTCCCCGCCGCCGCACCACGACATCTACTCGATCGAGGACCTCGCCCAGCTGATCTACGACGCGAAGCGGGCCAACCCCTCGGCCCGCGTGCACGTCAAGCTGGTCTCCGAAGTGGGGATCGGCACCGTGGCCGCCGGCGTCACGAAGGCCAAGGCCGACGTCGTCCTCGTTTCCGGGCACGACGGCGGTACCGGCGCCTCGCCGCTGAACTCGCTCAAGCACGCCGGTGTGCCGTGGGAGCTCGGCCTCGCCGAGACCCAGCAGACCCTGATGCTCAACGGCCTGCGCGACCGCGTGGTGGTGCAGGTGGACGGCCAGCTCAAGACCGGACGCGACGTTGTGATCGCCGCGCTGCTGGGCGGCGAGGAGTTCGGCTTCGCCACCGCCCCGCTGGTGGTTGAAGGCTGCATCATGATGCGCGTCTGCCACCTGGACACCTGCCCGGTGGGCGTCGCGACGCAGAATCCTGAGCTGCGAGCCCGCTTCACCGGCAAGCCGGAGTTCGTGGTCAACTTCTTCGAGTTCCTGGCCGAGGAAGTCCGCGAGATCCTGGCGGAGCTGGGCTTCCGCAGCCTGGAGGAGGCAATCGGCCACGCCGAGGTGCTGGACGCCCGGGACGCCGTCAACCACTGGAAGGCCGACGGCCTGGACCTGGACCCCATCCTGCACGGGCTGGAGTTCGACGACGACGCTCCGCTGCGGAACCTGACCGGCCAGAACCACGAGCTGGACAAGCACTTCGACCAGCGCCTGATCACCATGGCCACGGAGGCGCTGACCGACCGCAGCCCGGTGAAGATCGCCGTCGACGTCATCAACACCGACCGCTCGGTGGGCACCATGCTGGGCCACGTCGTGACCAAGACGTTCGGCACGGATGTCCTGGCGACGGACACCATCGACATCACCCTCAGCGGCACCGCCGGCCAGTCGCTGGGCGCCTTCCTGCCCGCAGGCATCACGCTGCGGCTGTACGGCGACTCGAACGACTATGTGGGCAAGGGCCTCTCCGGCGGCCGCATCATCGTCCGCCCGGACCGGACCAACGTGTTCAAGGCGGAGACGAATGTCATCGCGGGCAACGTGATTGGCTACGGCGCCACCAGCGGCGAGATGTTCCTCCGCGGCCAGGTGGGCGAACGCTTCCTGGTCCGCAACTCGGGTGCCACCGCCGTCGTCGAAGGCATCGGTGACCACGGCTGCGAGTACATGACCGGCGGCCAGACGCTGATCATCGGCCGCACGGGCCGGAACTTCGGCGCCGGCATGTCCGGTGGAACCGCCTACGTCCTGGACCTGGACACCGCCCGGGTCAACAAGGAAGCCCTGCAGTCCGGCGAACTCCAGCTCCGCGAGCTGGATGCCGAGGACCGCGACATCGTGCACGGCCTGCTGGTCAAGCACGTTGAAGAAACTGATTCCCAGCTGGCTGCGCGGCTCCTCGAGAATTTCGATGACACCGCAGCCCGCATTACCAAGGTGCTGCCGCGCGACTACGCGGCCGTGCTGCAAACCCGTCTCGACGCCATCGAAGAGGGCCTGGACCCCGACGGCGAAGAAGTATGGTCTCGAATCCTGGAGGTGACCGGTGGTTGATCCACGCGGATTTCTGAAAGTACGCCAGCGGGAAACCCAGCCGCGCCGTCCCGTTTCCGTCCGCATCATGGACTGGAAGGAAGTGTACGAGGCGCAGGAAAAGGGCACGCTGAAGGCGCAGGCCGGCCGCTGCATGGACTGCGGCGTCCCGTTCTGCCACCAGGGCTGCCCGCTGGGCAACCTGATTCCCGAGTGGAACGACCTCATGTGGCGGGACAAGGGCGAGGAAGCTATCGAGCGCCTGCACGCCACGAACAACTTCCCGGAATTCACCGGTCGCCTGTGCCCCGCTCCGTGCGAGGCGTCCTGCGTCCTGGGGATCAACCAGCCTGCCGTCACCATCAAGCAGGTGGAAGTCTCCATCATCGACGAGGCCTGGGACAACGGCTGGGTGGAGCCGCTGCCTCCCGCCCGGTTGACCGGCAAGACGGTGGCCGTCGTTGGCTCCGGACCCGCCGGCCTGGCGGTGGCCCAGCAGCTGACGCGCGTGGGCCACACCGTCGCGGTGTACGAACGCGACGACAAGATCGGCGGCCTGCTGCGCTACGGGATCCCCGACTTCAAGATGGAAAAGGAGCAGGTGGACCGCCGCGTCGAGCAGATGAAGGCGGAAGGCACCCGCTTCCGGACCGGCGTCGCCGTGGGCACCGACGTGACGTGGGAGCAGCTGCGCCGGCGCTATGACGCCGTCGTGGTCTGCACGGGCGCCACCGTGCCGCGCGACCTGCCCATCCCGGGCCGGGACCTTGACGGCGTGCACTTCGCCATGGACTACCTGGTCCCGGCAAACCGCGCCGTCGCGGGGGAGCACATCGAAAACCAGATCCACGCCCAGGGCAAGCATGTTGTGATCCTCGGCGGCGGTGACACCGGGGCGGACTGCCTGGGCACCGCGCACCGCCACGGTGCGGCATCGGTGACCACCCTCGCCATCGGCAAGCAGCCGCCGGCCGAGCGTGCCAGCCACCAGCCGTGGCCCACGTTCCCCAACCTCTTCGAGGTAGCCAGCGCCCACGAGGAAGGCGGTGAGCGCACGTACCTTGCCTCCACCGTCGAGTTCGTGGGCGAGAACGGCAAGCTGACCGGCGTCAAGGTTGCCGAGACTGAATTCGTGGACGGCAAGCGCCTGCCCAAGGCCGGCACCGAGCGGATCATCCCCGCGGACCTGGTGTTCCTGTCGCTGGGATTCACCGGCGCCGAGCCCGCCGGGATCACCGAACAGGTCAAGGCTGAGTTCGACGGCCGCGGCAATGTGTCCCGCGACGGCTACTACATGACCAACACCGAGGGCGTCTTCGTGGCCGGCGACGCGGGCCGCGGACAGTCCCTCATTGTGTGGGCCATCGCCGAAGGCCGCGCCGCGGCTGCAGCAGTGGACAAGTTCCTGATGGGGAGCACCATCCTTCCCGCCCCCGTGGCCCCCACGGACCGCGCCATCGCCGTGCTCTAGGCATGCATCGGGGGTTCACCTCCACGACAACTAACCAATGCAAGAGACCAATAGGGTAGGTATATGAGACGCGCAAAAATTGTGGCTACGTTCGGCCCGGCAATCGCCAGCTACGAGAACACCCTCGCGGTGCTGGAAGCCGGCGTTGACGTCGCCCGCATGAACATGAGCCACGGCGACTACTCCGTGCATGACAACACTTATGAGAACGTCCGGAAGGCAGCTGCAGACCTCGGCAAGGCCGTGGCCATCATGGCTGACCTGCAGGGTCCCAAGATCCGCCTGGGCCGTTTCGTTGACGGACCGCACTTGTTGGCTGTTGGAGACACCTTCACGATCACCACCGAGGACGTTCCCGGCACCAAGGAAATTTGCTCGACCACGTTGAAGAGCCTCACCGAGGACGTCAACGTGGGCGATGCCCTGCTGATCGACGACGGCAAGGTGGCACTGCGTGCCATCGCCGTTGACGACGTCAAGGTGGTCGCCGAGGTGACCGTGGGCGGCATGGTGTCCAACAACAAGGGCATCAACCTTCCCGGCGTGGCCGTCAACGTGCCCGCGCTGAGCGAAAAGGACGAGGACGACCTGCGCTGGGCCATGCGCCGCGGCGTTGACCTGGTGGCCCTGTCTTTCGTCCGCGATGCCTCCGACATCACCCGCGTGCACGAGATCATGGACGAGGAAGGCCGCCGCGTGCCGGTCATCGCCAAGATCGAAAAGCCGCAGGCAGTGGAGCAGCTGCCCGAGATCATCGACGCGTTCGACGCCATCATGGTGGCCCGTGGCGACCTCGGTGTGGAGCTTCCGCTGGAGGAAGTGCCGATCGTGCAGAAGCGTGCCATTGAGCTGGCCCGCCGCTGGGCCAAGCCGGTCATCGTGGCCACCCAGGTCCTCGAATCCATGATCGACAACCCGCGCCCCACCCGCGCCGAGGCCTCCGACTGCGCCAACGCAGTGCTGGACGGTGCCGACGCGGTCATGCTCTCCGGTGAGACCAGCGTGGGCAAGTACCCGATCGAAACCGTCAAGGTCATGGCCCGGATCATCGAGTCCACCGAGGTCCACGGCCTGGAGCGCGTCCCCCCGCTGGGCACTAAGCCCAAGACCCGCGGCGGCGCCATCACCCGTGCCGCCGTCGAAATCGCCGACCAGCTGGACGCCAAGTACATCTGTGCGTTCACCCAGTCCGGTGACTCCGCACGCCGGCTCTCCCGCCTGCGCCCCATCAAGCCGGTCTTCGCCTTCACCCCGGTGGAGCAGGTCTGGAACCAGCTTGCGCTGACCTGGGGCATCCAGCCGGTGCTGGTCCAGATGGTGGACCACACCGACGAGATGACCGCGCAGGTGGACCGCAGCCTGCTGGAGATGGACCTCGTTGAGGACGGTGACCTGGTGGTCATCGCCGCCGGTTCGCCTCCCGGAAAGGCCGGCTCCACGAACTCGCTGAAGGTGCACAAGGTGGGCGACCTCGCCGACTCCACCCGCGTCGGCGAAGCAGTCAGCAACAGGGAAAAGCTCGGCCCCTGGCCGGAAAAGAAGAAGAAGGCCTAGGCTTTCGGACCCCGAAAAGGACCCCTGCCGGTTGGCAGGGGTCCTTTTCGGTTTGCTCTGTGCTTTGCGGCTGGACCTGCCGGCTTTGCGGCAGGCCCAGCCAGCGGCAGTCAGTTGACCTGGTTGATGATGGTCTCGGCGACTTCGCGCATGCTCAGGCGGCGGTCCATGGACGTCTTCTGGATCCACCGGAAGGCTTCCGGCTCCGTGAGGCCCATCTTGGTGGTGAGCAGGCTCTTGGCGCGCTCCACAAGCTTGCGGGTGGCGAACTGCTCCTGGAGGTCGGAGACCTCGCTTTCGAGGGCCTTGATCTCCTCGTGGCGGGAGAGGGCGATCTCCAGCGCGGGGATGAGGTCCGCGGGGGTGAAAGGCTTCACGACGTATGCCATGGCGCCGGCGTCGCGGGCACGCTCCACGAGTTCCTTCTGGCTGAATGCGGTCAGCAGCACGACGGGGGCAATGCGGGCCTTGACGATCTTCTCGGCTGCCGAGATGCCGTCCATGACGGGCATCTTGACGTCCATCAGGACCAGGTCCGGCTTCAGTTCCTCGGCGAGCTGGACAGCCTTCTCGCCGTTGTCTGCCTCGCCCACAACGTCATAGCCTTCGCCGCGCAGGATTTCGATGATGTCGAGGCGGATGAGGGTTTCATCCTCCGCCACAATGACGCGGCGCGCCGGCTGGGACGTGGGTTTTGACTCCGTCTGTTCAGTCACGGGATCTCCTTGGAAAGGTACGGCGGGGACATCACTATCTTAGGTGCGCCCGGTCCGGTACTTGATCTGCATGGTCGGTTGCGGCGTCAGCGGCGCGATTCTGGAATTCAGCCTATCTGGATGTAGAGTAATTCCGCGTACGTGAAGCGATCGCGTTGCTCACAATCAGCTGTGGGCGTACCGGTTTGCGTCATGTATTCCGCGCCCGAGTGGCGGAATTGGCAGACGCGCCGCACTCAAAATGCGGTATCGAAAGGTGTGTGGGTTCGAGTCCCACCTCGGGCACAGTGTTTCCGCAGGTCAGGGGCCTTTTTGTGTTTCTTCGTGTGCACATTGTGCACACTCTCGCCTCTGATCTGATGTTCCGGGTGTCTGGGGTCCCGGAGCGGCCTATTCGGTTGTGTGGGGGAGCGGCTGCCTACGGCGGACCGGGTACCGCCCTGTGCGATCTCTTCTGGGTGTTCATCCTCGTTCGTCCTTCCGTCGGGTTTACGCGTACACCAATTCATTGCGGCCAGGGCCGCGCACAACATGACTTGCTGAATATTCTTCAGATCGACCGAGGATTGCGGCCGGTCCGGAACTTCCGCTCCCTGATACCTGTTCATGCAGGAACGCGGGGGGAACGGCATGACCTGGCCACTGATCCGGAGCTGAAAATGAGTTCGCTGAGCCTGGCCAGTCGGTGGGCGGCCCGAAGGCGAGCCGAACCTGGAACCGAGTTCCGTAGGTACACGCTGGACGACGATTTCGCGGGCCGGGGCCAAGGCTTACGTCTTGGTACTTCGGTCGGCGGGCGGGACGCGGACCGCCCTCAGTCCGGTCACCGAGCCGTCCCTCCCCCGGATCAGGCATCAACGTAGTTGTCGTAATCACGGCTATGGGCCGAGAGTTCGACCCAGGGATGTTCATCCGGCCTCAAATGGCAACAACTGAAGAACCCTCCAATGGGTCACCTCAAGGAAATGGCGGAGCGCGAATTGAGTTGTTTTATAAACTCAGGACGAGTTTGTAGAGCAGTGCGAACGCGCCCCCAATGCTGTCATCTGCTGTTCGCAGGGGCGCCATCGGCCGACTTGGTCTTTGTCTAATTCAGGGGCGGCGTGTCGGCGGGAAGGACGCCCGTCCCGTAAAGGTCGGTGGCGAGGTCGCGGAGCGCGCGCAGGGCGACACGCTGCGTGAACGGGCCGTAGGAGACCCGGGCTACCCCGAGGTCCTGCAGTTCGGCTGCGGGCAGGGCCCCCGGTGCGCCGATGACTGAGAGCTTTCCCCTGCCGAGTCCCTCCACCAGAGGCTCAATGACCTGGCGGGTGAGTGCTCCCGGCACAAAGACCAGCGCGGCGCCGGCGTCGAGGAATGCGCGGCCCCGGCTGATGGCGTCATCGATGCTGACCTTGAGGGGCCTGTCACCGGCCCGCGCGATCGCGTCCGTGCGGGCGTTTAGCTGAAACGCGATGCCTTCGTCGTTGGCGGCGGCCATGATGGCCTGCACGCGGGCGACTGCTTCATCGAAGGGCCGCAGCCGGTCTTCAACGTTGGCCCCGACAACGCCGAGCCCAATGGCCCTGCGAATCGTCTCGGCCGGGTTGTCGTAACCATCATCAAGATCGGCCGTGACGGGAAGGTCAACGGCGTCCACGATGATTTTGACCCCTGCCAGCGCTATCTCCAGGGGCATCGTCCCGTCGGCGTAGCCGTATGCGGCGGCGATAGAGTGGCCCGCCGTCGCAATCGCCTTTGTCTCCGGCAGCGCCGCGACCGTCGCTGCGCTGATGGCATCCCACACGTTGACAACCCGAAGGATCTCCGGGGCCTCATGCAGCGCTTTCAACTGCCGGGCCCGCTCTGACGTGTTCGTTCCGGTCATTGTATTTTCTCCGTTTTCTGTTGGTCACTTGGCAAGGAAGCTGAGGAGGATGTTCGTTGACCTCCGAGTCCGTGGGTCAAAGAACATGCCGTGCAGGGCACCTTCAACCACCACATAGTGGCTGAGGTTCCTGCACATTGCGGAAAGTAACTAATCCCGCCGACCAGGGGGACTGCGGCCCCGGACGGAGACAGTTCGCCATGGACAGGCAATCCCGTGAAGGGTCATTTCACGGTGAGGGTGCCTTTCATGTTGCCATGGAAGGTGCAGTGGTACGGGTAGGTTCCGGGTTTGGTCGGGGCGGTGAAGGTGCCGGTCCCGGCCTTAATGACGGCATCGAACGTGGCACTGGTGTCCGCGGTGATGGTGTGCGCTTCGATGTCTTCGTTGGTGACACTTATAGTCGCTCCGGGGCTGACCGTTTCCGTACCCTGGTATTTGAAGCCCTTGATCAGTATCTCTGCGCCGGCCGCTGCGGGTGAGGAGCTTGGGCTGGAGGTCGAGGTAACAGGTCCCGTAATGGGCGCAGACGACGCTGCTTGTTCCGCGGCTGTTGGTGCTGCTGTCGTGCCGGACGCTGACATGCCCGAGGTTCCGCAGCCGGAGAGAGCCAGCATGACTGTTGTTACCGTGAGTCCGAGGGCACTGAGTGTCCTGGTGTTTGCTTTCATGGTGAAACCTTTCGTCTGCGCTGCCGTAGTGATCTGCGGCGTGCGCCTGTCAGTGGTGTTCGACCCAGCAGGCCAGGATGGTGGTGGAGAGCTGGTAGGCGAGGGCGTTCCGGGTGATGCTCTCAGGTCCCAGGGTTGCTGGCAGGTCGGTGGCATCAACCTGGAGAACGAAGTTGTCCTTTTGGAACACGGCTGACCCGTCGGCGGTTTCGAAGGCTGGGAAGCCCAGGTTCGCGAGGCCTTGAATGGGCTTGGCGTCCTTTGCCAGGGCCTGCATGGCATCGAAGTACGTGCGAGCTGACGCTTGGTCCTTTGCTTCCCTGACGGAGATCTCCAGGGCTCCCTCGGTGAGGTGGTAGGTGCAGGTGAAGGTGCTGTCGGCCCAGTTGTTGACTGTGTGCGGTTTGGAGTCCAGATCCAGAATGGAGGTGAGCCTGTCCATCGGCTGGTCCCCGCACACCATCAGGGCGGCGTCGCTGGGGCCTTGGGCTTGGGGCGTGCTCTGGGACGTGGAGGAGCCGTGGTTGTGCCCGCCGGCGTGTCCTGGTTCGGCGGCCGCTGATGAGGTCGGGGGAACGACGGCCGGGTTGGCTTGCCCGACGGATCCGGCGGCTGCTGCGCAGCCGGAGAGCAGCAGCGAGCTGAGGGCCAGGGCAGCCAGCGTGTGTTTGCGGTGTTTCATGTCCAGTCCATTCGCGCCGTTTGCCGCTTCCGGTGGGAGCGGGAGTTCCGTGGTTCAGGCTTTGAGTTTTGCGTAGATGACGTAGTTGTCATCGAAGAGCCCGGTGGCGGGGTCGTAACCGTCGCACGTGATGAGTCGGAGCTCAGCTCCGGGGGTGTTTCCGTAAACCTCGAGGGTGGGGAAGCTGTTTTTGCTGTACTGCGCGCCGTGATCGACAGTGAACACCGCCGTTGTGCCGTCGGCTCGGGAGACCTTGATATCAGTGCCCGGTGTGAGTTTGCGGAGATCTGCGAAGACTCCGGTGGCTCCGCCGAGTGCGTTCACGTGGCCCAGCATGACGGAGGGGCCGCGTTCCCCTGGGGTGGGGGAGCCGTTGTACCAGCCGGCGGGCGCACCGCTGCCGGAATCCTGCGGGACCTGGAGGGAGCCGTTCTCCCGGAGGCCGAGTTTCAGGAGGTCGGTTCGCACACCGATGGCCGGGATGTTCAGGGTCACCGGCTCGGATCGGGGAAGCACCGCGGGACCGGCCACCGGGGGTGTAGCAGCCGGACTCGATGGAGCAGGAGCCGGGAGGGCGGTACCGGGCGCGGCGGGGCTGGCCGCCGCGGACGCGGCGGCGGACGCCGAGGGTGGGGAGGCGGCGTCGGGGGTTCCGCTGCTTCCTGCACTGCAGCCGGCCAGGGTCAGCAGGAGCAGAACCCCGGCCGCCGTGGCGGCACGGAGGCCCTCAAGGCGGCCGGGATTCTTTGTTCTCACAGTAACGATCCAGTCAGCCGGTGCTTAGGCCGCTGCACCGGCGGTACGGCGGCGGACCACGTAGGCTCCGCCGGTGAGCGCGACCAGGGCGAGGCCACCACCGACGGCGAGGGCGCCGGTGTCGGTCCCGGTTTCCGCGGTGACTCCGGTGTCAGCGCCGCCGACCGGCATGGTCATCTGGCCTGCCTTCAGCGTCCCGCAAAGTGCGGGGGAGGTGGCGGCGAGCGGAAGGGTCGGTGCAAGGTCGCTCTTGGCGGCCTGCCCTGCCGCGCTGAGGGTGGCGGGGTCCAGGCCGTGGACGACGACCACAGCGGTTCCGGCTTCCAGGGCTGCCTTGGTCTCGGCGTTCAGTTCGAAGGTGCGGTCTACGGTGTAGGCCGCGCCTTGGCCGCCGACCTTCAGGTCAAGGCCAGCCGCGGGGCTGGTGTCGCCGCTGGTGGACAAGGTGGTGACGATTCCGCCGTAGAACGGGGCGCCTTCGGTGGTGGAGATGACCTTGTCGCCGTCCTTATCCGCCGTGGGTGCCGGGCAGGTGCCCTGGGCGCCGCCGTGGATGTGCTGAACGTGCGGGTACGGGGCGTCCATGAACGTCGCGGGCATGCCCGATACCTTCAGGACAACGTGGGCCTGGTTGCCCGTGACATCGACCGTGATCGTGCCGGCGCCCGTGCTGCCATTGATCTGAGCCAAAGTGGACTGGTAGGAGTGGTCCGCTGCCATCGCGGGAGAACCGGAAACCGCCAGGGCGGCCAAAGCCAAGGTGGGGACCGCCATAAGGCGAAGGGTCTTCTTCATTGAATAAATCTCCTCATACACGCGCGTGTGACCTCGCACCCCGGAAGGGGCCAGAGGTACTTCGGAGCAGTACCGGGAATGGATGGGTGGGAATGTGACCCGGCCGACGTGCCCTTGGGTCAGCCCGCCACCGTACGGCACCGAAGTGCCTTACCCGGGCCAGAAATGGGGTCAGGGTCAGGTCGTTGAAGCCCCGCGGCGCCGGCCCCTTGCAGCCGGACGTGATCCTGGCCGGGTCTTGTGCTGCAGGGCGTATCCGGTCACCGCTAGGGCACCGGCAGCCGCTTCGGCGACTGCCGTGATGGTCTTGGCTGTGTACCAGACCGGTTCGTACATCGACGGCAGCGGCCCGAGGGCAGGGACCTGGACGTACCGGTACAGGATGACCGCGGCCAGGGACGAGAATCCCACCACGGCGGCGGCGGCGAAATTGGTCCGGGATCCTCTGAGCAGCACAAACACCGCCGCGAGGGCCGCGGCTCCGGCCTGGACCAGAAACAGGGTCCCTTGTCCGAGACCGCCGGGGGCTGCCCGCTGATAGCCGGGGGCGAGCTGGACATGGATCACCGCGCTGACGGCCAGCGCCGCCGCGACTCCCACACGTAGCACCCATAAGGTGCGTGTGTGGCTGGCTGGTGGCAGTTCCGGGCGGTTCATTTTACGACCAGCGTTCCGGTCATCTGCGGATGGAAGCTGCAGATAATCCCGTACTCACCCGGGGCGTCCGGAGCCTTAAAGACCACCGTTCCACCGCCCGGAACTTCAACGTCGAAACCGCCTTTGTCCTTGGCAGTGAGTGTATGCGGGGCGCTGTCCGCGTTCGTCAGCGTCACCATCGACCCCGGCTTCACCGACGGCGGAACCTCATAGGCGAAGCCCTTGATCGTAATGACGGACTCACCGGCCGCGGCTGACCCGTTAGCTGCGGAGGCAGAGGACGTGGCGGCGGGCGGCGGGGCAGAGGTGTCACCGCTCTGAGCCGCGCACCCGGTGATGGCCGCTAAAGACACGGCGGCAGCTGCGGTCAAGATGCGATTAATCGTTCTCATGGCAATCCCTTTTCCAGGGATAAGCCCTCCGCGCGCCGGATTGGCGCGTCCATCAGGTAACTACCCCACACCCTATTCGTCACCCCCGCCCTCCCGGACTGCCTGACCGGGACTCTGGAATACGGGTAAATCCGCCCGACTTCAGGACCGGTGCGAGGGAGGAGGTCCGGCACTCCGGTTACAAAGAATGGGACCGTCAGGCGTCGGAACGGCCCAGACGACGTTTTACGATCACGGCCAGCCCTCCTAGCGTGATGATGAGCAGGAGCGCGACGGCTCCGGCCACGATCATCCCCATGGGCTGACCGGCCAGCCTTGAGCTGTGCGGAGGGCTCTACCTGACCACAATGGGCACAACCCCGGGACCTAGGAACCGGGTTTCCTCTGCGCTCCACCCAGGGAAGTGGCTCCGCGCTTTGGGCGGTAAAGCCACTCGCCCATGTGTGAAACCTTATGGCCGCCCTCAAGGTCGACCGGGAATGTCCCTGGCGGCCCCGCACCCGCCCGGACCGGGCCATGGCTGACAAAGCCTACTCATCCAAAGCAATCAGGACCTACCTGCTGGGGCGCGGCATTGAATGTGTTATCCCCGAAAAGGACGACCAGAAAGCCAACCGGAAACGCAAAGGCCCCGCCGGCGGACGGCCTGTCACCTACGACAAGGACGCCTACAAACGGCGCAATGTCGTCGAGCGCAGCTTCAACACCCTCAAACATTGGCGCTCCCTGGCCACCCGCTACGACAAACGGGCCCTCATCTACGGCTCAGCGACCGTCCTGCACGCCGTCGTCATCTGGAGCACCCTATTGGGAGACACGTCCTAGCGGCGGCGGTCCAGGTGAAGCCGGTTCCCCAATTCGGGACCGGCGACGTCGATGCCTCCCGAGGCCGGGGCATCATCCCCAGCCGTCGCAGGTTCCACCTTTCTGAAGCCAACTCAACGTAGATGGCTCCGCCCAGGCGGTCAGCCGCAGCTCAGCTGGTGCTATCGAGGATCAGGCGCGCCGCTTCCGATGGTTGGTCCCAGTGCGGGAAGTGACCGCAGTTTTCGAACCAGTGGAGCGTTGCATCCGGGAATAGCTCCGTGGCCCGCGCGGCCTCGCTGGGAGCGGTGACTTTGTCCTTCCGCCCCCATCCAATGACCATTTTGCCCTTGAGTGAGCCGGCCGGTGCGCCTTCCTGGCGTGGTCCGTGAATCAGTGCGTTGAGGGCCAGGTCCAGACTGGTCGACGTCTTGAACCCGCGAAGCTCATGCAGGACTAGATCCTGCGGCAGCTTCCAGGGGTGGGCGGAGAACTGAGCCAACAGGGCCGTGCGGCCCACGGGGTTGCCGGTGAGGAAGGGCAGCGCCGGTTGGATGCGGCGCACCAGTGCGACGGATGCTTTGATGCTTGCACCAAAG
>DATIUQ010000020.1:0-2128 GCA_035466775.1 Arthrobacter sp.
GCCAGCGGGATCACCTACCGGCGGATGGAATCCCTCGGCGGCCTGCGGCACTCCCGGAACGACAGCCCCAACGGCGCCTGGCGCAACGCATCTTTCCGGGGCTACGCCGACTACATGCAGACCGAGGAATTTTCCAGGGCCATCGACCAGCTCCTGGAACGCGGGCGAACCAACAATTTGGCGATCATGTGCGCGGAAGCCGTCCCGTGGCGCTGCCACCGCTCGCTGATCGGAGACGCGCTCCTGGTTCGAAATGTCGAAGTGCTCGACATCATGACGGAAAAGTCTGCCAAACCCCACACCCTGACCTCCTTCGCGCGCGTCGACGGAGATCGGATCTGGTACCCGGCGGGCTAACGGCCCGCGTCGGTCTTAGTGGCGGCTACCAGCGCGGGTGGATCGATGCGCGGAAGTAGCGGTCGTAGATTTCGTGGACGCCGACATCGAACGTTGCGTCGATCCCGCTGACCCCCGCCGCTTCGGCGTTGGAGCGCGCCTGCTCCACGGTGCGCGCGCCGGGGATCACGGTGCTGACGCCGTCCTGCGCCGCGATCCAGGCGATGGCCGCCTGGGCGGTGCTGACGCCGTCGGGCACCAGTTCCTCGAACTCGGCCACCGCCTTGAGGCCCTGTTCGAAGTCCACGCCGGAGAAGGTCTCGCCGACGTCGAACGCCGATCCGGTGCGGTTGAAGTTCCGGTGGTCGTCCGCCGCGAAGGACGTGTCCGCGGTGTATTTGCCGGAGAGCAGCCCCGAGGCGAGCGGGACGCGGGCGATGATGCCGACGCCGGCCGCCTCCGCCGCGGGCAGCACCTCGTCGAGGGGCTTGAGCCGGAAGGCGTTGAGGATGATCTGGACCGTGGCCGTGCCGTCGTGCCGCATCGCTTCGAGGGCTTCGTCGGTCCGTTCCACGCTGACGCCGTAGCTCCGGATGGCGCCGTCAGCCACGAGGGTGTCGAGCGCGTCGTAGACTTCGGCGCTGCTGTACACGGCGGTGGGCGGGCAATGCAGCTGGACCAGGTCCAGCCGCTCCACGCCCAGGTTGCGCCGGGACCGGTCCGTCCACTCGCGGAAGTTGGCCAGGTTGTAGTTCTCCGGCAGCTGCTCCAGCCGGCGGCCCATCTTGGTGGCGACCGTGATGTCCAGGCCCGGGTTGTCCGCCAGGAATTTGCCGATGGCCTGCTCGCTGCGGCCGTCGCCGTAAACATCGGCGGTGTCGAAGAACGTGACCCCGGCCTCCGCGGAGGCGGCCAGGATGGCCTGCGCCTGCGCGGGGTCCACGTTGCCCCAGTCCGCGCCCAGCTGCCAGGTCCCCAGCCCGACGATGGAGACGTTCCGTCCGGTCTTGCCCAAGATTCGCTGTTCCATCATCCGACTATAGGCCGTGGGCTTCCTGGACGGGCGGGACCAAGCCGGCTTCCTTCAACGCCAGGTAGATCTTGTCCCGGGCGATCGGCAGCTCCGCGAACCGGATGCCCGTGGCGTCCCGGATGGCGTTGGCCAGCGCCGGCGCCACCGGGTTGAACGGGCTCTCGCTCATGGACTTCGCGCCCAGCGGGCCCAGCTTGTCGGACGTGTCGGCGAAGTACACCTCGCTGCGCGGCACGTCCGCGAAGGACGGGATGTGGTACTGCCGCAGGATGTCCGTGGTGACCCGGCCGGCGTCGTCGATCCTGACCTCCTCGTACAGCGCGGCGCCGAGCGCCTGCGCAATGCCGCCCTCGATCTGCCCCCGGCACTGCCGCGGGTTGACCACGACGCCGGCGTCGGCCGCCTGGACGCTTTGCAGGATCCGCAGCTCCCCCGTCCCGGTGTTCACGGCCACCCGGAAACCGTGGACGTTGAACGCCACCGACCGCGGCGTCCCGCCCCAGCGCCCCTCGCCGGAAAGGTCGACGCCGGCCGCTGCGGCGGCGTCGGACAGTTCCGCGAGCGGCACCCGGGTTCCCTCGCAGATCACCGCGTCGTCCTCCAGCACGCACCCGGAGGCCTGGACCTGCCGGATGCCGGCGGCGAAGGCGCGGATCCGCACGGCCAGTTCCTCGGCGGCGGCGAGCGTGGCCTTGCCGGCCACCACCGTCCCGGCCGAGCCGAAGGCGCCGGAGTCGTGGTCCACGAGGTCGGTGTCCG
>DATIUQ010000021.1:0-9640 GCA_035466775.1 Arthrobacter sp.
GGGGATGGTCTTGCGGGACTCGAGCTGGATTTCCTCGACCGTGGTGCCGCGCCGTTTGGCGGCGGCCTGGTCGAGTTCGGCCACACGGTCGGTGGCGATCCGGCCGGGGAGGAGCATGTTCACCGTGACGGCGTCCAGCGCGACCTCGGCGGCGAGGGTCTTGAGGTAGCCGGCCAGGGCCGCGCGCCCGGTGTTGGACACGGCCAGGTTGGGCAGGGGCGCCACCACGCCGCTGGAGCCGACGGCGAGGATCCGTCCCCAGCGCCGTTCCCGCATGCCGGGCAGCACGTGCGAAACGAGCGCGTGGTGCGGTTTGACCAGCAGCTCGAACGCCGCGGCGATGTCGTCGGCGCTGAGGGTGGCCGCAGCTCCGGGTTTGGGCCCCGGGCCGTTGAGCACCAGGATGTCGATGGGGCCGAGTTCCGCCACGGTCTGTTCGACGGCGGCTGCCACGCCGTCCGGGGTGCTGAGGTCCGCCTCGATGGCGACGGCGCCCGGCCCGTAGGCGTCGGTCAGTTCGGCAACGATTTCCTTGGCGCGTACCTGGCGCCGTCCGGTGATGGCGACCCGCGCACCTTCCGCGGCAAGGGCGCGGGCGATCGCGAGTCCCAGTCCGCCGGTGGACGCTGCGACGAGGGCGGTCTTGCCGCTGATTCCGAGGTCCATCAGAGAACTCCTGCCGTGGTGGTTACGGAAGAGCGCGCTTCGAGAGCCGCGGCGGCCTCCGCCAGATGATTGAGCATGCTCAGCCGGAGGACCTCCGGAAACGGTGCCCCCGGGGCCCGGACGCCGGCGTCGGCGATGAGGCCGCGCTGGCGCAGGCACTCCTTCCGGATGGGCAGCGCCACCTTGGCCTGCTGCTCGAAGTTGATGAGCGGCAGGTAGGGCAGCAGGGCATCGCGGGCGGCCTCGTACCCGTCCGCCTGCCAGGCGCGGACGCAGGCGATGAGCGCTTCGGGGTATGAGAAGCCGGTCATGGCCCCGGCCGCCCCGGACTGGAGTTCGTCCAGCAGCCCCTGGCCGCCGAGTCCGCCGAACACGGACACGTCGAGCGCTGCGGTGAGCCGGGCAATGGCCACGGACGTGGGCGGTGCCTCCGCCTTGACCGCGATGACGAAGCGGCAGGCCTGCACCACACTGATGAGGGACTCGGTGCTGATGCTGACGCCGCTGGCCAGCGGATAGTCCTGCAGCACCACCTTGGCGCCGGTGGCCTGGTGGATGGCGTTCAGGTGCGCGATGACCACGGCGGGGTTCGCGGAGTTGGCCTGCACCATGACGGCGGCCAGGCGCTCGCCGGCGGCGGCCTGCGCGGCCCGGATTTCCTCGACGGCGGTGCCCGTGTACAGCGAGGTCACGCCCACCACGAGGGGAAGGCGCGTTTCCTCGACGGCGACCTCCAGGACCAGGCTGCGTTCGGCGGCCGTCAAAGCCGCGGCCTCGCCGAACACGCCCAGGACCGTGAGGCCGGTGGCGCCGATGGATTCGTAGTACTCCACGAGTCCGGCCAGGCTGTCCGTGTCCACGTCCAGGGTGCTGCCCTGGAACGGCGTGGCGACGACGCCCCACACGCCCGGTGCCAGTGACTCCCGCATCGGTTTCTCCTTAACTGGTTGTTCCTGCATGGTCAGCGTCCCGGCCACACGGGCGGGCGCTTTTCCTGGAAGGCACGGACGCCTTCGGCCGAGTCCTCGCTGTCCAGCGCCGCCATCAGGGCCGGCAGCCGGAGGCCGCGGGCCTCGGTGGCGGTCAGGTGCCCGGTCCGGGTAACCATCTGCTTGACGGCCCGGACGGAGGTGGGGGCGCACGCGAGGATCGCATCCAGCCAGCGCTGCACCGCGGCGTCGAGCTCCTCTGCGGGGACCACCTCGTTGACCAGGCCCATGGACTGCATTTCCTTGGCGTCGGCTTTGCGCCCGGTGAGGAGCATGCCCATCGCCTGGGTGTAGGGGATGCGGCGCACCAGCTGGTGGATGCCGCCGTCGAGCGCCAGCCGGCCGACGCGCGGTTCCGTCAGCCCGAACCGGGCGGTGTCGGCGGCGATCACGATGTCCGCGCCGAGCACCATCTCCATGCCGCCGCCGAGGGCGTAGCCGTTGACCCGGGCGATCACCGGGATGTCCAGGGTGGTGCGCAGGCTGAGCCCGCCGAACCCGTTGGGGTCCAGCCCGGCCCAGTATTCGAGTCCGGTCTTGTCGACGGCTGAGGAGGACATGTCCGCCCCGGCGCAGAACGCTCGGGTGCCGGCGCCGGTGATGACGACGGCGCGGATGTCGGGGTCGGCTTCCAGCTGCGCCCAGATCTCGTTGAGCCGGGCCTGGGCGCTGCCGTCGACGGCGTTGAGCACGTGCTGGCGGTCGATGACCACCGTCGCGACGTGGTTCTCGATGGCCAGCGTGACCTCATCCACCGGCGCGGCGGCGGGCGCGGCGGACGCCGTCGTCGCTTCGGAAACCGCGGTCACCGGAGGACCCCCAGCTGCTGCAGGCGCTCGATGGTCTCGGCGTCGAAGCCGTTCTCCAGCAGCACCTCCACGTTGTGCTCGCCGAGCCGCGGCGCCACGCGGCGGACGGTGGGCGGGGTGGCGGAGAGCCGGATCGGGGCGTTGAGCATGCGCACCGTTCCGACGCCGGCGTGCTCGGCCTCGACGATCATGCCGTTGGCCTCCGTCTGCGCGTCGGCCAGGGCCTGTTCCAGCGTGTGCACGGGGGCATTGAGCAGCCCGCTGTCCTCCAGCTTGCCGGTCCAGTACTCGGTGGTGTTGGTGGCGATGCGCTCGCGGAAGATCGCCTGCAGCGCCGGCTTGTGCTGGAACTGCTGCTCGAGGTTGGCGAACTCGGGCCGGAGCGTCAGGTCCTCGTCCAGGCCCAGCGCCTCGGAGATCCGGGCGAGCGGGTCCGGGGTGAAGCCGCCCACCATGCAGACGGCGCCGTCGGTGGTTTCAAAGACGCCGCTGAGCGGCATGGCGCCCCAGTTGACCTCGTAGCCGCGGTTGAGCTGCATGCACGCCTCCTGCATCTGCAGGTGCAGCATGGAGTCGTACATGGTCACCTCCACTTTCTGCCCGACGCCGGCGGTTTCCCGGGTGCGCAGCGCCAGCAGGATGCCCTGCATGAGGTGCATGCCCGTGATGTAGTCGCACAGCGTGGTGGGGTAGATCGAGGGTTTCTGGTCGTCCGATTCACGCCGCCACATCACGCCGGAGTAGGCCTGCGCGATCGCGTCCTGGCCGCCCTTGTGCGAATACGGGCCCACCGGGCCGAAGCCTGTGCCGGAGGCCCAGATGATGCCGGGGTTCTGCTCCTTGAGGTCCTCGTAGCCGAAGCCCATCCGTTCCATCACGCCGGAGCGGAAGTTGCTGACGACGACGTCGGCGTCGGCGAGCAGGCGGCGGAGCACGTCCTTGCCCTCGTCCGTGCGGGTGTCCACGGAGATGCTGCGCTTGTTCCGGTTGATGGACAGGAAGATCGGGTTGTCCTGGCCGTCCTTGTCCGGGAACGAGTTGCGCGAGATGTCCCCGGCGCCCGGGCGTTCCACCTTGATGATGTCCGCGCCGTAGTCGCCCAGCAGCTGGGTGCAGGACGGGCCCATGAACACCTGGGTGAAGTCCACGATCTTGATGCCGTCCAGCGGCAGCGGGGTGCCCGGGCGTTCAGCGTTGGTTTCAGGTCCGGAGGCGGCGGGGGCCGCCGTCGTGCTGTCAGCGGATGCCAGCAGTTCCTCGATCGCGGTGCTCATACCCCCACCGCCGCGTCCACGTCGAGGGTGGCGTTCGACGACGGGACGTCGCCCGGGTCCGCGCCGTGCCGGCGCATGCCCTGCTGGATGTCCAACGGGGAGACGTCCCGGACGAGCGTGCCGTTCTCGATGGCGAGGGCGGCGGCGACACCGACGGCCTGGCCCATGGCCATGCAGGGCGGAATCTCGCGGGACATCTTCTGCGCCTCCGGGGTGGCGGAATAGTGCCGGCCGGCGACGAGGAGCTGGTCCACTTCCTTGGGCAGCAGTGAGCGGTACGGGTAGTAGTAGTCGCGGCCGCGGGCCACGGTGTCGGCGAAGTGCCGGCGGGAGGTGACGTCGTCCTTGGTCATGACGTATTCGCCTTCGAGCAGGCGGGTCTGCCGGACGCCCATCTGGGACGCGACGTCGAGCATGTAGCAGTTCTCGAAGCCGGGCAGGTTGGCGCGGACGTAGTCCACGGCCTCGGAGATCCGGTCCCGGGCGGCGAACTCGGCGGCGGTCATGTCCGCCGGGTCGACGCCGTCGAAGCCGGTCATGTGCGGGGCGTTGCACCAGACGACGCCGTCGATGGGGGTCTTGAGCCACCACAGTTCCCAGGCGCCGCCGAGGAGGCGCTTGATCTTGCGGTTGATGGCGCGGGCTTCCTTCGGGTTGGCCTGCTCGAACGCTTCGGCGGCGTTGGTGTCCACGTTGCCGAGGCGGAAGACGAGGGTGGTGAGGTAGCTGTCCTTGACGTAGCTGGCGCCGGCCCGGGAGGCGACGTCGATGTCGCCGGTGGTGTCGATGACGATGTCCGCCATAAACGCCTGCGGGCCGGACTTGGTCTCGCAGATGACGCCCTTCATGACGCCGTTGTCCACGATGGGGCGGGAGAACCAGGAGTGCAGGCGCAGGTTGACGCCGGCTTCGCGGACGAGGTCGTTGGAGACCCGCTTCCAGCCGTCCGGGTCGAAGGCGGCGGCGTAGCAGACCGGCTTCGGGGTGGTGTGGGAGTGGAAGTCGAAGGTGCCGTAGCGGCCCCACTTGTTCCAGAGTTCCTCGGAGGTCTTGCGGTCATCGGCCGGCGGGACGATCGCGAGGCCCAGCTTCTGGAGGCGTTCGACGTATTCGGAGACGATGCCGGTGACAGTGATTTCCTGGCCGTTGATCATGTCATCGAGCACCAGGACCATGCCGCCGGAGGCGAGGCCGCCGAGCGAGGAGTAGCGTTCCAGCAGCGTGACGGAGGCGCCGGAGCGGGCGGCCGTGACGGCTGCGGCGACACCTGCGGGGCCACCGCCCACCACGAGGACGTCGGACCGGGAGATGACGGGGGCGGTGAGGTCCGCCGTAGTGGTGCGGAGGTCCAGGGAGATTTGGGGGTCGAGCGAGTTCATTGGAGGGATCCTTAGTTTCCGACGAAGATGCCGTTTGCGCGGCGGGCGGCGAGGTAGAAGACGATGCTGAGGATGGACAGGACGGCGACGTAGACCGGGAAGACCCAGGTGAGGCCCTGGGACTGGAGCCACACCAGCAGGTAGGAGGCGGTGCCGCCGAACAGGGCGACGCCGATCCCGTAGCCGAGGGCCACACCGGTGCCGCGGCAGTTCTTGGGCATCAGGGACGTGCTGACCACGTTGTAGAGGGTCATGTTCAGGACCAGGACCAGGGAGCCGCCGAGCAGGACCGCCGCGAAGCCGCCGATGCCGGGCTGGACGTACATGAGCATGAGGAACACGGAGGGGATGGCCAGGATGCGGGTGATTAGGAACCAGCGGGACATGGACTTGCCGTCGGCCAGCTTGCCGATGATCCAGCTGCCGGCCACGAGGACGACGCCCAGGACCGTGGTGAGGGCGAAGACCGCCGTCGGGTCTTCCTTGAAGCCGCTGCGGGCGGCGCTGGGAAGGCCGACGTTCCAGGCGTAGTTGTAGGCCTGGGCCGCGCCGACGACGAAGATGATGGCCAGGACGGAGAGCCAGTGCTTGCGGACCCCGGTCCAGACGGCGCCGGAGGAGTTGTTGGCCATTTCTTCGGGCTTGAGGGTTTCCGGGAGGGCACGGCGGAGGTAGATGACAACGAAGCCGAAGGCCGCGCCGATGATGAACGGCACGCGCCAGCCCCATTCGGCCATAACCGCGCCGCCGAGGGTGAGGCTGCAGAGGAAGCTGACCAGCGAGGCGAGCAGGATGCCGATGTTGACGTAGAAGGACATGATGCCGGCCACGTAGCCTTCGCGGCCCTCCGGAACCAGTTCCACTGCGTGGGAGGTGGAGAGCGGGGCTTCGATGCCGGTGGAGATGCCCTGCAGGATGCGGCACGCCACGAGGATGATGCCGGCCCAGACGCCGATCTGTTCGTAGCTGGGGCAGACTGCGATGACCAGGGTGGTGCCGGCCATCAGCATGATCGAGAGCAGCATGACCCGCCGTCGTCCGATCCGGTCCGCGAGGGTGCCGAGCATAATGCCGCCCAGCGGCCGGAACGCGAAGCCGACGGCGAACACGGCGAGGGCGTTCAGCGTGGCGGAGAGGGGGTCGGTGTTGGGGAAGAAGTTGGGGCCGATGAAGGCGGAGAGGAGGCCGAAGACCATCCAGTCGTACCATTCGAGGGCGTTGCCGAGGCCGAGGCCCAGGAGGCCTTTGCGGACCTCGGGGGTGAATTTCTTGGTGTCTTTTGTGTTGTCCGGGGCCGTGACTGCGCTGTCAGGCCTGGTGTTGTCAAGCATGGGTGTGTCGAGCATGGAAGTGTCCTTACACTGACGCCATTGGGAGGCGGGGGAGGGTATGACGCATCGCCGTCCGGGGTTAAGGGGCGGTGGCTGCGAATGTGGCAAGGACTGTCAGCGGGTCATTGGGGACCGCGACAGTGGGAAACGATAGGGGCCGCTTGGGGTCGGCGCCGCTACCACGCGTGAGGTGCGTTGACCCAGATCGCTACGCATACCTCTTCGTAGCTGTTCTTGTACCAGTGCGGGGTGTCCGAGGAGAAGGTGATGGAATCGCCTTCCTCGAGCGTGTAGCACTCGCCGTCCAGGAAGATGTCCTTCCGGCCGGAGAGGATGATGCCGAATTCCTCGCCGCTGTGGCGGAAAGGAGTGTCGCTGGTGTCATGGCCGGGCGGGCTGACAATCCATTGGGCTTCCAAGGCGCCGTTGAGGTCTGGCGTGAGCAGTTCATAAACTGCCTCGCCCACGGACTTCTTGGTGACGCCTTTCAGGTTGCGCCGATCGGCCTTGCGGACCACGGGGGACCTGGTTTCTTCCTGGCCGATGAAAAATTTCCCGACCGGGATGTCCAGGCCGTGGGCCAGTTGAGCCAGTGTGGTGAAGGACGGATTCGCCAGGCCGCGTTCGATCTGGCTGACGATGGCCGGGCTGAGGCCCGTGATCTCCGAGAGCTTGGCGAGCGTCATGCCCTTTTCCTTGCGCATGGAGCGCACCTTGTTGCCGACCGTGGCCAGCAGCGCGCTGGTGGCAAGGGGGGCACTGCTCGTGGTGCTCTCGGCGGTCATTCGATGTCCTTCACTTGGTGACCTGACTCACATAACTATAGTGAAGATTTTTAGCGGGTCAATGATTTCGTCTTAAGTAAAATGAAAATATTTACAGGAGTGCGGTTTCGTGGTGCGGGCGCCCGGGGGATTCCGCGGGGAAGCCCGGGGTCGCCCAGGGCTGGGGGGTCGACCGCGTGGGCGTCCCCCAAACACACGCCCACACAGAACACCCCCCACACAACACCCCAAACACAAATAAAGCTGGTGCAGTCGCTGCGTTTCCACGAGGCGACTGCACCAGCAGGTAGTACGAATTTTCAGATTGCTATGAAACGTTACTCATTCGCGGCTCCCTTTGTCCCGGTGTTCGCTTACCGGGTTTTTGCGTCGTCGGCCAGATGCCTTGACATCAGCCAGCCGGCGAGGACCATTGCTACGCCCAGGATCATAAAGCCCCACGCACCCATGACGTTCAGCGACAGGAAATTGGCCACCGACCCCACACCGACAATGAGCGAGTACACGCTAAGGACGATGTACAGCAGGCCAAAGCCCATGAGGAAGTTCCGGGCGCCCATGGGGTTATTCCGGGACATGACCAAGCCGATCGTGCCGATGAGGGCCTGGATGACGTTCAGCAGCATCGATACCTGGAACAGGCCCAGGAACAGGGCCGTGGAATTCGGTCCAACGATCGCCAACGAGTCATACTGCGTGGTGATGCCGGGGATGAACCCCAGGATGCCCACGACTATAAGGACGATACCTACACCCATGCCGACGTTCTGGACATCCGTCCGTCCAAAGTGAACGCCATGTGCATGTGGAGATGCGGTAGTCATTTTCTGCCTCCAACCAATGATTGCGGACATTACAATTTTACGGCCGGGTAGCGAAAAAAGCGCCGGAAAGGCGAACAGTCGAACTGAGGGCGCACTCCCTGCAACGGGGCCAAACCCCTGCCAAATCTGCCCGTTTGAGCCTGTCGCACCGGGCGGGAACCCCTGCGCGTGGCACGATGGATCACGATGAAACTGCGCGCTGATCAGACCGGGGAACGTGGACTTCCGATGCCGTTGTGGCTGCAGGGAGCCCTCGAGTCCGCGCAGGCTGCCATCATCTCGGCCCTGGTGGTGGCCGCTCCGATCGTTGCCGTGTGGGCCACCGCCGGTTTCCAGAACGGCGCCGCGGACGTCCTGGCCCGCCTCGCCGGCCAGGCCTGGCTGCTGATCCACGGCGTTCCGTTGCTGCTCGAAACCGTTGGCGCCGGCTCCGCGGCCCTGCCGGAATCCGGCGTCCTGTCGCTCACCCCGCTCGGGCTGACCCTCATCCCGTTCCTGCTCGCCTGGCGCGCGGGCCGGCGGCTCGCCCGGGCGTCCTACACGGACCAGCTCTGGCAGGCGCTCCTCGGCTCCTGGCTGATGTACGCCGGGTTCGGGCTGACCACCGGGTTCGTCTGCCGCACGGACGACGTCGGCGTGGGCCTCTGGTCCGCCGCCCTCATCCCGCTGATCCCGTTCGGGCTCGGCATGGTCATCGGCGCCCGCCGCGAGGCCGGCTCCTGGAGCCGGCTGATCGGCGTCGACGCCGTCGCCTGGCTCTCCCGGACCAGCCAGCATTCGCGCTGGGCCGGCTCCTACCTCGGGTCCGCGGTCAAAGCCGGCTTCGTGGCGGTACTGGCCAGCCTGGCAATGTCCTGCGTGCTCCTCGCCGCCACGGTGATCATCCACTGGAACCTCGTGATCGCGGTGTATGAAGCGCTCGACGCCGGCGCCTTGCGCGGTGCCGTGCTCACCATCGCGCAGCTCGGCTTCCTGCCCAACCTGGCGGTGTTCGCGCTCGCCTGGACCTCCGGCGCGGGCGTGGCCCTCGGCGTCGGCTCCCAGGCAGGGGCGCTCGGCACCGCCGTCGGGCCGCTGCCGTCGATCCCGGTCTTCGCGGCGCTGCCGGCCGGGTCACTGGAGTTTGGTGCCGCGGCGCTGGTGGTGCCGGTCTTCGCCGGGATCCTGGCCGGCTGGTGGTTCCTGCGCGAAGGCGAAAACCACTTCGACGAATGGCTGTCGATCAAGATCCGCGCGCGCTGGTTCACCGCCACCCTCTCCACGCTGTGCCTGGGCGTGATGGTCGGCGGCGTCGCCGGGCTGTTCGCGGCCGGCCTGGCCTGGCTGGCCCGGGGTTCCGCCGGCATCGGACGGCTCACCGAGATCGGACCCGACCCGCTGCGGACGGCACTGTTTGTGGCCGCGGAGGTAGGGATCGGCGTCGTGATCGGTTACGCTGCCGGGCCGTGGCTGGAGCGCCAGCAGAAGCTGCGCGAAGCGGACCTGGAGACGGCGTCCGTGTGACGTGGCACCGGATTTTGCGGGATCGAATATTCCGGCACCGCGCTTAGCAGAACTGCGCCTGGCGGAACCGGGCCTAGCGG
>DATIUQ010000022.1:0-2389 GCA_035466775.1 Arthrobacter sp.
TACGGTCCTGTTCTCCCGCACTCTGCCGCTGATCCGATATGAAATGTCCGACACCGTGACTCTGGGAGGGCGGGGCTGCCCCTGCGGACGCGCCTTCACGATTCTGGAAGACATCGAGGGGCGCATCGAGGACATCCTGCAATTGCCGGGGAAGGCAGGGAAGGTAAATTTCCACCCGATCGTGTTCCACCACATTCTCGACGAAGCCGCCGCTGCGGGGTGGCAGGTCATCCAGGAGCCTTCCGGGCTTCGCGTGCTCCTCGCCGGCCTCGCTCCGGGCTTCTCCACCGAAGGTGTTCGGGCTGCCGTGGCCGGCGCGCTCAAGGAAGCCGGAGTTGCGGAAACCCAAATAGAGGTGCACGTTGTTGAACGCGTTGAACGGACGGCATTGGGCAAAGCACCCTTCGTGCGGGCGCTGCCCGCCCAGGGATGACAACGGCGTCGGCCGCGTGATCCGCCGATCCGATAACCAGTTCAGTCGCCGCGGCCCAATCAGCGGAGCGGCGATCGTGGCCCTGCGGGTGGCGCCGCACCTGTCCAAGGACGGGAGCGCTTGGAAGCGGCCTCCGGTGCCGTCGTGCGGGAGGTCTACGGGTGCACCTGCTCCAGGACTGGGCGATCGGCGAACCGGTCGACGCCACCCGCGTCCTGGTCCGGCCTGATCCCTGCCCGTGCGGTGACCCGGCCCCGGCGATCCGGGTGCAGGGAAGGGCCTCTGACGTGCTCACCTTCCCGGCCGCGGACGGCCGCAACGTGGTGACGGTGCCACCGCTGGCCCTCGGGACGGTTGTCGACCGGACCCCGGGGGTGGTGCTGTTCCAGATCGTCCAAACCGCACCCGCCAGCCTGTCGGTGAGGCTGCGTCCGGACCCGGCCGCAGACGGCGAACGGGTCCGGCGAACGGTACTGGAGGGCATCACCACCTTGCTTGCCGACCTTGGCTTGGCCCATGTCGCCGTGGAATCCGCTGCGGAGCCACCGGAACAGACCACGGGCGGAAAGTACCGCACCGTTATCCCCTTGCCGGCCAGACCACCCTCGTCCTGACCCGAGGCGCGGCGGCCGGCCCATAGTGTATGGCTGGAATTGCCCCTCGAAACCGGCTCGACCGGCCGCTGTCCGCGGCGCTACCGTTGAAGTGGTGTCTGGGATGGACGAGTTTGACGGGTTGCTGGCCACAGCGCGGACGGCGTACGCCCGCGGTGATTGGCATGCCGCCTACCAGCACCTCAGCCAGGCACGGGCATTGGCGGAACTGGAGACCGGGGACCTAAGTCTTCTGGGCAGAGCCGCGTGGTGGCTCGGGCAAGTCAAGGAATCGCTGGAGATTTCCGAGGACGTCTACCACCGCTTCCAGGACGACGGCGATGCATCGGATGCGGCCATGAAAGCCCTGCACCTGGGGCTGCTGTGGTTCATCCGCGGAGATGTGGTCATCGCTTCCGGTTGGGTGAGCCGTGCCCGGGGGCTGCTGCAGGGTCTTCCAGAAGGTCCGGAGCACGGCTATCTGCTCTACCTGGATGCCAGCCTCGCGCTTAGCCTCGCGGACCTGGGCCCGGCGAGGGAGACCTCGGCCAGGTTGCGGGACATGGGCCGAAGCCTGCGCGTCCCTGCGCTCACATCCCTGAGCCTGGTGCTCGCCGGCCTGGCGGACCTGCGCAGCGGCAACACCGCGTCCGGCTTTGCCCAGCTGGACGAGGCAATGCTTCCCGTACTCGCCGGCCGTCTGCCGCCGGAATGGGCGGGGGAAATCTACTGCACGGTGATCCACGCATGCCACGAGCTGGGCGACCTGCACCGTATGCGTGCCTGGACCGACGCCACCGAGCAGTGGGGCGGGCAGTTCGTGGGAGACGTCGTGTATGCCGGCATCTGCCGCATCCACCGGCTGCAGTTGCAGAGCATCGAAGGCGGCTGGGACGCGGCGGAATATGCGATCGAGCAGAGCGGGGCGGAACTCGTGGGCCGGAACAACTGGGTGGCGGGCGAGGCCTACTACCAGCTGGGCGAAATACGCCGGCTTCGCGGGGACAGCAGCGGCGCTGAGAAAGCGTACGCCCGGGCATGGGAGCTGGGGACCGAACCGCAGCCGGGCCAGTCGCTGCTCCAGCATGCCGCCGGGAAAAACGAGGCGGCGTGGGCCGGCCTGTGCGCCGCCTTGGCAGGGCGGGACCGGCTGGCATGCACACGGCTGCTGGTGTCCGGCGTCGAAATCGCCTTGGCTCTCGGGCACTTTGACGAGGCCGAGCGGCTCTGCGCCCGGCTGGAGGAAACCGCAGCCCAGTTCGCCACGGCCGGCTTCCGCGCCTGGGCCGGACAGGCCCGGGCCGCCGTGCTGATCGCGCAGTCGCAGTACGCCGAGGCGTTGCCCGTGCTGGAGGCCGTCGTC
>DATIUQ010000023.1:0-23941 GCA_035466775.1 Arthrobacter sp.
AGAAACGTCCCGGGAAACCACGCTTGAAATGGGTATGTCCATGCGGATGTGCACACTGACGTTCAACGGATGACGGATGAATCTACAGTCACGCCGCGGGGTTCAACTTCTAGTCCTGGGACCTTGGGAAAACCTTGGAGGCCAGGCCAGTAACCGGGAGTCCATCGGGACAAAAAACCCCCGCCTCCCTTGTTCATATGGGAGGCGGGGGTTTTCTTTGGCGGTGACGGTGGGATTTGAACCCACGTTGGCTTTTACACCAAACAACATTTCGAGTGTTGCACCTTCGGCCGCTCGGACACGTCACCAACCTGAATAGGTTACCGGAGCGGGGCGCTGATCCACAAAACGGCAGCCCCGGGGCGGTCGGGAGCGCCGGAACGGGACCCGCCGGCAGTGGACAGGCTTTCCTGTACCTGCGGCTGGCACTAGATTCATCAGCAAGATGAGTACTTCCGACCTGCACACCACAGCCACCGCATACTGGACCGTCGGCCCCGGGCAAGGGGAGCTCCGGCGCGAGGACCTGCCCGCTCCCGGCCCCGGCGAAGCGCTGGTCCGCACGCTGTTTTCCGGCATCAGCAAGGGCACCGAACTGGTGGTCCACAACGCCCGCGTGCCGGAATGCGTGGCCGAGGAAATGGCCGCCCCGAACCAGGAAGGCTCCTTTCCCTCCCCGGTGAAGTTCGGCTACCTCTCCGCCGGCGTCGTCGAGGACGGTCCGGCTGAATGGCTGGGAAAGACCGTCTTCTGCCTGTACCCGCACCAGGACCGCTACGTCGTCCCGGTCGAGTCGCTCACCGAGGTGCCGGAGGACGTCCCCGCCCGCCGCGCCGTGCTCACCGGCACCGTCGAGACCGCCATCAACGGCATCTGGGAGGCCGGGCCCCGCCTCGGAGACCGCGTCGCCGTGATCGGCGCCGGCCTCGTCGGCGGCATGGTGGCCAAGCTCCTGGACTCCTTTCCGCTCGGACGGCTGCAACTCGTCGACGTCGACCCGGCCAAGCGGGCGTTCGCCGAAACGCTCGGCGTCGAGTTCAGCCACCCCGACGACGCCCTGCCGGACTGCGACATCGTGATCCACTGCTCCGCCTCGCAGGAAGGCCTGGAGCGGGCCCTGCAGCTGGCAGGCGACGACAGCGACGTCATCGAAATGTCCTGGTACGCCGACCGCAAAGTCACCGTGCCGCTGGGGGAGGACTTCCACGCCCGACGGCTCTCCATCCGCGCCAGCCAGGTCGGCGTCGTGGCCCGCGCCCGCCGCCACCGCCGCACCAACGCCGACCGGCTCCGGCTCGCCGTCTCGCTGCTGCGTGATCCGGGGTTCGACGTGTTCCTCACCGGTTCCTCCACCCTCGACGAGCTGCCCGACGTCGTCCGGCAGCTCTCCGACGGCGCGCTGGACGCGCTCTGCCACGTCATCGAATACCCCGCCCCAACAGAAGCCACGAGGTAAACCCGTGTTCAGCCTGACCGTCCGCCGCAACTTCATGATCGCCCACAGCCTCCCGCGCCCCGCGTTCGGCCCCGCGCAGGGACTGCACGGCGCCACCTTCGTCACGGAGGTGACCTTCCGCCGTCGGGCCCTCAACGACGACTCGATCGTCCTGGACATCGGCGAGGCCGGCGAGATGCTGGACTCGGTCCTCGAGGGCCTGAACTACAAGAACCTGGACGAGCACCCGGACTTCGCCGGCAGGCTCAGCACCACCGAGGCCCTGGCCCAGTACGTCGCCGACGCCGTGGCGGCGCAGATCCGCAGCGGCGCCGACGGCCGGGAGCTGGCCGGGCTGGACGTCACCCTCCGCGAAACCCCCGACGCCTGGGCCAGCTACTCGCTCGACTTCGAGGCCAGCTAGGACGTCGGTGCCAGCCAGGAACACGGCGCCAGCCAAGGACACAGCGCCAGCCAGGGACACAGCGCCAGCCAGCAAGACGGTGCAGCGGGGCGGCCTCCGCGTCCGGTTCGTGGTCCCCGGCAACGTGCGCCACAACTCCGGCGGCAACGTCTACAACGCAGCACTCGCCCGCGAGCTTGCCGTGCTGGGAGTGGACGTGGAGACCTGCCCGCTCGACGGCGGCTGGCCGGTGGGCAGCGCGGAGGACCGGCGCCGGCTGGCCGCCCTGCTCCGCGACGCCGACGGCGGAACCTCCGGGAACGCCGCTGCCGGGCACACCGTCACGATCGTCGACGGGCTCCTCGCCTGCGGGGCGCCGGATGAACTGGCGGCCGCCGCAGCCGCCGGCCGGCCCGCCTGGATCCTGCTGCACATGCCGCTGGACGACAGCGGGCAGGGTGAAGCCGGGCTGGAACGCCGCGCGCTGCGGGCGGCAGCCGGGGTGATCTGCACGAGCACGTCGGCTGCGGCCGGAATCCGGGCCAGGCACGGACTCGACGGCATCCGGGTTGCCCTTCCGGGCACGGACACCGCCGCGCTGGCCCCCGGATCGGAGCCGCCGCATCTCCTGGCCGTGGCCGCGCTGCTGCCCAACAAGGACCAGTCACTGCTCCTCGCCGCGCTGTCAGCACTGACGGACCTCCCGTGGACCGCTTCCCTGATCGGTTCCGACACCGCGGACCCGGACTATGCCGCGCAGCTCCGGGACACGGTGGCGCGGCAGGGACTGCAGGACCGCGTCCGGATCCCGGGGGAGCTGCGGGGACGTGCCCTTGAGGCGGAGTGGGCCGCTGCCGACCTCAGCCTGCTCATCTCGCAGGCCGAGACGTTCGGGCTCGTGGTCACGGAATCGATTGCCCGGGGTGTGCCCGTGGTGGTCCGGGCCGGCACCGGCGCCGTCGAAGCGCTCGCAGCCGGCACGAGGTCAGCGCCGTCGCCGACGCCGAGGGCAGCACCGGCGGCAGAGAACAGCACGGCAGCCCTGCCCGGAACCGCCGTCGCCCTGGGCGCGGACCCGGGTCCGCTCGCGGAGGTGCTGCGGCGCTGGCTGTCCGAACCCGGAGTCCGCACCCGCTGGCGGGCCGCGGCGGTTGACGCGCGGGACCGGCTGCCCGGCTGGGATGCCACGGCCCGGACCGTGCTGGAGGCGGTGAACCCGGAACACCGGGCGGGACCGCCGTCGGCCGCCGGGGTGGAAAAGCGTGCTGCGGAAGATTCCCCTGCCGCGCAAGCTGGTGGACAATGACCCCATGACGCCCCAGCCCCTGAGCACGCAGCCCCTGACCGCGAACGCGCCGCCGGCCCGGACCCTCACCCGGGAGCGGCTCCGGGCATGGGCGTGGCACAAACAGGGCCTGGACGGTTCCCTGGCCGGCTCCACGTCGGAGCAGGTGTTTGCGCGGGCGGGATGGGCGCGCTCCGTGGGAGGCGCCAACCCCTACCTCACGCTCTTCGCCCGCGCCGGCATCCGCCGTGAACAAGTGGACGCCGATGTCCTGGCGCACCGGATCCTGGAACTTCCGACGGCGCGCGGCTGCACCTACGTCCTGGGCCGGGACGACTTCGCCTGGGCGCTGCAACTCGGACGGGACGCCGCCGAGGCCACCTTCAAAGTGGTCGGCAGGCTGGGTGTGGACCGCGGCGAAATCACCCTGCTGGAGGAACAGGTGCTGCACACGCTGGCCGAGGCCGGTGTCCCGCTGGACCCGCGGCAGCTCAAGGACGAACTCGGCGAATCCGTGCGGAACCTCGGCGAGGAGGGCAAGAAGAAGGGCGCCACCACCACGCTGCCCACGGCCCTCGGCATCCTGCAGTCGCAGGGCCGGATCCGCCGGGTCCCGGCCAACGGGCGCCTGGACCAGCAGCGCTACGCCTACGAACTTTGGAACCTGCCGCCGAGCCCGCTCGATGACGACGAAGCCCGTGCCGAACTGATCCGCCGCTACCTCGGCTGGACCGGCGGGGCCACGTTCAAGCAATCGCAGTGGTTCACGGGTTTCACCGTCGCCCAGAGCAAGGCGTCGCTGGCCGCGGCCGGCGCAGTGGAGGTCCCCACCGCCGCCGGGGAGACGCTGTGGATGCTGCCCGACGACGTCGAACAGCTCGCAGTGTTCGAAGAACCGGCCGACGAGCAGATCCAGCTTCTCGCCGGAACGGATTCCCTCGCGCTGTTGCGGCGCAATGCCGCCGAACTGCTGGCCGAAGAGGACCAGCACACGCGGGCCCTGGGCTCGCTGGCGCTTCAGGCAGACCTCCCGGACCATCCCATCTTCGACCGGGGCCGGATCATCGGGCTGTGGCAGTACGATCCCGGCACGGAACGGATCGTGCCCTGGCTGTTCCATGCGCCCACGGCGGCCGTGACCCGGCGCATCGCCGAAACCACAGACTGGATCCGCGAGGACCTGGGGGACTTCCGCGCGTTCAGCCTTGACTCACCGGCCACCCGGCAGAAGCGGATCGACAACCTGGCGGCAGCCGCAGCAGGCTCCGCCACGGGCAGGTAGCGCGGCGGGGACGCCGCAGGCACGGGGAGACGCGATGGCGAAGGCTCAGGCGCCCCGGTGCCCGGCGAAGAAGTCCCGCAGCAGCCTCGCGCATTCCTGCTCCCGGACCCCGCCGTACACTTCAACCCAGTGGTTGAGCCGGCGCTCGCGGAGAATATCGAACACGGAGCCGGCGGCCCCCGCCTTCTCGTCCCACGCACCGAACACCACCCGGGGAATCCGGGCCAGCACCACGGCCCCGGCGCACATGGCGCACGGCTCCAGGGTCACCACCAGCGTGCAGTCCTCCAGGCGCCAGCCGTCACCGGCCTTCCCGCCCTCGGCGCTGAGTTCCTGCAGCCGCGCGGCAGCCCTGCGGATGGCCACCATCTCAGCGTGCGCCGTCGGATCCCCGAGTGCTTCCCGTTCGTTGCGCCCGCGGCCGAGCACGGTGCCGTCGGGACCAATGACGACGGCGCCGATCGGGACGTCCGCCGTGGCCAGCGCGGCACGCGCCTCGCCCAGGGCAAGGCCCATCCATTCAGCATGGCGCGGCTCAGGGGAAGTCATGGCTCAATGATAGTTTCGAACACTAAGCAAGCTGTGCAGCACGGAGGAGTCAGGAGACAGACGTGAGTGCCTTGACTGAGCGCTGGGGCAAGTGGGTGGTCCCTTACGCGGCTCTGTGGATCACCATGGCCGTCGGCGGCCTGATCGTCGTCGTTCTGGCGCTTCTGGGCGCTGAGGTGTACGACAACGTCGTAGACGAGGCCGGACTGGCAAACCTGGACAAGCCGGCCCTCGCCCTGGCCGAGGACCTGCGCACCCCCGGACTGAATGCGGCCGTCACCGGCTTCACGAATATCGGCGGAAGCATCGGCATGCCGATCCTGGCGAGTATCCTCACCGCCTGGCTCACTTGGGTCAACCGCACCTGGCGGCCGATCATCCTCGTCTGCGGCGCCGCCGCCGTGTCCATCACCGCCACGACGTTCAGCAAGAACCTGGTTGGCCGCACCCGCCCGGACTTCATCCACGCCGTCCCCCCGTACGAGACCTCCCCGTCCTTCCCCAGCGGGCACGCCCTCAACTCCACGGTGGTCATCGGCGTCGTGGTGTATCTGACCTGCCTGCAGCTGAAGAAGACGTCGGCGCGCGTCGCCGTGATCGCCGCGGGGCTGGTCTTCGTGCTGGCAATGGGCCTGAGCCGGGTGTTCCTGGGACACCACTGGATGACCGATGTCATCGCCGCCTGGCTCCTGGGCCTGGCCTGGCTGGGCATCGTGGTCCTGGCGCACCGGCTCTTCCATGTGATCCGGCACCGGGAACATGCGGGTCCCGCACCCACCTTCGACCACCCCGCGCACCTCCGCGATGGCCGCGTCAGCCGCACGGCCAAGACAAGCGGCGGCCCGGCCGGCAGCGCCGATGGCACCAGCACGGACGACGTCGGCGCCCGCGGTCCCACGGGCGGGCCCCCAGCCGCCGGGTGATAGTTTTGACCCATGCGCACTTTCGTTGTGGACCACCCGCTGGTCGCCCATAAGCTCACCGTTCTGCGGGACAAGAACACGCCGTCCCCGGTCTTCCGCCAGCTCACTGAGGAACTGGTCACGCTCCTGGCGTACGAGGCCACCCGCGAAGTCCGCACCGAGCCGGTCACCATCGAGACCCCGGTCAGCACCACGATTGGCACCGCTTTCACCAAGCCCACCCCGCTGGTGGTCCCCATCCTGCGGGCGGGACTTGGCATGCTCGAGGGCATGACCAAGCTGGTCCCCACCGCCGAGGTGGGCTTCCTGGGCATGGCCCGGGATGAAGAGACCCTTGACATCATCACGTACGCCGAGCGTCTTCCCGAGGACCTGACGGACCGCCAGATCTTCGTCCTGGACCCGATGCTGGCCACCGGCGGCACGCTGCGCGAGGCCATCAAGTTCCTGTTCAAGCGCGGCGCGTCCGACGTCACCTGCATCTGCCTGCTGGCCGCCCCGGAAGGCTTGGCGAAGCTGGAAGAAGAACTCTCCGACGCCAACGTGACGATTGTGCTCGCCTCGATCGACGAGAAACTCAACGAGAAGTCCTACATCGTCCCGGGTCTGGGCGACGCCGGCGACCGCCTCTACGGCGTGGCCGGCTAACCAGCCGCCGGGGTTGGGACCTGCCCCGCGGCGGGGTCCCCGCGCTTGGCGTTGCCCTACCGGAAAACGCTGTCCGGGACTAGCCTGTGCCCCATGGACTGGAAACTTGAACTCGTCTTTGTCCCCGTGTCCGATGTGGACCGCGCAAAGGATTTCTATGTCAACAAGGTCGGTTTCAATGCCGACTACGACGAACGGCCAACGGAAGGCATCCGTTTCGTCCAGCTGACCCCGCCAGGTTCCGGCTGTTCGATCGCCATTGGCGAGGGCCTCAACGATGCTCCGCCCGGCACGGCCCCCAGCCTGCAGCTCGTGGTCAGCGACATTGCGGCCGCCCATAAGCAGCTCAAGGACAACGGTGTGGACGTCAGCGACGTCGATGTCCAGGACTGGGGGCACTTCGTCTACTTCGCCGATCCCGACGGCAACAAATGGGCGGTGCAGTACCTGCCCAACCGCCCCAACGGCTAAACGGTTCCCGCGGACCGTCTCAGACAAAATCAAGGCCCCGGATCCAGTGGATCCGGGGCCTTGCTTCAGTGCGCTGACAGCGGCGCTTGATCCCGACGTTCATGTCCGCCGGGCCTGGTGTTTAGTACCAGTTGTGGGCGTAGTGGAAGTTCAGGGCGCCACACGGTGAGCCGTAGCGTTCCTTGACGTAATTCAGGCCCCAATTGATCTGGGTCCGGTAGTTGGTCCGGTAATCAGCGCCCGCGCTGGCCATCTTCTCGGCCGGCAGGGACTGGACCACGCCGTACGCACCGCTGCTGGGGTTGGTGGCTGTCGTCTTCCAGTCCGACTCCTTCGTCCAGAGCTTCGTAAGGCACTGCATCTGGTTGGCGGCCCAGCCGTAGGAACCCAGCTGACTGGCAGCGTAGGCCTGTGCACCGGCAGGGTCATCGATGGCAACGGGGGCGGGGGCTGGTGCGGGCTCCGGCGCAGGCGCGGGAGCCGGGGCCGGCGCAGCTGCCGGGGCTTCGGCAGGCTTGACCTCGGTGGACTGGGCCGCGGCATCGCCGGTGGGGATGGTCGTCTGGTTATCGACCCGGACGCGCTCAAAATCGAGGTGCGTCAGGGGATCCGCCGTGGCGGCTGCTTCCGTGGAACTTCCCGCGGTGGCATTGCGGGCAGCTGTCTCGGACGCCTGTCCGGCGGCGCCGACCCCCAGGAGCACCGCGCAGGTGGCGGCAACAACGGCCGCCCGGCGGCCCGTGGAGCTGAAGTTGCTGGCCAACCGGGACCGGGCTGAAGCGGGCTTGGCCGGTTCGGCGCGGTGGCGCGACAGCTCGGAGCGGGTCTTCTTCGTGACGCCTTCAGGGCGCGTTTGTGGCTTGAATTCAGTCATGTTCGCCTCTCAACGCCTGCGGAGTTAGCTGTCGGGTTCGGATGAGGTCACCCGGCCGCACGGAATCTCACGTGTCGGCTTCACCCCAAGGGTGCAAGATGCAGAAAATGCCCGGGAACTCTGGGTCCCCCGCCTCTGCCTGGTCCAGCGGAATCCGGGAGGCGGCAGAGTTTGGCGTGCATCCGGATATGCGGCGTCAGTGATGGCCGCACCCTAAAAACCGTACAGGGCCCCGCCGCTTAAGTCACATTTGGGTAACGGAGATCACGACGGCGGTGTGGCGGCTTGCGCCGTCGGGACCCCGTCGACTGCCGGGTTGGACACGGGCAGCTGCACCAGAAATTCGGTCCGGCCCGGCACCGACGTCACGCTGACCGTTCCCCCGTGGGCCTCAACAATCGACTGCACGATCGAGAGTCCCAGCCCGCTGGTTCCCTCGGCGGAAGCGGTCGCATTGGTGGCGGAAGCCGGCGAAGCAGCGGCCGCGGGCGGAGTCCGGGGCGGGCGGAGCGGCAGGTGCGGCAAGGGCCGCCGGACGGCTGCCGGCGTCGTGGCCGGCACGGGATTCTTCCGGGAAGCATCCGCCCGGGTGAAGCGGGCAAAGACGCGGCCCACAAACTCGGGGGCGATCCCGGGCCCGTTGTCCGTCACGGTCACCACGGCACTTCCGTCCGGAATGCGCCGCACGCCGGTCACCACCGTCGTGCCGGGGGCCGTGTGCTTGCGGGCATTGGAGAGCAAATTGGCCAGCACCTGGTGAAGCTGGGTGGCGTCGCCGCGGACCACCACGGGCTCTTCGGGGAGCTCCAACTGCCAGACCCGGTCAGGGGCCATTACCTTCTCGTCACTCACCGTCTCCACGGCCAGCTGGGTGAGGTCCACGTCGCCGAGCTTGAGCGGCTGGCCCTCATCCAGCCGGGCGAGCAGGAGCAGGTCCTCCACCAGAGTGGTCATCCGCTCGGACTGGCTCTGCACGCGGGCCAGGGACTTCTGCCCGTCGGGGGTGAAATGCTCGGTCATCCGCATCAGCTCGGTGTAGCCGCGGATGGCGGTCAGGGGCGTGCGCAGTTCATGCGAGGCATCCGCCACGAACTGGCGGACCTTCATCTCGCTCTCCTGCCGGGCTTCGAGCGCGTTGGACACGTTGTCCAGCATGAGGTTCAAGGCATGGCCAACGCTGCCCACCTCGGTCCCTGGATGGGCCGCCGACGCCGGCACGCGCACGGCAAGTCCCACCTCTCCGGCGTCGAGCGGAAGGCGCGAGACCTGCGTCGCCACCTCTGAGAGCTGATCCAGCGGCTTCATGGTCCGGCGGATCAGCGCCGTGCCAGCCAGGCCGATCACAACGAGGCCGCCGGCGGACACGAAGACTGTGGTCCAGACCAGGGAGGCCAGTGTGTTCTGCTTCTCCGCGAGCGGGAGTCCGGTCACCATCACGTCGCCGTCCGGGGCCTTCGCAGCCACCAGCCGGTAGGAGCCGGCGGACAGGGTCCGGTCGACGGGCTCGTCGCGCGGGGAGAGGTTCAGAAGGATCTCGTCGTCTGCGTCGATGAGCGACTTGCGCGTGGCGTCCTCCGCGAGGACACCGGCGTTGCGGACAGAATCGTCCACAATCCTGGCGGTGAGGGTGCCGACCCCCTGGCCGCGTGCCTCAAGGGGATCGGAGCGTCCGCCGGAGCGGCCGAAATCGCGGGCACGGTCCGAGGCCTGCTGCAGTTGCTTGTCCAGCTGCCGGGTCAGGAAGAGGTCCATCGAGGCGTAGCTGACGATGCCGACGGCTCCGCAGATCGCCACGAGCAGCGCCATGGCGACCAGGACCAGCCGGGTGCGCAGGTGCCACGTGGCCGGGTCGCGCCAGTTGAGCCTGGAAGGGCTGGCAATGCGGGAGGGTTCGGGCACGGATCAATCCGCCGGCTTCAGGACATAGCCGGCGCCCCGCACCGTGTGGATCATCGGCGGGTGGATGGCGTCGACCTTCTTGCGGAGGTAGGAGATGTAGAGCTCCACGATGTTGGCCTGCCCGCCGAAGTCGTAGTCCCAGACCCGGTCCAGGATCTGGGCTTTGCTCACGACTCGTTTCGGGTTCTCCATGAGGTAGCGCAGCAGCTCGAACTGGGTTGCCGTGAGGTGGAGTTCTTCTCCCGCCCGCCGAACTTCCCGCGTATCGAGGTTAAGGACGAGGTCCCCGACGACGAGTTCCGCTGTATCCATCGCGGCCACCCCGGAACGCTGGACCAGCCGGTGCAGCCGGAGGAGCACTTCTTCCATGCTGAACGGCTTGGTCACATAGTCGTCCCCGCCGGCAGCCAGCCCGGTGATGCGGTCCTGGACATCGTCCTTCGCCGTCAGGAACAGGGCCGGGACCTCCGGCGCGAAGGCACGGATCCTGCCCAGCAGTTCCACGCCGTCGAACCCGGGAAGCATCACGTCGAGCACCAGCACGTCGGGACGGAAATCCTTGGCAAGCTTCACGGCTTCCGGGCCATCCGCGGCGACGGCAACCGACCAGCCCGCCATGCGCAGGCCCATGCTCATAAGTTCGGAGAGGCTGGGCTCATCATCCACGACCAGGGCGCGGATGGGGGAGCCATCCGGATGGGTCAGCTGGGGGAGATTGTTGGTCATGGAGTGCGAAGTGGCCATGGGACTACTCTCCGATCTGCCGGTGAGGTCCGCCTTTGGGGAACCTGTGCGGCACCTGTGAATCCCAGCCTAGCGAGCTGGACATTCCGGGACGGCCGGGCCGGGCCGGAATTTTCGAAATCCGGAAGTGACCACTCTGTGGGACGGTCGGCGGCTATTGCTAAGCAGGCGAACTGTCTGTCCGGCTTGGCATACAGTGAACGATTTTGGGGATTCGCCGTGGTTGCGCGAACAATATTCGGCCAAGAGGGCCTGATGGGCGCTCGATAACCAGAACGGTTGTTATTTTATTGACCGGGCAGAATTGTGATCTACGCGACAATTCCACATTTCGTCTCACATGATGGACTTTTCAATCCATTGTTACTTGCAAGTTTTCATTGTTACGTTGCACACTTCAATTGTGAACAAGAACTCAACAGCACCTGCAGTCGCAGTTTTTAGGATCAGCACACCCGCTGATACCGAGAAGCGTTGTTGTCGAATGCACGCCTAACTTTTACACCCCAAAGGTTTCTAGGCATTCGCCCCCAGCCCAGCGTAGGGCGCCCCTCCCCAGTTTCATTGCGGGGAAAAGTAGCATTCGAGCCGCGATGACGGCCATTCACATTGAGGTAAGCAATCCATGTCAGTTGCATCCGGATACGTCCACATCTCCGTCCGTAACGCCGGCAAGGCCGGCCAGGCCTCCGGTATCCGCCAGGGCTTCGGCAGCCGCGCGTCCTTCGCCCCCGCCGGATCCGGCAACAGCTTCCCCGCCCCGGGCTATGCGCCGCAGGGATACAACCCCAACTCCTATGGGCAGCTCCGCGCCGTTCCGCCGGCGCCGGCCACGGCCCCGACGCCCGTGATCACCCCGGGTGACGGCAGCCCCGTCCGTCCCGTCCCCAACGACAACGTCGCCCGCGGCTTCGTGCTGTACATGGGGATCGACGAGGAAACCGCGGCGGCCGCCGGGACCTCCATTGCCAAGCTTGCCCAGGAGATCCGGGCCTACGCCCAGTCCCTGGTCTCCGGCGCCGAAAGCTACGCCGCCGTCGCCGTTGCCCCGGCAAGCGCCCCGGGATCCGCGCTCGACGTCGTCCGTTCCACCTTCGGCGACCCCACGGTGGGCGCCCGCCAGCGCTCCGAGACTGCCCGGCTGCAGCAGCCGCAGGACCCGCGTCCCTCCGGGGTGCTGATCGACCTGGCGCGCCGTGAGGTGGCCCTCGACGGCGAATCCCTGAACCTCACATTCAAGGAATTCGAGCTCCTCAACTACCTCGTCGAGAACGGCACCCGCACCGTGGGCCGCGACGAACTGCTCGAAGGCCTGTGGCGGAACGCCGAAGAGGTGCCTAACGAGCGCACCATCGACGTCCACATCCGCCGCCTGCGTTCGAAGCTCGGCCGTCTCGCCAATACCGTGCGCACCGTGCGCGGCCAGGGCTACCGGTTCTACGAGCACCCGGAAGTCGTGGTCTGGGCCGCTCCGGAATACTCGATCTAGCTTTTAGCCCACGCAAAGCGCCCGTCCCTTAACCGGGGCGGGCGCTTTGCGTTGCCCGGAAGCTAAGCGGCTTTCCGCCGTGCCTTAGACACCTCCTTCGTTCCTCAGTCGGCGATGCGGCACTACGCGGAAAACCGCTTCACTTCCGCCGGACAGCCAGGTCACCCGCCGTGGGACGGCGGGGTTTTCGTGGGCGGGCTGACGGGTGGCTGTTGGGCTCTGTTGTGTTGGCTGGGTCCGGCGTAGTCTCGGAGCGTTGGGCCGACTATTGGGAGGAAGACATGTCTGTTGCACGGATCACTACCCTGAGCGCGAACTCCAAGACCTCGTTTGATGCCGCCATTAAGGAGGGCATCGACAGGGCCAACAAGACCCTGCGCAATGTCACGGGGGCGTGGGTGAAGGAACAGAAGGTCGAAATCAGCGACGGCGCCGTGGTTGCCTGGCACGTCGTGCTTGAAGTGACGTTTGTCCTTGACGACTGAGGGACCGCTGGCGGGATGCGCGCCCGGGGACCAGCCGCCGCATTAGGATTGAGCCATGAGCGCGCATCACATCAAACGGCTGGTGATCATGCGGCATGCCAAGTCGGATTGGCCCGGCGGCGTCGCGGATCATGAGCGGCCGCTCGAAGAGCGCGGCCACCGCGATGCTCCGCAGGCCGGAAAATGGCTGTTGAAGCACGGCGTGGTCCCGGACTTCATCCTCTGCTCCAGCGCATTGCGCACGCGACAGACATGCACGTGGGTCTGCAGTGAACTCGGCGACAAAGCTCCGACGCCGAAACTCGAGGACGGACTCTACGCCGCTTCGGCGAAGCGGATGCTGACAGTCATCAACCACGTCCCGGACACCGTGACCACGCTGATGGTGATCTCGCACATGCCCGGCGTGCAGGACCTCGCCATGCACCTTGCCTCCAGGGATTCCAACCACGACGCCTACATGGACGCCGCCACGCGGTACCCCACGAGCGCGCTGACCATCATGGAGACGGAGAAGAGCTGGGCCGAACTGGACGGCCAGGACGCGAAGCTCACACATTTCAAGGTTCCCCGCGCCAAATAGCGTCCCGGCGCCGCTTCCTGGACGATCCGCCCCAATGCATAGTCATGCAGCCGATTCTGCGGTTTACTGATCCTGTTTACTCGTGGACTTATGGCGATCGAGAGAAAAGGCGGAATCAACGTGGATTCAGGGCAGCTTATTGGAATCATCATCGGCGTCGTTGTAGTGATCGCGATCGTCGTCGTGGTCACCATGGTCAGCCGCAAGCGCAAGGTGGAAGCCAACCGCAACAAGGCCGTTGAAATGCGCGAACAGGCCAAGACCGAAGAGATCGGCGCCAGGGAGCGCGAGGCGAAGGCCGCCCGCGCCGAGGCCGACGCGAAGCAGGCAGAAGTCGAGGCAGAGCGTCTGCGGGAGGAAGCCCGCGAACGGCAGCAGGAAGCCGAGCACGTGCGTGCCGGCGCCCAGGAGCAGCTGCGGAAAGCGGACGAACTGGACCCCGACGTCGTCACCACCGAACGCGATGCCCAAACGCCCCGCCAAGCCGCAGGCAATGACGAGCTGCGCCGCGACCGCAGCGACCGGAACCCTGCCTCGGCCGCCCAGGCCCCCAACCCGGACGGCAGCCAGGCTTCCAACGAGCCGGCCCCCAATGAACCGGCCCGTACCGATAAGCCCCGCGAGGACAATCCCCGCAACCTCTGACCGTTCACGCTCCGACTAATCTTCGGGACGTGGGCCCAATACTGCGGCGGAGCGGGGCAGGAACCGGCATAGTGGCAGGGTGAACACCCGCCATTCCGCGCTCGCCCTGCTCGTCGCCGTGCTCTGGGGAGTCAACTTCGTCGCGATCGACCTCGGCCTGCACCCGGACGGGGCGGAGATGCCGCCGCTGCTGTTCGTCGCGATGCGGTTCATCCTGGTGGTCTTTCCCTGCATCTTCTTCATCCGAAAACCGGACGTGGGCTGGAAGGCGATCATCGGCGTCGGGCTGTTGATGAGCGCCGGACAGTTCGGCCTGCTGTACCTGGCCATGGCTTTGGGTATGCCCGCGGGCCTGGCCTCCCTGGTCCTGCAGGCGCAGGTCCTGCTGACCGTGCTCCTGGCAGCCGGCTTCCTCGGCGAACGGCCCAGCCGGCGGCAGTTCGCCGGCGTTGTGCTGGGCGTCGCCGGGCTCGCTGTCGTGGCCGTCGGCCGCAGCCTGGTCGCCCCGGTCCTGCCGCTAATGATCGTGCTCGCCGCAGCCCTGTCCTGGGCCGCCGGCAACATCGTCGCCCGCAAGGCGAAAGCGGCGTCCGGACTGGGGCTTGTCGTGTGGTCAGGGGCCGTGGTTCCGCTGCCCCTGCTGGGCCTGTCCCTGCTGGTCGACGGGCCCGCCGCAGTGGTGCAGGCCGTGGTGGAAGTCCAGCCGGTCACCCTGCTCAGCGCCCTCTATACGGCGGTCTTCGGTTCCCTTGTGGGCTACGGCATCTGGAACAGGCTGCTGGGACTGTACCCGTCCTCCGCCGTCGTCCCGTTCACACTGCTGGTGCCGGTGGTCGGGATGACGACGGCGTGGCTGGTGCTGGGCGAAGTGCCGACCCCCGCCGAAGTAACCGGCGGGCTCCTGCTGCTCGCCGGGGTGGCGACGGCGGTGCTGCGTCCATGGGATATCCGTCCATGGGATATCGGCCCATGGAACGTCCGTGCGCGGGACGTTCGACGCCGGGAACGTCCGTCACGCGCTCAGCGGCGCGGCGACGTCCGCGCCGAGGGGCGCGCGGCTGAACTGGCAGGGGGCTTGGCCGCAGCGGTCCCGCCGGCGGAGGAAGCCGGCCGTTTGAGCCCCGACGATGCCGCCCGCGGGGCGGGAACCCGGGCCGACTGAGTACTGGCCGGTTGCGCCCTCGTTCCCGTTGCCTTGACCGTGCCGGATCTGGCGGCGCCCGCCTTGGCGGCGGGGCGTGCAGCCGCCCGGGGTGCAGCCGCCCGGGGTGCGGCGGTCCGGGGCGCTGCCGCCCGGGATGGTGCCGGCCTCGGCGTCGGCCGCGGGGCGGAGGTCCGGGACGGTGCGCGCCGCGTGCCGGAAGTCCGGGACGCCGGGCGTCTCGCCCCCGAGGCCGGACGTCGCCGCGCGGCGGATCCGGCACGCGCGCGCCAGCCCCTGCCTGGCAGGACCGTACCGGCCACCAGCAGCAACAGGGTGGCCGCGCCGGCGCCAGCAGCGAGGTAGAAATACAGATCCGGATAGGGGGAATCCACCGGGGTCGACATCGCGTCCGGATCGGCGTTGAAGGCCAGTCCCCACTGCCGGAGGAACGCGATGCCGAAGGCGATGAACAGGACGCTCCCGACGCCACTGGCGGCCAGGGTCCTGTGCCGCCGGCGGATAACCACCTCGGAGACACAGGCAACATAGGCCACCGCGGAGGCCGCCAGGAACCACAGGAACACGGTCTCGTGCAGCGTGATGCCGGCCAGCGCCAGCAGCGCCAGCGCGGCGAGGAACGCACCGATGGCAATCTTGCCGTTGTTACCCATGTGGCCCATGTGAATAATCATCCCCGACAGGGGCTACTTCACGATGTAGCCGCGCATGGACGCCATGATCGCGGTGACACTTTGCTCCCTGGTCCGCTCCGGGTTGTAGGTCTGCCGGTCCAGGCCCACCACGAAGCACGCCCCGAAGATGGCGGTCTCGAGGCTGCCCCGGGACACCGCCGGATCCACCGGGTAGACGGCGGCCACCCCATCGATCGCCGCGCCGACCACGTTGAGCAGCCGTCCGCGCAGCTCGGCGAAAGTGTCCTGCCACTCGCTGGGGGTCCGCCAGTTCTCGCTGACCCACAGCCGGGCGAAGGACGGGTATTCGTCCATGAAGTCCATGGCCTGGCCGATCATTTCGTCCATCGCCGCGAGCGGGTCCGCGGAATCGTTCCGGACGCTCAGCAACCGTGCCAGCAGGATGTCCACGCCGTGCCGCAGCAGCTGGGCGATCAGGTCCGACTTGCTGCCGAAGTTGTAGTACACCGTGCCCTTGGAGACCCCGGCGGCCGCGGCGATTTCATCGACCGTCACGCCCGCCACGCCGCGCTCGCCGATCAGTTCCATCGAGGCCTCGAACAGCTTCTGTTTGGTTGCGTTGGTGCGGGCCGGCCGGAGCTTCTTCGCGGTCCCTGCCGGCGTCTCCGCGGCAGTTTCCACGCTAGCTGAGGATTCCGGAGTGCTGTCCGAGGGGCTGCTCATACGGTGATCTCCGGTTTCAGGGTCTTCAGGGTCCAGTACTTGTGCTTCCGGACGGCCAGGGTGGACAGGGCAGTGCCCAGCAAAGTGTAGCCAAGCAGTCCCAGCATCGTGGGCAGGATGACGGCAAGGTCCGCGCCGTAGATCAGGTGCCGCATGCCGTTTACCACGTACCCCATCGGAAGGAGCTGGTGCACCACGTGGAGCGGCTGCGGCGTGGTCTGCCAGGGGAAAGTTCCCCCGGAGGAGACCAGCTGGAGCACCAGCAGGATGAGCACCACGAGTTTGCCGGGGGATCCGAGCAGCGCGACGACGCCCTGGATGATTGCGCTGAATGCCATCGCGGCGGCCAGCATCAGGAACCACATCAGCCACGGGTGGGCGGGGTTCAGTCCCAGCCCCACGTCCACCACGAGGGTGAGCAGGCTCGCCTGGACGGCGGAGACGGCCAGGAATGGAAGCCAGCCGCCGACGGCGATCTTCCATGCCGGGGCGTTCGACGCCAGCGCCCGCTGGGTGACGGGCCGCATGGCCTGGATCAGCATAAAGACGCCGATCCAGAGGGCAAGGGTGAGGAAGAACGGTGCCAGGCCCGCGCCGTAGGAACCGGCCTTGGCCTGGGAGACGTTGCTGACGGCGACCGGATCCGCCATCACCTTGGCGAGGCTGTCCCGTTGGGTGTCGTCGGGGTTCGGGACCTGGCCGGCGCCCTTGGCGAGTTCGGCTGCGAGCGTCCCGGCGCCTTCGGAGGCCGTGGCCGCGCCGCTCTCGAGCCGGGAGGCGCCGTCGTCGAGCGTTTGCGCGCCTTCGGCGAGTTTCGCTGCGCCGTCCAGTGCGCTTTGCTGCCCGGCGGCGAGGGTTCCGGCGCCGCTGGACAGCCGGTCCGCGCCGGTGGTGGCCTGGCTGATGGCGCCGCCCAGGGCCGGGGTGGCGCCCGCCAGCCTGGCCGCCCCTGCGCTGACCGCGGCTGACCCGTCCGCCAGTTGCTGGGTCTGCGCCGCCGCGGCCTGGAGGGAGGCCGCGGGTCCAGGTGGTGCCGGCGGGGCCGGGTTGGCGTCGAAGTCCGCTAGGACGGCCTCCGCCTGGGCGGGGGTGATGGTCCCGGCGGCGACGAGCCGGCTGGTGGAAGCGGCCACCCGGCCGCGTTCTGCCTGGGCGGCCGCCTGGGCGGCTGCCCGTTCGGAGGCGGCCAGCTGCCCGGCGAGGCCCTGCACTTTGGAATTGAGGGCGGCGTTGCCGGCGGCCACCTGCGCGGCGCCGTCGGCGAGTGCCCGGGAATCGGCGGGCAGCGTGGCGGTTTTGTCCTTGAGCTGGTTGAGTCCGCCGCTGAGTTCCGCCGCCCCCGTGCTGAGGGCGTTGGCGCCGTCCCGAAGCTTGAGCTGGCCGTTGTGGAGCTCGGCGGCGCCGTTCCTGAGATCGCCCGTGCCCTGGTGCAGAGTGACCGTCCCGTCGTGGAGGCTCGCGACGCCGCCTGCGAGTTCCCCGGCGCCGTCGGAGGCCTTGAGCATCTGGGCGTGGATGGTCCCGAATCCCGTGAGGAGCTGGTTGGCGGTTTCCTCGCCGACCTCGGTGGCCACCGTGGTGTGCACGGCGGTGGTGAGCTTGTCCACGATGGTGCTCAGGAGATAGTTGTTCGCATCGTTGGTGGTGACGTTGAGCATTGCCTGGTTGGCGGCGTCGAAGCTGCCGGGGGAGACCAGGTTCGCCGAGAAGTCCTGTGGGATCTTCAGGGCGAAGGCGTATTTGCCTGTGCTTACGCCCTGCTCCGCTTCCGCTGTGCCGGCGACCGTCTGCCAGTTGAAGACGTGCCCGTCCACGAGGCTTTCGGCGACCTTGCGGCCGGCCTCGAGCCGGGTGCCGTCGGCGGACGTGGCGCCGGCGTCCTCCACCACAAGCGCGGCGTCGATCTGGTTGAGTTTTCCGTAGGGATCCCAGTTGGCGTAGAGGTACACGGCGCCGTAGAGCAGGGGAACCATGGTCAGCGCCAGGATGGTCAGCTTGGGCAGCAGGCCGCCGGTCATTCGTTTGAGTTCGGAGCGGGCCAGCCGCAGAACAGTCACTTTGCGTCCTCAGTTTCGGGTGTGTTTGATGCGTCATGGGGTTCGGACACAGCATCCGCGGCTGGGCCTGCGTTGCCGATGCCCGCATTGCCGATCGCAGCGGCCGGGCCCGTCCAGCCCGCCGGGAGGCTCATAACGGTGGCGACGACGGCGAGCGGACGGCCGGCGTTGTACGCCAGCTCCTCCAGTCGCGGCAGCCAGTCCTCGGGATCGGCACCGTGCCGGTCCGGGGAATCGACCACGAGCAGATCGGTGTGCGGGTTGGCCAGGGCGAGGGCAGTGAGCAGCTCGATCCGCCGGGCGGCCGGAAGCTGCTCGGTCCACAGCCCCGCAATGTCCTCGAAGCGGTTGACCTTGAGCCAGGGCTTGCTGAGCAGTGACCCCCGGTAGCGGCGCGGGAGCAGGGCCAGGTCCTCGGTGACGAGGTCGCGGACACTGAGGTGCTGCTCGGGTTCGTTCACTCCGGGGGAGTCGACGACGGCGCTCGCCTGCCGGAGCGTCTTGATTTTGGTGCTTCCGTCCCATTCGGTGCCGTCCCACTCAAAGCGGCCCCGGGAGGGCTTCAGCCGTCCGCTCAAGGCCAGTGCCAGTGCCGTGCGCTGGTCCTGGCGGCTGCCGGAGGCCAGCAGGAGTTCGCCGCGCCGGACCTGCAGGGAAGTGGCCGGCAGCAGCTCGTCCCGTCTGCCGTTCACGGAGAGCTGTTGCACGCGGAGCAAAGGGGGCCTTTCGCAGATGAATGTCTACGACAAGGCTAACTAAACTGACCAGTCAGTTCAAATAGTGGTGGAGGAATGTGATCAAGCCGACCGGGCCGGTCTGCGGCCGGCCTAAAGTCCGTACGCCTCAAGCAGCCGCAGCCAGACCTCGCTGATCGTCGGGTAGGCCGGCACGGCGTGCCACAGCCGGTCCAGCGGCACTTCGCCGACGACGGCGATGGTGGCGGCATGCAGCAGTTCGGCCACATCCGGTCCGGCGAACGTGGCGCCCAGCAGCACCTTGCGGTCCTCGTCGACCACCAGCTGGGCCCAGCCCTCGTACCGTTCGGCGTGCAGCGAGGATCCGGCCACCTGGATGGGCAGCTCGACGGAGGACACCCTGAAGCCGTCCTTTTCCGCCTGCCGCACGCTCCGGCCCACATTGGCCAGTTCCGGATCGGTGAAGACCACGTTGGGCACAGCATGGTCGTCCGCGGTCCGGGCGTAACGGCTCCACGGGGCGGCCCCGCCGCTGAGTTCACCCTTGGCCCGGGCAGCGATTGCATCGCCCGTGGCGCGCGCCCCGTATTTGCCCTGGTGGGTCAGCATGACCTTCCCGGCGGCGTCGCCTGCGGCGTAGAGCCACGGGTCGACGTCGTTCCCGGCGCCGCCCAAGACCGCGCCGGTGGAGTCGGTGCCGAGCCGCAGTTCCTTCCCTTCCGCGGCCGCGAGGCCGACACTCTCCAGCCCGATCCCTTCCAGCGCCGGATGCCGGCCGGTGGTGACCAGCAGCTTGTCCACCGTCACGGTGGCGCCGCCCTCCAGCTCGATGGTGAGGGTGCCGTCGTCGTTGTCCCGGACACGCCTGGTCCCGGTGTGGAGGTGGAGATCGACGCCGTCCGCCCGCAGCCCCGCCGCGACCAGCGACGCGGCCTCCTCCGGGAATGCGCCGAGCAGGCTGCCGCGGGCCACCAGGGTCACGGATGCGCCGAGCCGGGCGAAGGCCTGGGCGAGTTCGGTGCCGGCCACGCCGCCGCCCAGGACCGCCAGCCGGTCCGGGATCTCGCGCGCGGATGTCGCCTCCCTTGTGGTCCAGAATTCGACATCGGACAGCCCTTCGATGGGCGGCACCGTGGGCGATGACCCGGTGGCCACCACGACGGCGTGCCGTGCCGTGAGCTCGTAGCTGTTGCCGTCCAGTCCGGCGACTTCAACCTTCCGGGTGTCCGTGATCCAGCCGTGGCCGCGGATCAGCTCGATCCCGGTATCCTCGAGCCACTTGACCTGGCTGTCATCCTGCCAGTTCGACGTAAAGTAGTCGCGGCGCTTCAGCACGGCGGCTGCGTCGAGGGTGCGGGTGACGGCCTCTTCGGCGCCGGGGACGGTCTGGGCGCCGTGGAGTGCGGTGCCGGGACGCAGCAGCGCCTTGGACGGCATGCAGGCCCAGTACGAACACTCGCCGCCGACCAGTTCGGCTTCGATCAGCACAGCGGTGAGTCCGCCCTGCACCACGCGGTCGGCCACGTTCTCGCCCACTGCGCCGGCGCCGATCACAATGACATCGAATTCCCGTTCAACCTGTGCCGTCATGGCAAAAGCCTACGCCCGGCGCCGGTCCCCGGAGCGACGCTGGAAGCCCTTTGCAGGACGTGGGACCACCACTACTGTTGGGAGCATTATTGGGGGAGGGGAAGGCGATGACGTCAGGCAACGCGACCGCGGGCGCAGTCGGCGGCACGGGTGCACCGGGCGCGCTGGGCGCGGCTGCCGGCAGGTCACTGCCGCCGGCGAGGTTCAGTGCGCAGACACGGCTGCGGGCGCTGCAGGCGGACATCATGGATCTGATCCTGGAGCGTGAGCTGGAAGCCGGGGATCCGCTGCCGACCGAGAATGAGCTTTCCGCCGTGCTGGGCGTGGGCCGGAACACCCTGCGGGAATCGCTGAAGGTCCTGCAGGCCCTGGGCGTGATTGAAATCCGCCATGGCTTCGGGATGTTCGTGGCCCCCAACAATTTCGACGCCCTTGCTGACGGACTCACCTTCCGTGGCCGGTTGTCCCTGCGGCACCACGGACAGGAGGCCCTGCAGCTCGTGGACGTGCGGCAGGCGCTGGAGTCCGGGCTGATTGCGCGCGCCATGGAGCTGATGACTGCGGAGCGTCTGGCGGCCATCGAGGAATCCGTGCTCCGGATGGAAGCACTCGCGGGCGCAGGGGAGAACTACGTCGAGGCCGACGCCGAATTTCACCGCCGGCTGTTCGAGCCGCTCAACAACGAGCTGCTGGTCAGCCTGCTGGGTGTCTTCTGGAAGGTGTACCGGCGGCTCCAGCTTGAGTTAGGCGGGGTTGAGCCGGGCGTAGTCGAGTTGGGCGCGGCGGAGGAAGCCGGGCTGCTGGAAGCGGCGGCCGTACACCGGGGGATCTACGAGGCCGTGGCGAGCGGGGACAAGGTCCTCGCGGCCCAGCGGCTCAACGGCCACTTCGACGGCATCCGGAAACGGATCAGCCAGGCCCTCGCGCCGTAGTGCCGCACCGCCGTCGCCGTCGAACCCCCGTCGAGTGCTCCGTAACCGCCCTTTTGGCCGCCCAGAAGGGCGGTTACGGAGCAGTCGATGGTGTTAAACAAAAGATCCGCACCGGCGTACCGGTGCGGATCTTTTTTCTGTGCGCCCAAAGGGATTCGAACCCCTGACCTTCTGGTCCGTAGACAGACGCTCTATCCAGCTGAGCTATGGGCGCATTCTCTGTTCTTGGAACTTCTCGCTCCCCGAACCTCGAATTACTTTACGCGAGGTGGGGCCGTAGTTACAAATCGAAACGGGTGTAATCTGGCCAACTAGACCGGTCTACGTGACCTTAGTCACAAAAAGGGAACTTTTTGTAACGTCGATTCCTTGAATTTCCGGGGTTTTTGATTTCGGGCCCCCCGGACATCCCACATCTGGCCCCGATTTCGGGGGGTGATCTAGCCCTACATTTAGGAAACACCACTGAACCCGAGGAAGGGAACCGTAATGGGAGATCTGGCGCGACTGCCGTTGCTTGAAAAGGCACCCACCACGCATGCCGGCTTGCTGGCATGGGTTGAAGAGGTAGCCGAACTGACTCAGCCGGACCGGATCCACTGGGTAGACGGCTCCGAAGAAGAGAACACCCGCCTCACGGACGAGCTCGTTGCCGCTGGCACGCTGACCCGCCTGAACGAGAAGCTGTTCCCCAAATCTTTCGCGGCATTCTCCGACCCCGCCGATGTGGCCCGCGTCGAGGAGCAGACCTTCATCTGCTCCGAGAACGAACGCGATGCCGGTTTCACCAACAACTGGATGGCTCCGGCGCAGATGAAGGAGAAGCTGCGCGGACTGTTCAGCGGCTCCATGCGCGGCCGCACCATGTACATCATCCCGTTCGTCATGGGACACCTTGACGCCGAGGATCCCAAGTTTGGTGTGGAAATCACGGACAGCGCCTACGTTGTCGCCTCCATGCGGATCATGGCCACGATCGGCACCGAGGTCCTGAACAAGATCACGGCCACGAACGCGTTCTTCGTCCCCGCCCTGCACTCCCTCGGCGCACCGCTGGCCCCCGGCCAGGCCGACGTCGCCTGGCCCTGCAACCCGGACAAGTGGATCGTGCACTTCCCCGAAGAGCGCTCCATCTGGTCCTTCGGCTCCGGCTACGGCGGCAACGCCCTGCTGGGCAAGAAGTGCTACGCCCTGCGCATCGCGTCCGTGATGGCCCGCGACGAAGGCTGGCTTGCCGAGCACATGCTCATCCTCAAGCTGACCTCGCCGGAAAAGAAGGACTACTACGTTTCCGCGGCGTTCCCCTCCGCCTGCGGCAAGACCAACCTTGCCCTGCTGGATCCGACCATCGAGGGCTGGAAGGTCGAAACCCTCGGCGACGACATCACCTGGATGCGGATCGGCAAGGAAGGCGAACTGCGCGCCACCAACCCGGAGGCCGGCCTGTTCGGCGTCGCCCCGGGCACCGGCTGGGGCACCAACCCCAACGCCATGCGCGCCATCGCCAAGGGCCACAGCATCTTCACGAATGTCGCCCTCACGGACGACGGCGGTGTGTGGTGGGAGGGCATGACCGACGAGACGCCGGCGCACCTGACCGACTGGCAGGGCAACTCCTGGACGCCCGATTCGGACCAGCCCGCAGCGCACCCGAACTCGCGCTTCTGCACGCCGATCTCCCAGATCGACATGCTCGCCGAGGAGTACTACAGCCCCGAGGGCGTGGAGCTTTCTGCCATCCTCTTCGGCGGCCGCCGCAAGACCACGGTTCCCCTGGTCACCCAGTCCCGCAGCTGGACCAACGGCATCTTCATGGGCTCCACCCTTTCCTCGGAGACCACGGCAGCCGCAGCCGGCCAGGTGGGCGTGCTGCGCCGCGACCCGATGGCCATGCTGCCCTTCATCGGCTACGACGCTGGCGACTACCTGAAGCACTGGATCAGCGTCTCAGGCAAGGCCAATCCGGAACGCCTGCCGCACATCTTCCTGGTCAACTGGTTCCGCCGCACGGCCGACGGCGGCTTCGCCTGGCCCGGCTTCGGCGACAACGCCCGGGTCCTCAAGTGGGCCATCGAGCGCATTGAAGGCAAGGCCGACGCCGTCGAGACGCCCATCGGCTTCGTGCCGGCCGGGCACTCGCTGGACCTCACCGGCCTGGACCTGACGCACGCCCACGTGGAGGATGCCGTCCGCGTGGACCGCGAGGAGTGGGACGCCGAGATCGCCTCGATCGAAGAGTGGTACGCCAAGTTCGGCGACTCCCTGCCCGAGGCCCTGCGGTCCGAGCTCGACAGCCTGAAGGAGCGCATGGCCGCGCACTAGCAGCCAGCAAAACACGACGACGGCGGCCCCGCACCTTGCGCAAGGTGCGGGGCCGCCGTCGTCGTGTTTTGCTGGCTGCTAGTGCGCGGCCATGCGCTCCTTCAGGCTGT
>DATIUQ010000024.1:0-15443 GCA_035466775.1 Arthrobacter sp.
ACCCCGTAGCAGGCGCCAAGGAAGGGGAAATCCTCTGCCACGATCCGGTCGAGCAGGGTTGCGAGCTCGTGCTCCACCCGGTGCTGGACGTCGCTTTTCTGCGCGGCGGGGTCGCTGGACGTGAACGGGCTCCCGCCCACAATCACGCCGGAGTAGTCGGAGAGTTCCAGCGCCGGCAGCGGCCCGGCTTCCATCCGGATGCGCCTCAGCTGCGAGGGTTCGAGGCCCCCGTAGCGCAGGTAGGCCGCGTATTCGTCCTCGGCGGCGGCGTCTTCGGCCCGGGAAGCGAGGAGCAGGAATGGTTTCACAGACCAAGTCTGCACGGGCGGGACACAGGGGCGCCAGAGGCGCGCCCGTGCCCCGACGGTCGGGCAGCTACTCCGCGGCAGCGTCCTCGATGACCGCGATGACGGCCCCGGCGGAGACCGTCTCGCCGGCGGCGGCGGTCAGCCCGATCACGATTCCGGCGCGGTGCGCGGTGAGCGGCTGCTCCATCTTCATGGCCTCGAGCACGACGACGAGGTCGCCTTCTGCGACCAGGTCACCCTCGCCGACGGCCACCTTCACGATGGTGCCCTGCATGGGGGAGGTCAGGGCGTTGCCGCTCGCCGCGGCCACGGCGCCGCCGCTGCGCGAGCGCTTCTTGGCCTTGGCCGGCTTGGCGCCGCCGGAGCCGCCGCCGGTGCCCAGCGACGCCGGGAGGACGACCTCGAGGCGCTTGCCGCCGACCTCGACGACGACGCGCTGGCGTTCGCCGGCGTCGGGCGCTTCAACGTCGGTGCCGGTCGGGGTCCAGGCGGGGATGTCGTTGACGAAGGCCGTCTCGATCCAGCGGGTATGGACCTTGAACGGGCCCTCGGCCGGAGCGAAGTCGGGGTTGGTGACGACGGCGAGGTCGAACGGGATGACGGTGGGGATGCCCTCCACCACCATCTCCTCGAGGGCGCGGCGGGAGCGCTGCAGGGCCTGGGCGCGGGTGGCGCCGGTGACGATCAGCTTGGAGAGCATCGAGTCGAAGTTGCCGCTGATGACGTCGCCCTGCTCCACGCCGGAGTCGATCCGCACACCGGGGCCGGTGGGGTTCAACAGGCGCGTGATGGTGCCGGGGGCGGGCATGAAGTTGCGGCCCGGGTCCTCGCCGGTGATGCGGAATTCGATCGAGTGACCGCGGACCTCCGGATCCCCGTAGCCGAGTTCCTCGCCGCGGGCCAGCCGGAACTGCTCGCGGACGAGGTCGATTCCGGTGACTTCCTCGGACACGCAGTGCTCCACCTGGAGGCGGGTGTTGACCTCGAGGAAGGAGATGGTGCCGTCCTGGCCCACGAGGAATTCGCAGGTGCCGGCGCCGAGGTAGCCGGCCTCCTTGAGGATGGCCTTGGAGGATTCGTAGAGCCGGCGGTTCTGCTCCTCGGTGAGGAACGGGGCCGGGGCCTCCTCGACAAGCTTCTGGTTGCGGCGCTGGAGCGAGCAGTCGCGGGTGGAGACCACCACGACGTTGCCGTGGGCGTCGGCGAGGCACTGGGTCTCGACGTGGCGCGGGGCGTCCAGGAAGCGTTCGATGAAGCACTCGCCGCGGCCGAAGGCGGCGACGGCCTCGCGCACGGCGGATTCGAACAGTTCGGGGATTTCCTCGCGGGTGCGGGCCACCTTGATGCCGCGGCCGCCGCCGCCGAAGGCCGCCTTGATGGCGACCGGCAGGCCGAACTTGTCCACGAACTCAAGGATTTCCTCGGCGGACTCCACCGGGTCGGCGGTGCCGGGAACCTGCGGCGCGCCGACCATTTCGGCGATGTGGCGGGCCTGGACCTTGTCGCCCAGGGCGGAGATCGCGGCGGGGGAGGGCCCGATCCACGTGATGCCGGCGTCGATCACCTTGGCGGCGAACTCGGCGTTCTCGGCCAGGAAGCCGTAGCCGGGGTGGATGGCGTCGGCGCCGGAGCGGCGGGCAACCTCGATCAGCTTGTCCATCACGAGGTAGGACTCGGCGGCGGTGTTGCCGCCGAGCGCATAGGCCTCGTCGGCGAGCTTGACGTGCAGGGCGTCGCGGTCCGGATCCGCGTAGACCGCCACGGAGGCGATGCCTTCATCGCGCGCGGCGCGGATGATGCGAACGGCGATTTCGCCGCGGTTGGCGATCAGCACCTTGCTCAGCGGATGGGTGACTGCGGCGGTGCCTTCATTGGCTGGTCGCTGCACGGGATTTGCGGACTGCTCCGAATTTGCTGACAAGGCGTCTCCTTCTTTCCTTCAGGGAGCCTAGCGCGGTTTTGTGGGTTCCGCCGATATTACTTGCGGATTCCGCGCGTAAAGCGCCCAACCTTTGTAGGGTTGCCACAAAGGCCTGCGAATTAGCTCACTCAGCCCGGAGCAGCGCGGGATCGGCGGCACCCGTGGTCCACAGTTCTGTGATGCCCACCTGCGCCTGGCCCAGCAGCCCGCGGAGGGTGGAAATGGACAGCCCGACGACGGCGTGCGGGTCGCCGTCGACCTTGCGGATGAAGGCCCCGCCGTAGCCGTCGATCGTGAAGGAGCCGGCACACTGCAGCGGCTCGCCGGTGGCGATGTAGGCGTCGATTTCGTCGGGGGCCATCTCCATGAAGTGGACCTCGGCGGAGGTGACGTGCCCGAGGGTGGCGCCGGAGCCTGCGCCATCGGACTCCTCGGTGTCCCGGCAGTCAACGAGCCAGTGGCCGGTGTGCAGCACGCCCTTGCTGCCGCTCATCCGGAGCATGCGCTCCCTGGCGACCTCGGCGGTGTACGGCTTGCCGTGCGCCTCGCCGTCGAACTCGAAGACGGAATCGCAGCCGATCACCAGGGCGCCCTCGGCCTCCGGCAGGGAGGCGACGGCCTCGGCCTTGGCCCGGGCCAGCAGCAGGGCGGTGTCGTGCGGGTCGGTCACGCCGTAGCGTGCCTGGACAGCGTCCTCGTCCACATCCGAGACGAGGACCTCGTGCCGGATGCCGGCGTCGGTGAGCAGCTTGGTGCGGGCGGGGGACTGGGAGGCAAGAATGAGGCGGGTCACCGCTCCAGCCTAGTTCACTGCGGCACAGCAACGCGGGGTCACCTAACGCCCATCCCGCCGGGATTTATGGGCGCGATGTGACCCCGCGTTGCTGGGGAGGGGTTCTGGGGTCCTGCGGAGTGCAGGACCTCGGCGGTAGGGTCTATTGCATTCGCAAGCCGCACGATTTTCTGGGGGAAAGATGATGCTGAATGGCATGACCGAGACGGCTGAACCGTTGGTGCCGGACTGGAGCATTATGGCGCTCCCACTAATTGCGGGCGTCGTCCTGTTCGTCGTTGCGCTGGTCAGCATCGCCCGGAACAGGACTTACACGTCCGGAGGCACCGTCGTGTGGGCCCTCCTCGTTCTTGCGCTCCCCGTGCTTGGGCCGGTGCTGTGGTTTCTTATGGGTCGCAAGGCACCCAAATCCACCCGGATCGACCAACGAGGTGCGCGCTAGCCCGGGTCGGGTCAGTCTCTTGACGCATTCCTATATGGGTATATGATGGCTGTCATGGCACGAGCAGCGACGACGTCGGACGTCTTTAACGCGATCGCCGAGCCGCAGCGCCGGGAGATCCTGCTGCTGTTGCGGGCGGGTGAGCGGCCGGTGACCGAGTTGTCCCAGGCGCTGGGGATGTCCCAGCCGGGCGCGTCCAAGCACCTGCGGGTGCTCCGGGAAGTCGGGCTGGTGCGGGACCGCAAGGCAGGCAAGCAGCGCCTTTACGACCTGGACGCCCGTGGGCTGCGAGCGGTTCATGACTGGACCGGCGGGTTCGAGCAGTTCTGGAACGAGAGTTTCGACCGGCTGGACACGTACGTGCAGGACCTGAAACAGGCAAGGCAGGAGGAATAGCTGATGAGCGAGATGGGACGCGGAGCGCCGGCGCAGTCCGCGACAGCTGACCGCGAGATCGTCATCTCCCGGGTCATAGACGCCCCACGAGAGCTGGTGTTCGAAGCCTTCACCGAGGTGCGCCATCTGTCCCGGTGGTGGGGACCGGAAGGGTTCACCACCACCACACGGTCCTTCGACTTCCGCGTCGGCGGGGAGTGGGACTTCGTGATGCACGGGCCGGACGGGACGGACTACCAGGAGTGGATCACCTGGAGCGAGATCGCCCCGCCGGAGCGGATTGCGATGCTCCACGGTGAGTCCCGCGGCGACCCGAACGCCTTCGAGTCGGTCCTTACGTTCGAGGCCGACGGTGCGGCGACCCGGATCGAGATGTTCACGGTGTTCCCCACCAGGGAACTGCGCGACGAGGCGGTCGAAAAGTACCACGCGATCGAGGGCGGCCAGCAGACCCTGAGCAACCTGGCTGCCTACGTCAACGAGATAGTTCGGAAAGGGGCTGAGGGCTGATGGCCGGGAAGGTGTTCTTCAGCGTTTCGATGTCGCTGGACGGGTACATCGCGCCCGAGTCCCCTGAGGAATTGATGGGGCGGCAGTGGGTGGAACTGCAGCAGTGGGTCTTCCCGACGCGGTTTATCCGGGAGAACCTGAAACTCGGCGCGGGCGGCGAGGAAGGGCGCGACAACGAGATCCTGCGACAGACCTTCGAGCGCACCGGCGCGAGCGTCATGGGCAAGCGAATGTTCGACGCCGGCGAGCACGCATGGCCCGAGGAGGCGCCGTTCCACACGCCGGTCTTCGTCGTGACGCACGAGAAGCGTGCCCCCTGGGAGCGGCCGGGCGGGACCACGTTCCACTTCGTCAACGACGGCATCGAGTCCGCACTCGACCGGGCCCGCGAGGCCGCCGGCGACCGCGACGTCCGCATCGCGGGCGGCGGCGCAACGATCCTGGAGTACGTGAACGCCGGCCTGATCGACGAGTTCTCGACCGCGCTCTCACCCGTACTGTTCGGCGCCGGAATCCGCCTGTTCGAGGGCGTGGACGCGGGCCGCGTGGCCCTGGAGCCGGTCCGTTCGGAGCCGACGCAGCGGGTGACCCACCTGACCTACGCAGTCCGGGAACGGTAGGCGCACGCCCGCCGATCCAAACGATCGGCGGGCGGCAAGTAACACTTCGCAGGGGCGGCCTGGTCCCTCGGTCAGGGGGTGCCGGTTAGCGGGCGGCGACTTCCTCAGACTCGGGCTCGGCGACGTCCGCCGTCGTCGTGCCCGGTTGGCGCAGCTTGGCGCCTTCGACATCGACGTCCGGGAGGATACGGTCCAGCCAGCGCGGCAGCCACCAGGCCTTTTCGCCCAGCAGGTACATCACCGCCGGGACGATCGTCATGCGGACCACGAAGGCATCGATCAGCACACCGAAGGCCATGGCGAAGCCGAGCGGGCGGACCATGTTCAAGTGCGAGAAGATGAAGCCCGAGAACACGCTGACCATGATAATCGCGGCCGCGGTGACCACGGCCGCGGCGTGGCTGAAGCCCGAGCGGACCGCGTGCTTGGCCGATTCGCCGTGCATATAGGACTCGCGCATGCCGGACGCGATGAAGACCTGGTAGTCCATGGCCAGGCCGAACAACACGCCGATCAGAATGATGGGCAGGAAGCTGAGTACGGCGCCCGGATTCTCGACGCCGAAGATGGCCCCGAGCCAGCCCCACTGGTAGACAGCGACGACGGCACCGAAGGCGGCGGCGAGCGAGAGCAGGAATCCGCCGGTGGCCAGCAGCGGCACCCAGACGGAGCGGAACACGAGCAGCAGCAGGATCAGTGAGAGCCCCACCACGATGGCCAGGTACGGCGGCAGCGCGTCGCCCAGCTTCGTGGACACATCAACATTGCCTGCGGTCTGTCCGGTCAGCCCAATGCCGACGCCGGTGGAGTCCAGAATCCGGCCCTTTTCGGCGCGCAGCTCGGAGACCACCCGGACGGTGCTGGCGCTGGCCGGGCCCTCGTCCGGGATGACCTGGAACACCGCGGTGCGGCGGTCCTCGCTGAGGGCCAGCGGCACGGCGGCGCTGACATTTTCCGTCCCGCGCAGGATGTCGGCGACGTCGAACTGCTTGGCCTGCGCCTCGGCTTCACTGAGCCCCGCGGGGAAGTCGCCCACCACGATGATCGGCCCGGTCATGCCCTCGCCGAAGCTCCGCTTGGTGACGTCGTAGGCCTTGAACGCCTGCGAGGCGACCGGCTCGGAACTGGCGTCCGGCAGGGCAAGCCGCAGCTGGCTGGCGGGCAACGCCACGACACCCAGCAGCACCACACCGGCCAGCAGGGCCAGCCACGGGTGGTTGGTGACCATGCCGCCCCAGCCGTGGCTGCTGCGGTATTCCTCCCTGGCGCGGTCCTCGGTTTCGTGGCCGGGCGCGGAATTGTGCTTCTCGGCCTTGGCCCAGGCCCGCTTGGAGATCAGCTTCCGGCCCGCGAGGGAGAGGACGGCCGGCGTCAGGGTCAGGGCGACGACGACGGCGACCGCCACTGTCCCGGCGGCCGAGAGGCCCATGACGGCAAGGAACGGAAGTCCCGGGACCACAAGGGCGGCGAGGGCGATGATGACGGTCAGGCCGGCGAAGAGCACGGCGTTGCCGGACGTGCCGGTGGCCAGCGCCACGGACTCCTCGGCGTCCATCCCGGCGAGCAGCTGGCTGCGGTGCCGGTTGACGATGAACAGGGAGTAGTCGATCCCGACCGCGAGGCCAAGCATCAGCGCCAGCATCGGGGAAATGGAGCTCATGTCCACTGCGCCGCTCAGGGCGAACGTGGCGCCGACGCCGACGGCGACGCCGACAAGTGCCATCAGCAGCGGAAGGCCGGCGGCGATCAACGTGCCGAGCATGATGATCAGGACCAGGGCCGCCACCGCGATGCCGATGATCTCGGCGGTGCCGAAGAGCTCGGAGATGTCCTCGCTGATTTCCTTGCTGGGCAGCGCGGTCACGTCGGCAGCGGAAACCTCGCCGACGATGTCCTGGACGTGCTGGCGGACCTCGGGCGCCAGCCCGTTGATCGAGGTCTTGAACTGGACCTGGGCGATCGCTGCCTTGCCGTCTTCGGAGACGAAGCGGAGGCCTTCCGAGGCCTCCAGCTGGCGTGCCCCCAGGGCCAGCTTGGCCTCGCCGGCTGCCAGTTCCGCGGTGCCGGCGTCGAGCTTTGCCTGACCTTCGGCGAGGGCTGCCTTCTGCTGGCCGAGCCGTGCCTCGATCGCGGCGGCCGGCATGCCGGCCGCCACCATCTGCTGTTCAGCGGCTTCCAGCTGGGCCTTTCCGGCGGCAAGCTCGGCGGCGGACGTCTCCAGCTGGGCCTTGCCGGCAGTGGACTGGGCCTTTCCGGCGGCGAGGTCCGCGGCGGCCTTGTCGAGCTGCGCCTGGGTGGCGAACGGATCCACCGTGCCCCGGACATCTGGAAGGGTCTTGAGCTCGTTCAGCGCGGCGGACACGGCGTCCTTGCCCGCCTGGCTGAACTGGGCGCCGTTGGCTTCGAAGACAACGCTGGCGGAGCCACCCGACGAGGAGGGGAGCTCCTCCTTGAGTTTGTCTGCCATCTGCTGGGTTTCGGTTCCCGGGATCTGGAAGTTGTTGGACAGCGTGCCGTGGAAGGCGGCTGCCGCGCCGCCCACCGCCACCATCACTGCAAGCCACAGCGAGACGACCAGCCAGCGGTGGCGGTAGGAAAACTTGCCGAGGCGGTAGAGCAGTAGGGCCATGTCAGTGCCGATCTGGGGAAGGGGTGGCGGTGGAGGTGTCTGCTGCCGCACCGCTGTCGGGGCGGGAGAATCCGGAGCCCAGCAGGCTCATGGAATCGATCAGGAGTTGGCGCAGGGTGGACAGGGAATCCGGGGTGAGGGATCCGCCGCACCGGGCGAACCAGACGTCCATGGCGGCTTTGCCGCAGGAGATGACGGAGCCGGCCAGGGCGCGGAGGTACAGTTCGTCGAGTTCGACGCCGGCGGCCCCGCTGGAACGCTCGCGGGCCGCGGCAATGATTTGCGCGGTGCAGTGGTCCCAGGCTTCCAGTTCGGACCGGCTGAGCTGCGGATTTGCCTGGCCCAGGCTGTACAGCTCGGCCAGCGGGGCTACCGTCATCGGGTCTGCCAGTTCCACGAGCGCTGCCCGGGCCGATTCCAGGAAGGGTTCCCCGGCCGGGCGCAGCCGGAACTGCTGCAGTGCCTTGTCCAGGAAACCGAAAGTGACGGCGGCAATGGCCGCCTCGGTACTGCCGAAGTAGTTGAAGAACGTGCGGCGGGAGATGCCGGCGGCGTCGGCGATGTCCTCGACCGTGAAGTTGCCGGGGCCGTTGGACCGGAGCAGCGCCAGCGCGGCGTCCGTGATGGCCTGGCGGGTGGCCGCCTTATTCAACTCGCGCCGCGACGGCGCCGACGGCTGTTCCGGGGGCGCGGCTGGCGGCGGGGGCGGCGCGGCTGCGCTGGGGGACGGGGAAGCGGGCACACAGTTACACTACGTGCATATTTGCACTCAGGGCAACTTTTTTTCTTCCGCGGATTTCGTGAGGAAGATGGACTGTCCCGTGGCTCCGGGTTCGCCCTCCGGGATGGGGACGGCGAAGACGGCGGTGCCGTAGGCGCACACCTCGGTCCACGTGGCCGCCAGTTGCGAGTTGTCGAAGCGCATGGCCACGATGGCGTTGGCCCCGCGCTGCTCCGCCTCGTGGACCATCCGGGCCATGACCTCTTGCCTGCTCTCGGAGACCATGCGCGTCATTTCCGGGAGTTCCCCGCCGCCGATCGAGCGGAAGCTTGCCATCACCTGGCCGCCGATATCCCGGGCGCGGACGGTCAAACCCATCACCTCGCCGAAAACAGCGTCGATCCTGTGGCCGGGGATGTCATCGGAGGTTACGATCAGCATGACCTGAGCGTACCCAGTTCCGGGCCGTCCGGGCCCCTATACCTGCGGACAAAATACCGCGGAAAGCCCCCTCACAGCTCCGCCCCGGGACGCGCCGGAACCTTCACAGGAAGATGAAAGGTTCCGGACAGCTCCTGCAGAAGCGGCCCGCGCAGACTTGAGCTACGTCTTGAACGAGACCAACACCGCTACCAGCCGTGGCCACACGGCCGAACCAGGAGACAGCACATGTCACGCACGAAGAGAATGACGCTAGCCATTTCGGCCGGGGCTTTGGCCCTCGGCGCCGGCCTTGGCGTCACCGGAATGGCCTCCGCATCCACTACCCCGACGCCCACCCCCAGCGCCAGCACCTCGGCAGAGGCCACGCCCGGCACCTCCGACGGCCAGGGCATGCGCGGCGGCCACGGGCACGGCCGGGGCGGGGACCGCGGGGCCGCCCAGGCTGCCGAACTGGCCGCCAAGCTCGGCGTGGACGAGGCAAAGGTGACCGAGGCGCTGCAGGCCTTCCGCGAAGCCAACAAGCCGACCACCCCGCCGGCCGAAGGAACCAAACCGGACCGTGCCGCCAGGGACGCGGCACTCGCCAAGTCGCTGGCGGATTCGCTGGGGATTGAGGAATCCAAGGTCACCACGGCCCTGGAGGAGCTGCGGACCGCGGCCCAGGCTGACCGCGCCGCGGCACTGAAGACCCGGCTGGACAAGGCCGTCACCGACGGCACCCTGACGCAGGCCGAGGCGGACGCCGTCACCAAGGCCGTCGAGAAGGGTGTGATCGGCGGCGGCGGGCACTAGGCCCTGCCCGGCCGCCGTCCCTGACGCGGCTTGACGCAAAAGAAGTCCCCGGGAACCTCCCGGGGACTTCTTTGCTGATGGCTGGTTCCGGCGGTTACGCCTTGGCGCCGGCCAACTCGCGGCCCTCGGGCGATGCTGCGGGAGCAACGGCGGACGAGGGGTCGCCGTCGACTGTGTTGTCGACGGTGCCGTCGACGTCGTCGCTGAACGGGTCACCGGTCCGCGGTGCGTTGTACAGCGACTCGTCCAGGATGCCCTGGCGCTTGGCCACGATGGTCGGAACCAGTGCCTGCCCGGCCACGTTGACGGCCGTGCGGCCCATGTCCAGGATCGGGTCGATGGCCAGCAGGAGTCCGACGCCGGCCAGCGGCAGTCCCAGCGTGGAGAGCGTCAGGGTCAGCATCACGACGGCGCCGGTGGTGCCGGCGGTCGCGGCGGAGCCCAGTACGGAGACGAGGGCGATCAGCAGGTACTGGGTGAAGTCGAGCTGGATCCCGAAGAACTGGGCCACGAAGATCGCCGAGATCGCCGGGTAGATTGCGGCGCAGCCGTCCATCTTGGTGGTGGCGCCCAGCGGCACGGCGAAGGATGCGTAGCCGCGGGGGACGCCCAGGCTGCGTTCGGTCACGCGCTGGGTCAGGGGCAGGGTGCCCACCGAGGAGCGGGAAACAAACGCCAGCTGCACGGCCGGCCAGACGCCGGAGAAGTACTGCTTGACGGACAGCCCGTGGGTGCGGACCAGGACCGGGTAGACCACGAACAGCACAAGCGCCAGGCCCACGTAGATGGCAAAGGTGAACTTGCCGAGGGAGCCGATCGTGTCCCAGCCGTAGATCGCCACGGCGTTGCCGATCAGGCCGACGGTGCCGATCGGGGCGATCCGGATGATCCACCAGAGGACCTTCTGGATGACGGCGAGGGCGGAGGCGTTGAGGTTCAGGAACGGCTCCGCCGCCTTGCCCACCTTGAGCGCCGCGATGCCGACGGCGACTGCGATCACCAGGATCTGCAGGACGTTGAAGCTCACCGAGGTGGTGGCGACGCCCTCGGTCACGGTGGTGCTGGCGCCGAGGCCCAGGAAGTTCTTCGGGAACAGACCGGTCAGGAACGCCCACCAGCTGCCGACCTTGGACGGTGCTTCGCCCTGGCCGGTGATGCCGGTGTTGGCGCCGGGCTGCAGGAACACGCCCAGGCCGATGCCGATCAGCACGGAGATCAGAGCCGTGATGGCGAACCAGAGCAGCGTGTTCCAGGCCAGCCGGGCGGCGTTGGATACGGCGCGCAGGTTGGAGATGGAACTGACCACGGCGGTGAAGATGAGGGGCACGACGGCGGTCTGCAGCAGCGAGACGTAGCTCGAGCCGATGGTCTGCAGGGTGGCGCCGAGAGCGTTGGGGTCCGCCTTGGTGCTGCCCGTGTACTTGGCCAGCAGGCCAAGGCCCAGGCCCACGATCAGGGCGGCGATGATCTGGAAGCCGAACGAGCCGGCCCATTTGGGCAACTGGAAGCCGGTCTTCCCGGCGGGTGCGGAGGTGCTTGTCTGAGTGGTCACCGGATCACGCTAGGACCGGACCGCCTAGCACGACGAACGGATGTTGAGAAATATTACGGCGCCCGCAAAGGGCCCCGGCCGCCGGATCCCCGGAATGACGCCGGAAAGCCATCCATTTGTGAAGTTATTCCAGCCTCCGGTGTGGCGATTGTCTCCCCGCCGGCCGCCCCGCCCCGCGAGTTTGCAGTTCGCGGCAATGTTTTCGAAAAACACTGCCGCGAAGTGCCAACTCGACGGTGGCGGCCCGCGGAGGGGACTACCCCAGCAGCGCGCGCTTCAGGGTGTCGAGACCTACCGAGCCGATGTTCAGGGCCTTCGTGTGGAAGGCCTTGAGTTCGAAGCCCGGCCGGGATTCGAGCTCGGCGCGGATCTGCTCCCAGAGCCGCTGGCCCACCTTGTACGACGGCGCCTGGCCCGGCCAGCCGAGGTAGCGGGTGAATTCGAAGTTGAGCTGCCCCTCGCTGATGGCGAGGTTCTGCTTCAGGAACCCGTACCCCTTGTCCGGAGTCCAGGTGCCCGACCCCCAACGCTCGGGCACCTCCAACTCCAGGTGGACGCCGATGTCGAACACCACGCGGGCCGCCCGCATGCGCTGCATGTCCAACATGCCCATGTGGTCGCCCGGGTCCTTGAGGTACCCCAGTTCCTGCATGAGCTTCTCGGCGTAGAGTGCCCAGCCTTCGCCGTGCCCGGAGGTCCAGCAGACGTTCCGGCGCCACTTGTTGAGCAGTTCGCGGCGGTAGGTGGCCGTGGCGACCTGAAGGTGGTGGCCCGGCACGCCCTCGTGGTAGACCGTGGTGGTCTCGGCCCAGGTGGTGAAGGTGTCCTCGCCCGGCGGCACGGACCACCACATGCGGCCCGGACGGCTGAAGTCGTCCGAGGGCCCCGTGTAGTAGATGCCGCCTTCGTCGGTCGGGGCGATCTTGCACTCCAGCGTCTTCATGACCTCCGGAATGTCGAAGTGCACGCCCGCGAGGTCGGCCACGGCCTTGTCGGAGAGCTCCTGCATCCAGGCCTGGAGGGCGTCGGTGCCCTTGAGCTGCCGCGCGGGGTCGTTGTTCAGGACCTCCTTGGCCTCCTCGATCGTGGCGCCGGGGCGGATCTCCTCGGCCACCCGCTCCTGTTCGGCGATCAGGCGGTCGAGTTCCTGCACGCCCCAGGCATACGTTTCCTCCAGATCCACGGTGGCGCCGAGGAAGTCGCGGGAGGCCAGCGAGTAGCGCTCGCGCCCGACGGCGTCCTTCTCCGGGGCAACGGGCAGCAGCTCGGACTCCAGGAATCCGGCCAGCCGGGAGTAGGCCACGCGCGCGGCGGCAGCACCGGCGTCGAGCCTGGACTGCACGTCCCCGGGCAGCGGGCCTTCCGCGGTCTTGGCGTTGCCGGCCAGCTTCGCGAAGAAGCCGTCCTCCGCGGCGTGCTTGGTGGTCTGTTCGACCACGATCTTCACCTGCCGCGCGGCAGCCACCTTGCCGTCCTCCTTGGCGGCGCGCAGCGACTCGATGTACCCGTCCAGCGCGGCGGGGACGTTGTGCGCGCGCCCCGCGATGTGGTCCCACTGCGCGGCGGTGTCCGTCGGCATGAGGTCGAAGATCGCCCGGATCTCCTGGGCAGGGGAGGCAATGTTGTTCAGCTCGCCGAGGCCCCAGCCGGATTCGTGCAGTTCCAGCTGCAGGCCCAGGCGTTCGCGCATGGCGTCCAGGGTGACGGCGTCGACGTCGTCCACCGGCTCCAGCCCGTCGAGGGCAGCGAGGGCCTCGCGCGCGGCGGCGGCGAATTCCTCGTGCCCAGCGGGGGAGAAGTCCTGGTATTCGGTCTCATGGCCGGGCAGGCCGAGCTCGGTGGCGAAGCTCGGGTTAAGCCGGATCAGGGTGTCCGTGAACGCGTCGGCGACGGCATCGATGGCGGTCTGCGGGCGCGCTGGGGATGTGGTTTCAGTGGTTTCGATAGTCACCCGAAAGAGACTAGCCCGGCCGGCGCTGTTATGAAAGGGTTGCTGAACTTTTCGCCGCAGGACTTTGGCTTAGCCCCGGCTGCGCTTCCACGAGCCGGGACCCGGCTTCGGCGCCAGCTGCAGCTGCTGGCGGCGGATCCAGTGCCGGGCGCTCGGCTTGGCCGGTGCGTCCTCTTCGCCGCCGCCCAGGGACAGCACGACGGCGGTCAGCGCGGCAAGCTCTTCCGGCGTCGGGTCGCCCTTGGCGACGGAAAGCAGGCTTTCCGCCGGGGCTGCGGCCGCCTCGGCGGGGTCCAGAGGCTCGATTCCGGTCACAGCGGGATGTTCCCGTGCTTCTTGGCGGGCAGGCTGGCGCGCTTGTCCCGCAGGGCGCGCAGGCCCTTGATGATCTGGACCCGGGTCTCGGACGGGGCGATGACGGCGTCCACGTAGCCGAGCTGGGCGGCCTGGTACGGGTTGAGCAGCTCCTCCTCGTACTGCCGGATGACCTCGGCGCGCTTGGCCTCGACGTCGCCGCCGTCCTGCGCCACTGCGGCGAGTTCGCGGCGGTACAGGATGTTGACCGCGCCCTGGGCGCCCATGACGCCGATCTGCGCGGTGGGCCAGGCCAGGTTGAGGTCCGCGCCGAGCTTCTTGGAGCCCATCACGATGTATGCCCCGCCGTAGGCCTTGCGGGTGATGACGGTCAGCTTGGGCACGGTGGCCTCGGCGTAGGCGTACAGCAGCTTCGCGCCGCGGCGGATGATGCCCTGGAACTCCTGGTCCTTGCCCGGCAGGAAGCCCGGGACATCCACCAGCGTGATGATCGGGACGTTGAACGCGTCGCAGTGCCGGACAAAGCGCGCAGCCTTCTCCGAGGCGGCGATGTCCAGGGTGCCGGCGAACTGCATCGGCTGGTTGGCCACGATGCCCACAGTGTGGCCCTCCACCCGGCCGTACCCGATGATCACGTTCGGCGCGTAGAGGGACTGCATTTCAAGGAAGTGCGCGTCGTCCACGATCTGCTCGATGACCTTGCGCATGTCGTAGGGCTGGTTGGCCGAGTCCGGGATGAGGGCATCGAGGGCGAGGTCGTCGTCGTCGAGCTCCAGCTCCTGGGAGTGCTCCAGCACGGGGGCCTCGGCGAGGTTGTTGGACGGCAGGAAGTCCAGCAGCTCTCGGACGAACTCGATGGCGTCCGCCTCGTCGGAAGCGAGGTAGGTGGAGGTGCCCGTGTTGGCGTTGTGCTGGCGGGCGCCGCCCAGGGTTTCCATGTCCACGTCTTCACCCGTGACGGTCTTGATCACGTCCGGGCCGGTGATGAACATGTGCGAGGTCTTGTCCACCATCACGACATAGTCGGTCAGCGCGGGGGAGTAGGCCGCGCCGCCGGCGGAGGGGCCCATGATGAGCGAGATCTGCGGGACCACGCCGGAGGCATGCACGTTGTTGCGGAAGATGTCCGCGAACATGGCCAGCGAGGCGACGCCCTCCTGGATGCGGGCTCCGCCGCCGTCGAGGATGCCGACCACGGGGCAGCCGTTGCGCAGCGCAAATTCCTGGACCTTGACGATCTTCTCGCCGTTGACCTGGCTCAGTGAGCCGCCGTAGACGGAGAAGTCCTGGCTGTAGACGGCGACAGGGCGGCCGTCCACGGTGCCGTAGCCGGAGACCAGGCCGTCGCCCAGCGGCTTCTTCTTTTCCATGCCGAAGGCGGTGGAGCGGTGCACGGCGAGGGCGTCGAACTCGACGAAGGAGCCGGCGTCCAGCAGCAGGTCGATGCGCTCGCGGGCGGTGTTCTTGCCGCGCGCGTGCTGCTTCTCGATCGCTTCCGGGCCGGAGGGCTGCTCGGCACGCGCCTGGCGGTCGCGGAAGTCGGCAATCTTTCCCGCGGTCGTGGTCAGATCGTGGCTCATCAAGTGTCTCCGGCTCTGTAGTTCGATACGGCTGTGTACGTTCTCGCTGGCCTGTGCAGTGGCGCTTAAGTGGATTCCACACAAAAACATGGCCGTGTTGGCAAGTCTAGTGACGGTATTCGCCCGCGCCGCTGTAGAAAACCTACAATTTTCGGCCGGAGGTTCTCGAGCCGCCGCGCCGCGCCGTCCGGCAGCCCGGGGCACATACCGGGCATCCTGCCGGGCCGGCCGGCGCGTTCCTGCCCAGTTACCAGCCCGGACAGCACCGCGGCGCCGGCATCGCCTGCGGATTTCCGCGGATGCACGTGCGGATTCCGCACCTCTCGCGGCGAGTAACTGGGCAGGAGCGTCGGATCCGACCGCCGCGAAGTATGTTACTGGCCAGTAACATCGGCTAGAGTGTCCTCATGACTTCGAGCAATGATGCTTCGGGCACCGCCCCGCAATCCCAGCAGCCAGGGCCGTACCA
>DATIUQ010000025.1:0-22975 GCA_035466775.1 Arthrobacter sp.
TCGTCGGCCTGCGGCCGGACCCGCTGCTGCTCGCCGCACGGCTCCGCTCCGGCGGGCAACCACCCGCCGCTGCCCGAGGCGCGGGCAAAGTCGCCGCCGGAGGCGCACCCAAAGGCACGTCCGGAGCCCGACGGCGGCACGGCCTCCGTCACGGCCTGCGCGCCATCCAGGCCTCGCCGCGGGCCCGGCTGGCCCTTGTCGCCGTGATTGCCGCCCACGGCTGCATGGCCGCTGTGATGTCGATGACGCCGCTGCACCTGCAACTGCTGACCGAAGGCCCCCTGGCCAGCATGCCGGCGGGCCACGCCCACGCCGCCAGCACCGACGTCCTGGTCCTGATCGGGTTCACCATCTCGCTGCACATCGCCGGGATGTACGCGCTTTCGCCGGTCATGGGGTGGCTGACGGACAAGACCGGCCGGCTCCCGGTCATCCTGCTGGGTCACGGGCTGATCCTGCTGTCCGTCCTGGTGGCCGGCTTCGGCCAGGCCGAGCCGGCCCTGGTGACGGTCGGACTCGTGGTGCTCGGACTGGGCTGGTCCGCGGCCACCATCGCCGGTTCCACCCTGCTCGCCGAGAGCGTCGGCGCGGATGACCGCGTCCTCGTCCAGGGCGTCTCGGACACCATGATGGGGGTCGCCGGGGCGGTCGGGGCCGGTTTCTCGGGGCTGGTGATGAGCGGCGTCGGCTACCAGGGCCTCAACCTGGCGGCCGCCGCCGTCGCAGCGGCGGTGTTCGCCGTCGCCCTCGGCACTGCCGCCCGGGACCGGAGTGTCCCGGGGCAGTACACCTAGGCGCCGCCCGGGCGCGGAAGCGACCGGCCCGGGTCAGTCCCGGACGGAGCGGGTCAGGCCGAGCAGCCGGGCGAAAATGCCCTCGCCGTCGTCCGCGATGCCGTCATGGTGGAAGTCCGCCGACTCCCACACCTGCAGGCCGCGGACGGCCGCGGCCGTCTCGAGCGAAAGATCACGGTCCACGTAGATGTCATCGCTGTACACCGCCGCGGCCACCGGAACGGTATTGAGCGCGAGCTGTTCCGGATCATACAGCTGCGGCCAGTCGGCCTTCTCCGCGAGCAGCCCGGCGACGTTGCGAAGCGGCCGGAGCGCGGGATCCTGCTCGAAGTACCAGGGGTAGACCATCTCCCCCGTGAGCAGCGGCTCGGGGGCCTCCGGGGAGAATTCCGGGAAGTCCTGCAGGACCCGCCAGGCGGCCCAGTCGGTGGACTCGCCCTGGCCGTAGATCGATTCATGCATCACGGCGTACAACGGGTTCGCCGAACGGGACACCAGCCCGCGGACCTGGTCGAGGAAAGCGTCCGAGAGGCGGTCGCCGCCGGGTGTGCCCACGAAGGCATCCTCCAGCAGGTGGTGCAGCGCATCCACCCGGGTATTGCCGCCCAGGAAGGAACCCACCATCTGGAAACGCTCCACGGTGAGGCGTTCGCCGTCGGGCAGGAATTCCTCCGTGTCGCGAAGGTGCCGGGCGATCCGGGTGACGGCCGCACGGTCCTCGGGATACCGTCCGAAATACTCGGCGTTGCGGGCCGCCACCCGCTGGAAGGTCGCCCGGTAGACCCGGTCCGCCGGCCCCGCGAGGGGGGCGAGCCCTCCGGTGATCAGGGCTTCGCGCAGGCCCTCCGGGGCGAAGGAGAGGTAGCTGAGGGCGCAGAAGCCGCCGTAGCTCTGCCCGTAGATGGTCCATGGCCCGGACCCCAGCGTCAGCCGGATGGCCTCCGCGTCGGCGACGATCGAATCCGCGCGGAAATGCGCCAGGTAGTCCGCCTGGTCGGCGTCGTTCCCGCGCAGCGGCAGGGTGTTGCGGTCAATCGCGGAGGACAGGCCGGTGCCCCGCTGGTCCAGCATGAGGATGCGGAAGTCCTTGGCGGCGGCCTTGCTCCAGCCGCCAAGGGACGGGAGCCGGTTGCCGCGGCCGCCCGGGCCGCCCTGGAGGTAGAGAAGCCACGGGAGCCGGGCGGCCTCTTCCTCCGTGTGGTCCGTTGAGGCGTATTCGCGGGCAAAGACGGTGATGGTCTCACCGGTTGCCGCATCGCCGCCGAAGTGGTCCAGCGGCACCTCGAAGTAGTGTTCCACGGTGCGCATCCCGCGGTATTCGTGCCGTGACTTGATGGTGTGCGGGACCGTCGGCCGCGCCGTCTCGAGCAGGTCCGCGGCACCGGAGCCGGTCATGGGCAAGTCGGCCACAGGCCGGGGAGCCACGGGCCGGTCAGCCACGGGCTTCGGCCTTGCGGGCGCCAAAGGCTTCCAGCGCGTCGCCGGTGAGGCGGAACGTGGACCATTCCTCCATCGGGTTGGCGCCGAGTTTCTTGTAGAAGTTGATGGAGGGCTCGTTCCAATCCAGGACGCTCCACTCGACGCGCGCATAGCCGCGGTCCACGGCTGTCGCGGCCAGATGCTGCAGGAGTGCCTTGCCGTGGCCCTCGCCGCGGGCCTCCGGCCGCACGTAAAGGTCCTCCAGGTAGATCCCGTGGACGCCCTCCCACGTGGAGTAGTTCAGGAACCAGAGGGCGAAGCCCCGGACCTCGCCGGCCTCGTTCTCCGCCATCGCGGCGAACACCCGCGGGTTCTCGCCGAACAGGACCTCACGCAGCATCTCCGGCGTGTTCCGGACGGCGTCCGGCTCCTTCTCGTAGACGGCCAGGTCATGGATCATCTGCAGGATTGCGGGGACATCGTTCGCCGTCGCGGGCCGGATTACACTCATTGTTCGAGTTTACAAGTTGTCCGGGTCGAAAAGGCCCGCCGCAACTGCCGGATGCCGGAGTGCCTAGAGCCGGTTCACGTCCGTCACACGCACGACGGCGGTTCCGGTCTCGTCCGACGCCGCGAGATCCACCTCCGCGGAGATGCCCCAGTCGTGGTTCCCGGCCGGGTCCTCGAAAATCTGCCGCACCTTCCACGTCCCGGGTTCCTCGGTGATCATCAGCAGGCCGGGGCCGCGGGCGTCCGGGCCCGTGCCGATGTCGTCGTGTTCGTCGAAGTAGTCATCCAGCACGTCTTCCCAGCGCTCGGCGTCCCAGCCGGAACCGGCGTCGAGCTCGGCGAGGGCCGTGGCGTCCTCGTCCGCGAAGAGCTCCACGCGGCGGAACATCTCGTTCCGGACCATGACCCGGAAGGCCCGGACGTTGGAGGTCAGCGACGGCGGCGGGGGCGGGGGAGCGTCGTGCGGCGTCGGCGCCTTGCCCGAGGTGAGCTCCTCCCATTCATCCAGCAGGCTGGAGTCGACCTGGCGGACCAGTTCGCCGAGCCAGGCGATAAGGTCCTCCAGGTCTTCGCGGAGGGAGTCCTGCGGGACCGTCTGCCGCAGCGCCTTGAAACCGTCGGCGAGATAGCGCAGCACGATGCCCTCGGACCGGGCGAGTCCGTAGAACTGGACGAACTCGCCAAAGTTCATCGCGCGCTCGTACATGTCCCGGACCACCGACTTGGGCGCCAGCTCAAAATCGCCGATCCACGGGGCGGCCCGGCGGTAGACCTCGAAGGCCTCCCCGAGCAGTTCCGCGAGCGGCTGCGGGTAGGTGACCTCATCCAGCATGGCCATGCGCTGGTCGTAGTCGATGCCGTCCGCCTTCATCGCGGCGACCGCCTCGCCGCGGGCCTTCTTCAGCTGCGCGGACAGGATCTGCCGGGGCTTCTCCAGCGTCGACTCGATCACGGACACGACGTCCAGGGCGTACGACGGCGACTCCGGATCCAGCAGCTCCAGCGCCGCGAGGGCGAAGGGGGACAGCGGCTGGTTCAGGGCGAAGTTGGCCTGCAGATGGACGGTCAGCCGGACCGTGCGGCCGTCGGAGCCCTGCTCCTCGAGCGGGATCCGCTCTACGACGCCGGCGGCCAGCAGTTCGCGGTAGATCCCGAGGGCCTTCTTCATAAGCTGCAGCTGGGACGAGCGCGGCTCATGGTTCTCGGTGAGGAGGCGGCGGGCGGCCTTGAACGGATCCCCCGGCCGTTCCATCAGGTTCATCAGCATCGCGTGGGTCACGGTGAAGCTTGACGTCAGCGGATCCGGAACGGACTCCACCAGGCGCGTGTAGGTCGGTTCGCCCCAGGAAACGAAGCCCTCCGGCGGCTTCTTCTTGACCACCTGGCGGAGCTTCTTCTGGTCGTCGCCGAACTTCGCCGTGGCCTTCGCCATCGCCTTGACGTTTTCCGTGACATGCTCCGGGGCCTGCACCACAACGGTCCCGGCGGTGTCGTAGCCTGCGCGCCCGGCGCGGCCGGCGATCTGGTGGAATTCGCGGGAGTTCAGCAGCCGGGTGCGGACGCCGTCGTACTTGCTCAGCGCGGTCAGCAGCACTGTGCGGATGGGGACGTTGATGCCCACGCCGAGGGTGTCGGTCCCGCAGATGACCTTGAGCAGCCCGGCCTGGGCGAGCTGTTCCACCAACCGGCGGTACTTGGGCAGCATGCCGGCGTGGTGCACGCCGATGCCGTGCCGGACCAGCCGGTTCAGGGTCTTGCCGAACCCGGCGGCGAAGCGGAACCCGGCGATCAGCTCCGCGATTTTGTCCTTCTCCTCGCGGGTGCAGACGTTGATGCTCATCAGGTTCTGCGCCCGGTCGATCGCCTCGACCTGGCTGAAGTGCACCACGTACACGGGAACCTGCTTCGTCACGAGGAGCTCCTCGAGTGTCTCGTGGACCGGCGTCTGCTCGTAGTAATAGTGCAGCGGAATGGGCCGCTCCACCGAACTGACGGTCGTCGTCGGGCGGCCTGTCAGCTCCGTGATGCCGGCCTCGAAGCGGCTGACGTCGCCCAGCGTTGCGGACATCAGCAGGAACTGGGCCTGGGGGAGTTCGAGCAGCGGCACCTGCCACGCCCAGCCGCGCTGCGGGTCGGAGTAGAAGTGGAACTCGTCCATGATGACGGCGCCGAGCTCGGCGGCGGCGCCCTCGCGGAGGGCGATGTTGGCCAGGATTTCCGCGGTGCAGCAGATGATCGGGGCGTCCTGGTTGACGCCGGAGTCGCCGGTGATGATCCCGACGTTCTCGGCGCCGAAGATCTCGCACAGGGCGAAGAATTTCTCCGAGACGAGTGCCTTGATCGGTGCCGTGTAGTAGCTGCGCTGCCCGCGGGCCATGGCCTGGAAGTGGACGGCGATGGCAACGAGGGACTTCCCGGAGCCGGTGGGGGTGGCCAGGATGACGTTGGCGCCGGAGGCAAGCTCCATGATGGCCTCGTCCTGGGCGGTGTACAGGGCCAGCCCGCGGGTTTCGGTCCACTCGACGAAGCGGGTGTAGAGCTCGTCCGGGTCAAGGCCCGTCCGGCCTGGGACTCGGGCGGCCGGGGCGGGGAGCTGATCAACAAGTTTCATCGCTTCCCAGCTTAGTGGCCGGGGAGGCAGGGGCATGCGCCTCCTTGGCCGCCGTCCCCGCCGGGGATAGGCTTCGGAGGTCGCCTCGTTTGCGGTGGCTGGAGGAACGGTAACTGGAGGAAACACGGTGAAATGGGATCCCGCCAAGTATGTGCAGTTCGGGGACTACCGGGACCGGCCGTACTTCGACCTGACGGCCCGGATCCATGCGGACGCACCCCGCCGTGTGGTCGACCTCGGCTGCGGTCCCGGGAACCTGACGGCCACCCTGGCCGAGCGCTGGCCCGCGGCGGAGGTCGCCGGCCTGGATTCGTCAGCGGAAATGCTGGCCCAATCCGCGGTGCACGCCCGCCGGCTGCCCAATCTTTCCTTCGGCCAGGCGGACATCGCCGGCTGGATGCCTTCTGCTGAGACCGACGTCGTCGTCACCAACGCCGCCCTGCAATGGGTGCCCGGCCACCGGGACATGCTGGCCCGCTGGCTTGCCGCACTCAAGCCCGGCGCCTGGTTCGCGCTGCAGGTCCCCGGAAACTTCAACGCACCCTCGCACACGCTGATGCGCGGGCTGGCAGAGTCCGCGGCGTGGGCGGACCGGCTCGCCGGTGTCCTGCGCCATGTCGACGTCGTGGGCGGACCGGACGAGTACCTGGAGATCATGCTCGACGCCGGCTGCGAGGCGGACGCGTGGGAGACCACGTATTATCAGCTCCTTCCCGGCGAAAATCCCGTGCTGGAGTGGGTGCGCGGCACCGGACTCCGGCCTGTGCTTGCCGCCCTCTCCGCCCGGGACGCCCGCGATTTCGAAGCGGAATACACTGCGCTGCTGGCCGAGGCTTATCCGGCCGGCCCGCACGGCACCGTGTTCCCGTTCCGCCGGATCTTCGCTGTGGCCCGCAAGCGGGAATGACCCGCGGACGCCGCTGCCGGAGCGGTCAGAGCGGCCGCCCGGCGTGTGACAACGGAGCACTATGTGATCGTGCTTACAATGTCGGGGCAGCGTGGGGGCCGCTGCAGCCGCGAAGCTGAATCCACGCCCTGAACTAGCGATGGAGGTTCGGTGCTTATTGGCCTGTTGGGCCGGCTGATGGCCGCCCACAAAGGGACCGTGCTCGCCATCGTTCTGCTGCAGCTGGTGCAGACTACTGCCAGCCTCCTCCTTCCCACGCTGAACGCGGCCATCATCGATGACGGCGTCGTCGGCGGGGATGTCCCGGCGATCCTGCGCCTGGGGTCCTGGATGGCCGCGATCGCCCTGGTGCAGGTCACCGCGGCCATCGCCGCCGGCTACCTGGGCGCCGTCGCGGCCATGGAGCTGGGCCGGGAACTGCGCGCAGAGCTGTTCTCGAAGGTGCAGTCCATGTCCTCCCAGGAGGTCGGGGCGTTCGGCGCTGCGAGCCTGGTGACGCGGGCCACCAACGACGTCGCGCAGATCCAGAACCTCGTCGTCCTCGTCTTCACGATGCTGGTCGCCGCGCCCGCCATTTTCGTCGGCGGCATTGTGCTGGCCATGCACCAGGACATTGTCTTGTCCGGCATCGTGGTTGCTGTGGTTCCGGTGCTCGCGGTCATCATGACCGTGATCGTCCGGCGGCTCGTACCGCTCTACCGGCAGGGCCAGGAACTCATCGACCGGACCAGCCGGATGCTGCGCGAGCAGATCATCGGCGCCAGCGTCATCCGCGGATTTGTCCGGCAGCGGCACGAGATCCGGCGCTTCGACGTGGTCAACAAGGACCTAACGAAGAACAACCTGCGGTCCGCGCTGCTGGTCGCCGGAATGATGCCGCTGATCATGCTGGTGGTCAATCTGTCCTCTGTCGGCGTGGTCTGGTTCGGCGGACACCGGATCCAGGCAGGCGAGATGCGGCTGGGCGCCCTGACCGCGTTCATCGCCTATATCCTGCAGATCCTGATCGCGATCATGATGGCCATGTACGTCTTTATGACGGCCCCGCGGGCGGCCGCCTGCGCGGAACGGATCCAGGCGGTCCTGGACACGGCGCCGGCGATCACGGACGGCCCGGGCCGCGCAAAACCCGACGGGCACGCCGTGCAGTTCCGGGACGTCTCCTTCGCTTATCCCGGCGCCGAGGCCCCGGTCCTTGACGGTGTCAGCTTCACGGCCGTTCCCGGGACCGTGACTGCCGTCGTCGGCGCGACCGGCAGCGGCAAGACCACCCTGCTGAACCTGTTGCCCCGGTTCCTCGCCGCTACAGGCGGGACCATCAGCATTGGCGGCTGCGACGTGCGCAGCCTGCCGCTGGGGACCTTGCGGAGCCTGATCGCCGTCGTACCCCAGCAGTCCTATCTGTTTTCCGGGACGCTGGCCGGGAACCTGCGGATGGCCGCCCCGGCGGCGACGGACGAGGATCTGTGGCGTGCGCTGGGCAGCGCGCAGGCTGAGGAGTTTGTGCGGAAGCTGCCGCTGGGGCTGGACGCGCCGGTGAGCCAGGGCGGCACGAATTTCTCCGGCGGGCAGCGGCAGCGCCTGTGCATCGCCCGCGCTCTGCTCCGGGAGGCTCCCGTGTACTTGTTCGACGACAGCTTCTCGGCACTGGACTACGGCACCGACTACCGGCTGCGTGAGGCAATGGCGCCGCTGCTGCGCACGGCCACCGTCCTGATTGTCGCCGAACGGGTCGCCACGATTGTCGATGCCGGGCTGATCCTGGTCCTGGAGAACGGCCGGCTCGTGGCCCAGGGAACCCATCAGCACTTGATGGAATCCTCGCCGGCCTACCGGGAAATCGCCGCCTCCCAGCTGGTGCTGGAGGAGTCGCCGTGACCCCGGAACAGGCGCTCGACGCCGGCACCGACGCCCCTCCCGCCCGCGACGCCAGGGACCAGCCCCTGGTGGACATGCCCTCCGGCGGCCGCAGCGAATCCCTCCCTGTGCCGGCACCGGAGGAAGTGCCGGGGAACAGCCGGTTCCGCTGGCGGACCGCCGGGCGGCTGCTCGGACTGCTGCGGCCCTCAAAGTGGCGGATGGTGGGCGCCTTCGCCGCCACATGCGCTTTTGTGGTCCTCAACGTGGCGGCGCCGAAAGTCCTGGGGGACGCCACCGACGTCGTCGTTGCCGGCGTGGTGGGGGGATCCTTCAACCAGGAGATGCTCGCCGCGCTGCTGGCGGGGGTGTCCGTCATGTACGTGGGGGCCTCCGTCTTCAGCTGGATCCAGGGTGCCCTGACCGCCGTCGCCGTGCAGCGTCTGGGCTACCGGCTCCGGGCCTCCGTGGAGGCCAAACTGCACGTGCTGCCGTCCAGCCACTTTGACGAGCAGCACCGCGGGGACGTGCTGAGCCGCGCCACGAACGACGTCGACAATATCGCCCAGGCCCTGAACCAGCTGCTCAACCAGCTGATCATGTCACTGCTGATGCTCTCCGGGGCGCTGGCGATGATGCTGTGGCTCTCCCCGGTCCTGGCCATGATCGCGCTGGTCTCCGTCCCGGTGTCCACGTTCATCACCGTCCTCGTGGCCAGGAAGTCCCAGGCCCATTTCACCGAGCAGTGGGGGAGCACGGGCGAACTGCATGCCCAGCTGGAGGAGTTCTTCACCGGCCACGAGGTCCTCAAGGCCTTCGGCCAGCACGAGGCGGCCGCAGCCACTTTCGAGGACGGCAACGACAGGCTTTTCCGGGCCAGCGCCCGCGCGCAATACATATCCGGCGTCGTCCAGCCGCTGATGGTCTTTGTGTCCAACCTCAACTACATCGCCGTCGCCGTCGTCGGCGCGCTCCAGGTCCTGGCGGGCGCCATGACCATCGGCGGCCTGCAGGCCTTCATCCAGTTCACCCGGCTCTTCAGCCAGCCGATGGGGCAGATTGGCGGCATGCTGACGCTGATGCAGTCCTGCCTCGTGTCGGCCGGGCGGGTCTTCGACCTCCTCGACGCGCCGGAGATCCCCGCGGAGGCACCGGTGGAGGCACCGCCCCCGGCCCCCGCGGCCGGCGCCGGCCGGGCCGCCGGCAGGGTGGCCTTTGAACATGTCACCTTCGGCTACGGCCCCGCCTCGCCCGTGGTCCAGGACCTGTCCTTCACCGTCGAACCCGGGCAGACGGTGGCGGTCGTCGGCCACACCGGCGCCGGCAAGACCACCGTGGTGAACCTGCTGATGCGCTTCTACGAAGTGGATTCCGGCCGGATCACCGTCGACGGCACGGACATCGCGGCACAGCCCCGGGATGAACTGCGGGCCGGGTTCGGTACGGTGCCGCAGGACGCCTGGCTGTTCACCGGCAGCATCCGGGACAACATCGAGTACGGGCGCCCCGGCGCAGGCGAGGAAGAGATTGTGGCCGCGGCGCGGGCCAGCCACGTTGACCAGTTCGTCCGTGCGCTGCCCGGCGGCTACAACACCATGCTGGGCAACGACGGCGACTCGCTGAGCCGCGGCCAGCGCCAGCTCATTTCCATCGCCAGGGCGCACCTGGCCGGGCGCAACATCCTGATCCTCGACGAGGCCACAAGCTCCGTCGACAGCCGCACCGAAGTGCAGATCAGGCAGGCGATGCAGCGGCTCCGGCAGGGCCGCACGAGCTTCGTGATTGCCCACCGCTTGTCCACCGTGCGGGACGCTGATCTAATTCTGGTCATGGACCAAGGACGGATTGTTGAACAGGGGACCCATCAGCAGCTGATGGCCGGGGCCGGACTTTACGTTGAGCTGTACGAGGCGCAGTTCGCCCGCCGCGAACAGCGCAAGAGTTCCGGGGAGCCCGGACAGTGACGACCAGTGAAGCATCAGCAACATCAATCACACCGTTTCCCGGCGCCTGGCGGCCCAATCCGGCCAGTACCGTGCCCCTGTTTGAACAGCTCCGGCTCAACATCATCGAACGGGCTGACAACGGGACCCTGGCTCCGGGGACGAAGCTCCCCGCAGTCCGGAGCCTCGCCGGCGAACTGGCCGTCGCTCCGCACACTGTGGCGCGCGCCTACAAGGAACTGGAGGCCGCCGGCGTCGTGGTGACGCGGGGCCGGAACGGGACGGTGGTCTGCGCCCGGGACGAGGCCTGGAGCTCGCTTTCCGCCGCAGCAGCCGAATTCGCCGCCTCGGCCAAGGCCCAGGGTGCCAGCTTCGCCGAGGCCGTCCAGCTGCTCGCCGCCGCCTACGACCGTGAGTAGCCTGCCCCTAACACAACAGCCGGCCGTCCCCGGCGCGGGACACCGCCGGGAATGGATATTCGAAGAAGTTTTCGATTAGCATTGGTACCGTGCCTAAAGCCGTAGCTGAAGATCCAGCCGTTGATACCCAGACCGCCGCAGTCCCGGAGAGCGCCGTTCCGGAGGGCGCCGCGAAACCGGGCCGCGCCGTCGAAACCCGCCCCGCGGTGACCCGGCCGGACATGTCCCGGCTCGTCGTCAAGGGCGCGCGGGAGCACAACCTGCGCAACGTGGACCTGGACCTGCCGCGCGATTCCATGATCGTGTTCACGGGGCTCTCGGGCTCGGGGAAGTCCTCGCTCGCGTTCGACACCATCTTCGCTGAGGGCCAGCGGCGCTACGTCGAATCGCTCTCCGCCTACGCCCGGCAATTCCTGGGCCAGGTGGACAAGCCCGACGTCGACTTCATCGAGGGCCTCTCGCCCGCGGTGTCCATCGACCAGAAATCGACGAGCAAGAATCCCCGCTCCACCGTGGGCACGATCACCGAGATCTACGACTACATGCGCCTCCTGTGGGCCCGTGTCGGCCGCCCGCACTGCCCCGTCTGCGGCGAGCCCGTCACGAAGCAGACCCCGCAGCAGATCGTCGACCAGCTGCTGGAACTGCCGGAGGGCACCCGATTCCAGGTCCTGGCCCCGGTGGTCCGCGGACGCAAGGGCGAATTCGTCGAGCTGTTCAAGGAACTCACCGCCAAGGGCTACTCGCGGGCGCGGGTCGATGACAAGCTGATCCAGCTGAGCGATCCCCCCAAGCTCGGAAAGCAGTTCAAACACACCATCGAAGTCGTGGTTGACCGGCTTGTGGTCAAGGAAGGCATCAGCCAGCGCCTCACCGACTCGGTGGAAACCGCCCTCGGCCTGGCCGAGGGACGGATCCTTGCCGAGTTCGTCGACCTCGACGCCGACGACCCGGAACGGATCAGGGCGTTCTCCGAGCACCTCGCCTGCCCCAACGAGCACCCGCTCGCGATCGACGAGATCGAACCCCGCTCCTTCTCCTTCAACAATCCCTTCGGCGCCTGCTCCGCCTGCAGCGGCATCGGCACCAAGCTGGAGGTCGACGAAGAACTCATCATCCCGAACGGGGAACTGTCCCTCTCGGAGGGGGCCATCGCGCCCTGGTCCCTCGGCACCGCCACGACCGAGTACTGGAACCGCCTGCTCGGCGGCCTCGCCAAGGAACTCGGCTTCTCGATGACCACTCCGTGGGACAAGCTTTCCGAGGACGCCCGCCAGACCGTGCTGCACGGCAAGGACCACAAAGTCGTGGTGCAGTACCGCAACCGCTTCGGCCGGGAACGCAAATACAGCACCGGCTTCGAGGGCGTCATCCAGTACGTCCACCGCAAGCACCTCGAAACGGACTCGGACTCGGCCCGCGACCGCTACGAGGAATACATGCGGCAGATCCCCTGCCCGGCCTGCAACGGCGCGCGCCTGAACCCGGCGTCGCTCTCGGTGCTGATCAACGGCAAGTCGATTGCCGAGGTCGCCGCCCTGCCGATGCGCGAGTGCGCGCATTTCCTGGACCACCTGGTCCTCACCGGCCGCGAGGCCCAGATCGCGAACCAGGTCCTCAAGGAGATCCAGGCCCGCCTGACCTTCCTGCTCGACGTCGGCCTGGAGTACCTGAACCTGGAGCGCCCGTCCGGCACCCTGTCCGGCGGCGAGGCCCAGCGCATCCGGCTGGCCACCCAGATCGGCTCCGGCCTCGTGGGTGTGCTCTACGTCCTGGACGAGCCGTCCATCGGCCTGCACCAGCGGGACAACCGACGCCTGATCGAGACCCTCACCCGGCTGCGGGACCTCGGGAACACCCTGATCGTGGTGGAGCACGACGAGGACACCATCCAGGAAGCCGACTGGGTGGTGGACATCGGACCGGGAGCCGGCGAACACGGCGGCATGGTGGTGCACTCCGGTTCGTACAAGGAGCTGCTCGACAACACCGAGTCCCTCACCGGCGACTACCTCTCCGGCCGGAAGCGGATTGAGATCCCCAAGAAGCGGCGCAAATACGACAAGAAGCGCGAACTCAAGGTGGTCGGCGCCAAGGAGAACAACCTCCTGAACGTTGATGCCGCCTTCCCGCTGGGCCTGTTCACCGCGGTGACCGGCGTCAGCGACTCGGGCAAGTCCACCCTGGTCAACGAGATCCTCTACAAGGTCCTGGCCAACAAGCTCAACGGCGCCAAGCAGGTGGCGGGGCGGCACAAGTCGATCCAGGGCCTCGAGCACCTGGACAAGGTGGTCCACGTGGACCAGAGCCCCATCGGACGCACGCCGCGGTCCAACCCGGCCACCTACACGGGTGTGTTCGACAACATCCGCAAGCTGTTCGCGGACACCACCGAGGCCAAGGTCCGCGGCTACCTGCCGGGCCGGTTCTCCTTCAACGTCAAGGGCGGCCGCTGCGAGGCGTGCAGCGGCGACGGCACCCTGAAGATCGAAATGAACTTCCTGCCGGACGTCTACGTGCCCTGCGAGGTCTGCCACGGAGCCCGGTACAACCGGGAAACCCTGGAGGTCCATTACAAGGGCAAAACGATCGCCGATGTGCTGAACATGCCGATCGAGGAAGGCGCCGAGTTCTTCGCCGCGTTCTCGCCGATTGCCCGGCACCTCAGCACGCTCGTCGACGTCGGCCTCGGCTACGTCCGGCTGGGCCAGCCCGCCACCACACTCTCCGGCGGGGAGGCGCAGCGCGTGAAGCTCGCGGCCGAGCTGCAGAAACGCTCCAACGGGCGCAGCGTCTACGTGCTGGACGAACCCACCACGGGCCTGCACTTCGAGGACATCCGGAAGCTGCTCCTGGTGCTTCAGGGCCTCGTGGACAAGGGCAACACGGTCATCACCATCGAGCACAACCTCGACGTCATCAAGAGCGCGGACTGGATCGTCGACCTGGGTCCCGACGGCGGCTCCGGCGGCGGCCGCATTGTCGCCTCGGGAACGCCCGAACAGGTGGCCAAGTCCACGGAAAGCCACACGGCAGCCTTCCTGGCCGACATCCTGGCCTGAGCCACGGCTGGCAGATGCATCCGCGGCACCGGCCGCGGATGCATCGGCCAAGCGGCGGGCGACATATTCCGCCTGGGGCATGCGAGTTTCTGGCATGCGTCCACTCGTGAGAAACTAAGCCGGTGACCCAAACAACAGTGCCCGTGATCTTCGACCTTGACGGCACTCTTGTCGATCCGGTGCAGGGAATAACGGACGGAATCGCCGCCGCCCTCACGGAACTCGGACTCGGCGTTCCCGGCAAAGCCCGGATGGATGCCATGATCGGCCCGAAACTCAGCCATTCCCTCACGGACATCGCCGGGGTCCCCGCCGACCAGCTCGCCGACGCCATCCGGATCTACCGCGCACACTACCTCGCCACCGGCATCGCCCAAAGCCGGCTCTATCCGGGAATCCGCTCCCTACTGGAGGCCTTCGTGCAGGCCGGACGTCCCATCGCCGTGGCCACCCAGAAACCCGAAGGCATTGCCAAGACAGTCCTGGAGCACCACGGCATCGCCGACCTCTTCCATACCATCCGGGGCTCGGCCGCCGACGAGGCGGCAGCAGCAGGTGCGCCGTCGGGCAAGGCCGACATTGTGGCCGCCGCCCTCGCGGACCTCGCGACGCATCACGGGCTGGACACACGACATGCCGTGATGGTGGGTGACCGCGCGCAGGACGTGGCCGGCGCCGCTGCCAACGGTCTCGACTGCATCGGCGTAGGCTGGGGTTTTGCTCCGGACGGTGAACTGGACGCGGCGGGAGCCGCGGAGATCGTGCACAGCAGCACGGCCCTGTACGAGACCATTGCCCGGAGGGACTCAGTGCACTCCCACGCAGTGGACAGCACCGCAGTGGACAGCAGCGCAGTGAATCCCCACGCAACGACCCCGGACCCGACGACCGAAGCCCAAGACGAGGTGCACACCGATGGCAATGTTTGACGCAATCCGCTGGACCACGCGGGGCCTTGTAAGTTCCACCTGCCGGCCCACGGTCGTTGGACTGGAAAACGTGCCCAAGGAGGGCCCGTTCATCGTGGCACCCAACCACCTGTCGTTCCTGGACAGCGTGATCGTCCAGGCGCTTATGCCCCGCCCCGTGGCCTTCTTCGCCAAAGCGGAATATTTCACCACCGGCGGCGTCAAGGGCAAGGTGATGAAGTCCTTCTTCGAGGCGGTCGGATCCATTCCCGTGGAACGCGGCGAACAGGCAGCCAGCGTGCAGGCACTCAAGACCCTGCTGGAGATCCTAGACTCCGGCAAGGGCGTCGGGATCTACCCTGAGGGCACCCGCTCCCGGGACGGCATCCTCTACCGCGGGCGCACCGGCGTGGGCTGGCTGGCCCTGACCACGGGTGCCCCCGTGATCCCGGTGGGGCTGATCGGCACCGAGAACCTGCAGCCCGCGGACAGCAAATCGGTCAAGCCGCAGCACTTCACCATGAAGGTCGGCGCACCGCTGTACTTCGACAAGACCGGACCGGACCATTCCCTGCCCGCGCGCCGGCAGGCCACCGACCGCATCATGGACGCGATCGCCGAACTCAGCGGCCAGGAACGCTCCACGAGCTACAACCAGAGCAAAGCCACCGACTGACGCGAGCCCTGCCCGCGGCTTAACCGTCCGAGGCACGGCTGCCTCCTCAGTAGACTTGAACTGTGGCAGATCCAGCGAGTTACCGACCCCAGACGGGTGAAATTCCGACCAATCCGGGCGTGTACCGCTTCCGCGACCCGCACGGACGGGTCATCTACGTCGGCAAGGCCAAGAACCTCCGCTCGCGGCTGAACTCCTACTTCGCCAATCCGGCGGGACTGCTCCCCAAAACGTATGCCATGGTGCACACGGCCAGCAGCGTCGAATGGACGGTTGTCGGCAGCGAACTCGAGTCGCTGCAGCTTGAATATACCTGGATCAAGGAATTCAAGCCCCGTTTCAACGTGATGTTCCGGGATGACAAAAGCTACCCGTACCTCGCCGTCTCGATGGGGGACAAGTACCCCCGCGTCCAGGTCCTGCGCGGCGAGCGGCGCAAAGGCACCCGCTACTTCGGCCCGTACACGGCCGGGGCGATCCGGGACACCATGGACACACTGCTGCGCGTCTTTCCGGTCCGCAGCTGCAGCCCCGGCGTCCTGAAGCGCGCCGAAGCCAGCGGCCGGCCCTGCCTGCTCGGCTACATCGACAAGTGCGCGGCACCGTGCGTCGGCCGCATCTCGGCCGCGGACCACCGCGCTCTGGCCGAGGACTTCTGCACCTTCATGGGCGGCGAGGCCAAACCGTTCGTCACACGCCTGGAAAAGGACATGGCCGCCGCCGTCGCGGAACTGGACTACGAGCGGGCGGCCCGGATCCGTGACGACATCGTCGCGCTCAAGAAGGTCTTCGAACGCAACGCCGTGGTCCTGGCCGAGGGCACCGACGCGGACGTCTTCGCCCTGCATGAGGATGAACTCGAAGCCGCCGTGCAGGTCTTCCACGTCCGGGGCGGCCGGATCCGCGGCCAGCGCGGCTGGGTCGTCGAAAAGGTCGAGGACACCACCACCCCGGACCTCGTCGAGCACCTGCTCCAGCAGGTCTACGGCGAGGAAGCCGGCCTGGAGGGCAGGCTGCCGCGCGAGGTCCTCGTTCCGGTGGAGCCCAGCAACGCCGCCGAACTGGCGCTCTGGCTCGGCGGGCTGCGCGGAGCCAGGGTGGACATCCGGGTGCCGCGGCGCGGCGACAAGGCCGCGCTGCTGTCCACCGTCCGGGACAACGCCGAGCACGCCCTCAAACTCCACAAATCCCGGCGCGCCGGCGATCTGACCATGAGGTCCCAGGCACTCCAGGAGCTGCAGGAGGCCCTCGAGCTGCCGGTGGCGCTGCTCCGGATCGAATGCTTCGACATCTCGCACGTCCAGGGCACCAACGTGGTCGGCTCCATGGTGGTGGTTGAGGACGGCCTGCCGAAGAAGTCCGAATACCGGAAGTTCTCTGTCACGGGCGCCGCCGCGAATGACGACACGGCCGCGATGCACGACGTGCTGACCCGGCGGTTCCGGAATTACCTGCAGGAGCAGTCTGTCCAGGCCGAGGCCGCCCGCCAGCCGGGCCATCAGGCCATGCTCAACGCCACGGCCGACGCGGCGGTGGCCGGCCCTCCGTCCGCCGTGGCGGACACGACGACGCCGGCGCCGCGGACCAAGTTCGCCTACCCGCCGAACCTCGTGGTGGTCGACGGCGGCAAGCCGCAGGTCAACGCGGCCGCCCGCGCCCTGGCCGAACTGGGCATCGAGGATGTCTACGTCGTCGGGCTCGCCAAGCGACTCGAGGAAGTCTGGCTCCCGGACAGCGATTTCCCGGTGATCCTGCCGCGGGCATCGGCCGGGCTGTACCTGCTCCAGCGCATCCGCGACGAGGCGCACCGCTTCGCGATCTCCTTCCACCGGCAGAAGCGCGGCAAGGCGATGACCGTCTCCGCGCTGGACGGGGTGCCCGGCCTCGGCGAATCCAAGCGCAAGGCCCTGCTCGCCCAGTTCGGCTCGGTCAAGAGCATCAGGACGGCCAGCGTCGAGGAACTCACCGGTGCCAAGGGGATCGGCCCGTCCCTCGCCGCGGCGATCGTCCGGCACTTCACCGACGACGACGGCGCGGCCACGGTCCCCGCGATCAACATGACCACCGGCGAAATCCTCGACACTTAGCTAGCACCGGCAAACTTAGCTAGGGTAAGGACTTGGGAAACGGCGCGCGCGGCGGCTAGTCGCAGCGCGGCCGCCACCCGGCGGTCATAGCGCACAACAGCACAGCAGAACGGGGCTTCACTGATGGCAGAGTCGACGGCAGGATCCGGGACGGAATCGGACGGCATGACGCCGGTCAAACCCGTCGAGGCGGAACTGCTCGTAGTGACGGGCATGTCGGGAGCCGGCCGGAGCACTGCGGCGGACGCGCTGGAGGACCACGGCTGGTACGTCGTGGAGAACCTCCCCCCGCAGATGCTCGGCACGCTCGCGGAAATCGTCTCGCACGCGCCGGGTTCCATCTCCAAGCTCGCCGTCGTGATGGACGTCCGCAGCAAGGAACTGTTCGCGGACATCCGCGCCGCCCTCCGCAACCTCGAAACGAGCGGCGTCGGCTTCCGGGTGCTGTTCCTCGACGCTGACGACGGCGTCCTGGTCCGCCGCTTCGAACAGGGCCGGCGCCCCCACCCGCTGCAGGGCGGCGGCAGGATCCTTGACGGCATCGCCGCCGAGCGCGAACTGCTGCACGAACTGCGCACCTCCGCCGACATCGTCCTGGACACCTCGGCCCTGAACGTCCACGGCCTCGCCACCGCGATCACCGAACTGTTCAGCGAGACCGGTCCCGTGGCCCTCCGCCTCAACGTGATGAGCTTCGGCTTCAAGTACGGGCTCCCGGTCGACGCGAACTTCGTCGCCGACGCCCGGTTCATCCCCAACCCGCACTGGGTCCCGGCGCTCCGCCCCCACACCGGGCTGGACAAGGACGTCAGCGACTACGTGCTGGAGGCGCAGGGCGTCAGCAACTTCGTGGAGCGCTATGTGCTGGCCCTCGAACCGGTGCTGGACGGCTACCGGCGGGAGAACAAGCACTACGCCACCATCGCCGTGGGCTGCACCGGAGGCAAGCACCGCTCCGTGGCCGTCGCCGTCGAACTGTCCCGCCGGCTCGCGCAATATCCGCGCGTCACCGTGACCACCACGCACCGGGACCTGGGCCGCGAGTAATGGCGTTGCTTACTGGTCCGCTGCCGCTCGTCCCTCCGGCCAGCGCGGCCTTCGCCAGCCAACAGGACAAGGGTCCTTCCGTCGTCGCGCTCGGCGGCGGCCACGGCCTTTCCGCCTCGCTGTCCGCGCTGCGCCTGCTCACGTCCGAGCTGACCGCCATCGTCACCGTCGCGGACGACGGCGGCTCCTCGGGAAGGCTGCGGGAGGAGTACGGGGTCCTGCCGCCCGGCGACCTCCGGATGGCACTCTCCGCGCTCTGTGACGACACGGACTGGGGCCGTACCTGGCGCGATGTCATGCAGCACCGGTTCGCGCCCGGCAAGGGCCGCGGAGGGTCCCTCGACGAACACGCCATGGGCAACCTGCTGATCGTGACGCTGTGGGAACTCCTGGGCGATACCGTCGCCGGCCTCAAGTGGGCCGGGGCGCTGCTCGGGGCCCGCGGCGAGGTCCTGCCGATGTCCAGCGTCCCGCTGACCATCGAGGGCCAGGTCCGCGTCACGGCCCCCGACGGCACCTCGGTGCTGCAGACCGTCAGCGGGCAGGCGAAATGCGCTGTGGCCGGTTCGCTGGAAGGCGTCCGACTGCTGCCGGAGGACGCGCCCGCGTGCATCGAGGCGCTCACCGCCATTGAGCTGGCGGACTGGGTCATCCTCGGCCCGGGATCCTGGTACACGTCCGTGCTCCCGCACCTGCTGCTGCCGGAGATGCGCGAGGCGCTCTGCAACACGGCCGCCCGGCGCTGCCTCACCATGAACCTTGCCACGGACACCAAGGAAACCCTCGGGATGTCCGCCGCGGACCACCTGCGGGTGCTCCGGGAGTACGCGCCGGACTTCACGATCGACGTCGTCCTGGCCGATCCGGCGTCCGTGCCGGACCTCGCCGACTTCGAGCAGGCGGCCGGGATGCTCGGTGCCGAGGTGGTGTTGGGTAAAGTGGGGGCGTCGAGCCGCCGGCCGATCCACGACCCGCTGCGTCTGGCAACGGCATACCACGACATTTTCGGGAACAGGTAGGAAAGGTGCCATGGCACTGACAGCATCAGTCAAGGAAGAACTTTCCCGGCTGGACATCAAGAAGTCCTCGGTCCGCAAGGCTGAAGTGTCCGCCATGCTTCGCTTCGCCGGGGGACTGCACATCATCTCCGGCCGGATCGTGATCGAGGCCGAAGTGGACCTCGCCTCGACTGCGCGGCGGCTGCGCGCCGCCATCGCCGAGGTCTACGGGCACCAGAGTGAAATCATCGTTGTGTCCGGCGGCGGGATGCGGCGCGGCAGCCGCTACGTCGTCCGGGTGGTGCGCGACGGCGAAGCCCTCGCCCGCCAGACCGGCCTGCTGGACGCCCGCGGCCGGCCCGTCCGCGGTCTGCCCTCGGTGGTGGTGAACGGATCCGCCGCCGACGCCGAGGCCGTCTGGCGCGGCGCCTTCCTGGCCCACGGTTCCCTCACGGAGCCCGGCCGGTCCTCCGCCATGGAGGTCACCTGCCCGGGCCCCGAATCCGCCCTGGCCCTCGTCGGAGCGGCCCGCCGGCTGGGCATCCAGGCCAAGGCCCGTGAAGTCAGGGGAGTGGACCGTGTGGTCATCCGCGACGGCGACACCATCGCCGCCCTGCTGACCCGGATGGGCGCCCACGACGCGCTGATGGTGTGGGAGGAACGCCGGATGCGCAAGGAGGTCCGCGCCACCGCGAACCGGCTGGCGAACTTCGACGACGCCAACCTGCGGCGTTCGGCGCAGGCCGCCGTCGCCGCCGGCGCCCGCGTGGACCGCGCGCTCGAGATCCTCGGCGACGACGTCCCCGACCACTTGAAGTACGCCGGAGAACTGCGGGTCGCGCACAAGCAGGCCAGCCTGGACGAGCTCGGCCGCATCGCCGACCCGATCATGACCAAAGACGCCATCGCCGGGCGGATCCGCCGCCTGCTGGCGATGGCGGACAAACGCGCCCAGGACCTCGGCATCCCCGGTACGGAGGCAAATGTGACACCCGAAATGCTCGACGAGTAGCCTCCGCCGGCAAACACCAGCAGAATCGGAACGGGCCGGCGGGAATACCTCAGGGGGACCGGAGGCTATGCCCACTGGATTCCGATCCAGAAACTTCCGGGTGCCACAACATCCGGATGCACAATCCGAGAGTTACCAAAACGGACAACCAGTCCACGACATTGGAGGATTTTGTGACCGAGTACGTACTGCCCGAGCTCAGCTATGACTACGCAGCGCTGGAGCCCCACATCTCCGCGCGGATCATGGAGCTGCACCACAGCAAGCACCACGCCGCCTACGTTGCGGGCGCCAACAACGCCCTCGCCCAGCTGGCGGAAGCACGCGACAAGGGTGACTTCGCCAACATCAACCGCCTCTCCAAGGACCTTGCGTTCCACACCGGCGGCCACATCAACCACTCGGTGTTCTGGAACAACCTGTCCCCGGACGGCGGCGACAAGCCCGAGGGCGAGCTGGCCGCGGCCATCGACGACGCGTTCGGCTCCTTCGACGCGTTCCGCGCGCACTTCACCGCGGCGGCCATGGGCCTGCAGGGTTCCGGCTGGGCCTTCCTGGCCTACGAGCCGATCGGCGGCAACCTCGTGATCGAGCAGCTCTACGATCAGCAGGGCAACGTGGCCGTCGGCACCACCCCGCTGCTGATGCTGGACATGTGGGAGCACGCCTTCTACCTGGACTACGTCAACGTCAAGGCCGACTACGTCAAGGCCTTCTGGAACATCGTGAACTGGGCGGACGTCGCCAAGCGCTTTGATGCCGCACGCAAGAACGCCACCGGCCTCATCACGCTCTAGAGCGGTGCCGGACGCCGGCGCGTCACATGCGCCGCAGTTAACCGGAGCGTAACAAAGCTCACATTTCCCGCCGCCAGGCTCGAATAGTGGACGGTCTGCCCCTGCACTTGCGGGGGCAGACCAAGTTAAACGTAAGATAGGTCACGGAAGGCGGTTAGCCTTCAGCAATGTGGCTGGTCGCCCTCCGATCTGTTAATCATCTCTGCCCAATGGCGTGCGGGATCTGTTAGTTGGCTTGAGCGCCTTCTCAACTAATCGTGCTTGAAGAAGCACCAAGGAGACTGAAAACGTGACCACCCGTATTGGAATCAACGGCTTCGGCCGTATTGGCCGCAACTACTTCCGCGCCGCACTTGCCCAGGGGGCAGACCTCGAGATCGTTGCGGTCAACGACCTCACCAGCCCGGAAGCCCTCGCTCACCTCCTCAAGTACGACTCCGTCGGCGGCCGCCTGGCCGAGACCATTGAGGTCAAGGACGGCAACATCGTTGTCGACGGCAACATCATCAAGGTCCTTGCCGAGCGCGACCCCGCGAAGCTGCCCTGGGGCGAGCTTGGCGTAGACATCGTCATCGAGTCCACCGGCTTCTTCACCAAGGCCGCCGATGCGCAGAAGCACATCGACGCCGGCGCCAAGAAGGTCCTGATCTCCGCCCCCGCGTCGGACGAGGACATCACGATCGTGATGGGCGTCAACGACGGCCTGTACGACAGCGCCTCGCACCACATCATCTCCAACGCTTCCTGCACCACCAACTGCCTCGGCCCGCTGGCCAAGGTCATCAACGACTCCTTCGGCATCGAACGGGGCCTGATGACCACCATCCACGCGTACACCGCCGACCAGAACCTGCAGGACGGCCCGCACAAGGACCTTCGCCGCGCCCGCGCCGCCGCCATCAACATGGTCCCCACCTCCACGGGTGCGGCCAAGGCCATCGGCCTGGTCCTGCCGGAACTCAAGGGCAAGCTCGACGGCTACGCCATCCGCGTGCCGGTCCCCACCGGCTCCGCCACGGACCTGACCGTCACCGTCTCCCGTGAGACCACCGTCGCGGAAGTCAACGCCGCCCTCAAGGCCGCGTCCGAGTCCGACGAGCTCAGGGGCCTGCTGACCTACACCGACGAGCCGATCGTCTCCTCGGACATCGTCGGGGACCCGGCGTCGTCCATCTTCGACTCCGGCCTGACCAAGGTGATCGGCAACCAGGTCAAGGTTGTTTCCTGGTATGACAACGAATGGGGCTACTCCAACCGCCTCGTGGACCTCACGGAGCTCGTCGCAGCCAAGCTGGGCTAGGGTAAGACTCATGACATTCCACACCCTCAACGAACTGATCGCTGATGGTGTCCGCGGGCGGTACGTTCTGGTCAGAAGTGACCTGAACGTGCCGCTCGACGGCTCTACAGTGACTGACGACGGCCGCATCAAGGCCTCCCTGCCAGTGCTGGCGAAGCTCACGGACGCCGGTGCCCGCGTGCTGGTCACAGCACACCTCGGCCGCCCCAAGGGCGTCCCCGAGGACAAGTACTCGCTCCAGCCTGCCGTCGCACGGCTGGCCGAGCTGGCCCCCTTCAAGGTCTCCCTCGCGAAGGACACTGTCGGCGGCTCGGCGAAGGAACTCGCCGCGGCGCTGCAGGACGGCGAAGTCCTCGTCCTGGAGAACGTGCGTTTCGACGCGCGCGAGACATCTAAGGACGACGCCGAGCGCGGCGCATTCGCGGATGAACTCGTCGCCCTGACCGGTGACAACGGCGCCTTCGTGGACGACGCCTTCGGCGCCGTGCACCGCAAGCACGCCAGCGTGTACGACGTCGCCACCCGGCTGCCGTCCTACCAGGGCGACCTGGTCCGCACCGAAGTCGAGGTGCTGCGCAAGCTCACCACCGACACGCAGCGCCCTTACGTCGTGGTGCTCGGCGGATCC
>DATIUQ010000026.1:0-6807 GCA_035466775.1 Arthrobacter sp.
CGATCGTTCCGAACTCACGAAGGAGCTCCGATGCCCTTCCTCCACTCCGCGGCCCGCCGCCCCCTGGCCCGGCACTCCCTGGCCCGCGGCGCAGCCACCGCGAAACACCGGACCTGGAACGGCGGCGATCTGCTGATCCTGACGTGCGGCCTGGTCGCGTTCCTCGTTCTGGCTGTCCTGTCCGGGCAGGGAACCCCCGTCCGGTCCGACCTGGCTGACAGCCCACCGGCAGCCCCGGCGCTGGTGGTGCCAGAGAGCGCCAGTTCCGGCCCGCCAGAGACGGCTCCCGCCGCACCGAGCCTGGCCGCCGGCACCCCAGCGCAACCGGCGCCCGCACAGACGCCTGCGCTGCCCCCGGCAGCGGCACCCGTTCGCATCGTCTACCCGTCGGCAGGCTTCGACGTTGTGGTCCACCCGCTGGATCCCAGCCCGGCCGAAATCGCAGCCCAGACCATCGTGCCGCCCGTGTCCTTGGATGGCTACTGGGTGACACACTTTGGCGCACCGGGGGCGGGATCCACGAACACGACCTACATCATGGGCCACAGCTGGGAGGGCCGGGACGCACCGTTCAACCGGCTCAGTTCAGCCGCCGCGCCCGGGGACATCTTCGAGGTGGCGACGGCTGCCGGAATGATCCGGTACCGGGTTGACTCCATCTCGACCGAAGATAAATCCTCGCTCAAGGACAATCCGATCTGGCAGGTCGTTCCCAACCGCCTCGTCCTCATCAGCTGCTACACGGAAGACCTGTTCGGGAAAAACGTTGTGCTCGTGGCGTCTCCGGCCCCCTGAGTCCGGGCCATGACCCTGCTGCCGGCTCAGTCGCCCCGCTCAGTCGCCCCGGCGCTGGCTTTCGCGCTGCCGGCTGAGCACGTCAACGAATTCCCGGTCGAGGTCGACGATTCCGGTCCCGGCCGCCGGGCTGGCGGATGCCGCCGAGGCGGGGCCGCCGTCGTCGGCACGTTCGTCGCCTTTGGCGGCAGGGCTGACGATGTCCACGGTGCGCCGCAGCGGCTGTTCCTTGATGAAGAGGATCGCCACCAGGGCGACCAGCCCGATGATCGCGGAAATCATAAAGATCTGGGCCGTGGCGTCACCGTAGGCGGCCCGCATGATTTCCCGGACGGGCTCCGGCATGTCCTTGAGGTCCATGCTGGCGCCGGCACCGCCGCCGGCGGGAATCCCCGCGGCGGCGAGTCCCTCGGTGGCGAGTTCCTTGACCCGGTTGGCCATGATGGCTCCCAGCACGGAGACGCCGATGGCGCCGCCGACCGACCGGAAGAACGCCACCGAGGCGCTGGCGGTTCCGATGTCGCTGGCCCGCACGGTGTTCTGCACGGCCAGGACGAGGTTCTGCATCAGCAGGCCCAGGCCGAGACCCAGGATCGCGGTGTAGACGCCGGTCTGCCAGAGTTCGGTGGTGTGGTCGATGGTCCCGGTCAGCCCGAGGCCACTGATCAGCAGGATGGCTCCCGCGACCAGGTACCGCTTCCACTTTCCGGTCCGGCTGATCAGCTGCCCGGAGACCACGGAACCGATCAGGTTGCCGGCGATCATCGGCAGGGTCAGGAGCCCCGCCTCGGTGGGTGATGCGCCGCGTGCCACCTGGAAGTACTGGCCGAGGAAGGCGGAGGAACCGAACATCCCGACGCCGACGGCGATGGAGGCCAGGATGGCGAGGGCGGTGGTGCGCTGCGAAATGATCTTCAGCGGAATGATGGGCTGCGGCACCTTGGATTCGACCAGGACCAGCAGGGCCAGCAGGACCACGCCGCCGCCCACCATGGCTGCGCTCTGCCAGGACCACCAGTCGTAGTAGTCGGGGTTGCCGGCGAACGACACCCAGATCAAGAGCAGGCTCACGCCGGAGGTCAGCAGGATGGAGCCGAGCCAGTCGATTTTCGCGGGGCGCCTGACGTGGGGCAGTTTCAGGGTGATCTGCAGCAGGATCAGGGCGATCACGGCGAGCGGGACGCAGACGAAGAAGGTCCAGCGCCAGCCAAGCGGGCTGTCCACGATGAACCCGCCGAGCAGCGGTCCGCCGGCGGTGCCCACGGCCATCACGGCGCCCATGTAACCGGAGTACTTGCCGCGGTCGCGGGGCGGGATGATGGAGCCGATGATGGCCATGGCCAGCGCGGTGAGCCCGCCCATGGCAACGCCCTGGATGACGCGGGCGGTCAGCAGCAGCGGGATCGTCTCCGACAGGCCAGCCATGACGGATCCGGCCACGAAGATCACGATGCTGAGCTGGACCAGGAGCTTCTTGTTGAAGAGGTCTGCGAGCTTGCCCCAGATGGGGGTGGTGGCGGCGTTGGCGAGCAGGGCCGCGGTGATGACCCAGGCGAAGTCCGTCTGGGTTCCGTTGAGCTCGGACATGATCGTGGGGAGGGCGTTCGCGACGATGGTGCTGCTGATGATCGCGGTGAAGAACGCGGCCAGCAGGCCGGTCAGGGCCTCCATGATCTGGCGGTGGGTCATCACCGCCGGCGGTGCGGGGGGCTGTTCTGTGATTGCTGCCATGGGGCGCTCCTCAAACAATGTCGGTCGTGGTGGTGGATCCGGCCGTCGTTGCCCGGGCTGATGTCCTGAGGGACTCAGCAAGTTTCTGGAGGGTGTTCGTTGTCTCTTCGACGTCCTGCTCGCTCCAGTCCTGCAGGAAGCCAAGGAGTGTGGCGGCGCGCTGGTCCTCGATGGAGCGGAGTTTCTCGACTCCTGACGCGGAGAGCGCGACCAGCTGCGCCCGCCCGTCCAGGGGGTCGGGCCGGCGGACCACGTAGCCCTGTTCTTCCAGTTCGGCGATGTGCCGGCTGAGGACGGGCGCGCTGACTCCGAGCCGTTCCGCGAGTGAGGTGGCCCGGGATTCCCCCTCCCCCACGAAGCGCAGGACGCCCTGGAGTGCCACTCCTGTGTCCTCCCCGCGCAGTTTCACGGCGGCGACGCAGCGCACCGCGCGTTGCAGATCAAAGATCTGGTGGACGAGTCTGGCTGCGGTGTCCGGCGCGACTGCCATCACGGCTCCCTCTGTTTTTGGCTTTGTTTGCCTGAGGCAACAAATATAGCAGGAATTTAGTTACTTTGGGAAACTAACCCTGGTCTGGGCGGACTTTGGGCTTAAACGCCAAGCGCGGACCCGCAGCAGTGCTGCGGGTCCGCGCTGGTTCGTCCTCGCCCGGGCGGGAAGCCTGGCGCTTACGCCTCCAGGTGCGTGGGGGCGAACATCTTGAGCAGGGTTTCGACGACGACGACGTTCGGCCCGTCGGCGGCGAACCCCGCCCGGAGCGCGTCCCCGATATCCTCGGGGGCAACCCGGACGGCCGGAACCCCGAACGCCTCCGCGAGCTTGACGAAGTCGGGGCGGGCGAGCTCGGTGGCGGTGGCCTTGCCGAAGGCGCCGACCATGTATTCGCGCAGGATGCCGTAGCCGCCGTCGTCGACAATCAACCAGGTGACCGGAACGTTGTGCTGCTTGGCCGTGGCCAGTTCGGAGATGGAGTACATCGCGGAGCCGTCGCCGGACACGGCGAGCACGCGGGCCGACCCGCCGGGCGCGCCGGTGGTTTCCAGGCCGACGGCGCCGCCGATCGCCGCGGGGAAGCCGAAGCCGAGTCCCCCGGCGCCCTGCGCGGAGTGGAACTGGCCCTCGCGGGCGTCCCAGCAGCTCCAGGCCCAGTAGGCGGAGATGGTCATGTCCCAGAAGGTCTGCATGGCGTCGGGAACGGCCCCGCGGATGTCCGCCATGAACTTCAGCTCCTTGCCGAGGTCCTGGGATTCCAGCCGGGCCTTGACCTTGGCCAGGGTTTCCTTGACCAGGACCTCGGGAGGTGTGCCGTGCCAGTCCGCGCGCTCTCCGTGCGGTTCCGTCAGGGCGGCGTCGAGCGCGGCGAGCGCCTGGCCGGCGTCGGCCCGGATGCCCAGCCCGGGCCGGTTGGATTCCAGGACGCGGGGTTCGGCGTCGATCTGGATGATCCGGCCGCGCGGCTCAAAGGTGAAGTAGTTGGAGGTGACTTCGCCCAGGGAGGAGCCGATGACGATCAGCACGTCGGCGTCCTCGAGGAGCTCCGTCATGTGCTGGTCCTCGATCCAGGCCTGCAGCGAGAGCTCGTGGTTCCACGGGAACGCGCCGTTGCCGCCGGGGGTGCAGATGACCGGGGCCCGCAGCTTCTCGGCGATGGAAAGGAGCGATTTCTCGGCCCGGCCGCGGCGGGTGCCGCCGCCGGCGATGATGGCGGGACGTTCCGCAGTCGAGAGCCATTTCACGGCTTCCCGGACCAGTTCCACGCGGGGCGGGTTGTCGGCGGCCTCGGCGAGGGCGTCCTCCACGGGAGGCACCATGATGGGGTCCAGCAGGACGTTCTGCGGGATTTCCAGCCAGACGGGGCCCTGCGGCGAGGAGATCGCCTCGGTCCAGGCGTCCTGGATGGCGGAGGGGATGCCGGAGGCGTGCTGGATCAGCCGCTGGCTCTTGGTGACGTTGGCGGCCGAGGCCTTCTGGTCATCGAGCTGGTGCAGCATGCCCTTGCGGCGCGCGCCGAGTCCTTCCAGCGGGATCTGGCTCGCGACGACGACCATGGGAACGCCGGTGGCGTAGGCCTCCTGCAGCCCGGCCAGGGAGGTCAGGGCGCCGGGGCCGGTGGACAGGAAGAGGACGCCCACCTCGCCGGTCGCGCGGGAGTAGCCGTCCGCGGCGAAGGCCGAGTTGTTCTCCACCCGGGAGGAAACGAAGTGCAGGTTTCCGCGGCCCATGGCGTCGAAGAGGCCCAGGGCGTGCTGGCCCGGGATGCCGAAGACGGTTTTGGCGCCGAGCGCCTCGAGGGTCTCGACGACGAGGTCGCCGCCGTTGCGCACGCCGGTCACTGGGAGACCCCGCTCTCGACGCGCTGGGACGCCGGCGTCGCGAAGCCTGCCGGGCGGCGGGATTCCTGGCCGAGGGCCTGGGCCGCGTAGCCGGTGGCCGCGCCGAAGCGGTTGCCTTCAACCGCACGGTCCGCCATCAGCGTGACGAGTTCGTAGGCCACGTGGCTGGCGGCGACGCCGGTGATGTCCGCGTGGTCGTAGGCGGGGGCGACCTCGACGACGTCGGCGCCCACCAGGTTCATGCCGCGGAAGCCGCGGATGATTTCCAGCAGCTCGCGGCTGGTGATGCCGCCGGCTTCCGGGGTGCCGGTGCCGGGCGCATGGGCGGGATCGAGGACGTCGATGTCCACCGAGATGTAGAGCGGGCGGTTGCCGATCCGGTCGCGGACCTTGGCGACGGTTTCCAGCACACCCTGGTAGTAGACGTCGGCGGAGGTGACGATGCCGAAGCCGAAGCGGTGGTCGTCGTCGAGGTCCTTCTTGCCGTAGAGCGGGCCGCGGGTGCCGATGTGGCTGATGGCCTCGGTGTCCAGGATGCCTTCCTCGACAGCGCGGCGGAAGGGCGTGCCGTGCGTGTATTCGGCACCGAAGTAGGTGTCCCAGGTGTCCAGGTGCGCGTCGAAGTGCAGCATGGCGACGGGCTCTCCGGCGCGTTCGGCGGCGGCACGCAGCAGTGGCAGCGCGATGGTGTGGTCCCCGCCGAGGGTGACCAGCTTGCTGCCGGAGGCGGTCAGGTCCAGGGCGTTCTGCTGGATGGTCTCGATCGCTTCGTTGATGTTGAAGGGATTGACGGCCATGTCGCCGGCGTCGGCCACCTGGATGTTTTCGAAGGGGCTGACGTCCCAGGCCGGGTTGTACGGGCGCAGCAGGCGGCTGGCTTCGCGGATGTGGTTGGACCCGAAGCGGGCGCCGGGGCGGTAGGAGACGCCTGAGTCGAAGGGCACGCCGACAACGGTGACGTCCGCCTTGGCGACCTGGTCCAGCCGCGGCAGGCGCGCGTAGGTGGCGGCTCCCGCGTAGCGCGGAATGCGGGATGAATCGATGGGGCCAAGGTTGCCATTGGCCTCGATGCGCAGCTCTTCCAAAAGAAAGCCTCTCCTTCGAGGATTGACCGACGGGTGTGACAGCCATCATACACTCGAAGTTGTCCTTTGTGCATCAAATGTTTACTCGGATGCGCGCGGGGTGGGCGCGGGCTGAGGCGGGCGGTGCTGACGCTCCTGCCCAGTTACTTCCACTCGCAGCCCGCCCCCGCTGCGCAGAACCGGGGAAAACCGGGGGCTGCTTCGGGCCGGGGCCGGTCTTGCAAGGAGTAACTGGGCAGGAGCGTCACCTCCCCAGCTCCCGAATGCCCGTTGGTCCATTTGCCGCAGTTCCGCGGCACGCGCCAAGCCCGTCTACAGGCTTGATGCCTCGGACCGGCCGGGCCAGGTCGGGCGGGGCGGCCGACGTCCCGCGCCAACCGTTGGCCTGCGCTCCTGCCCAGTTACTTCCACTCGCAGCCCGCCCCCGCTGCGCAGAACCGCGGAAAACCGGGGGCTGCGTCTGGCCGGGGCCGGTCCCGCAGGGAGTAACTGGGCAGGAGCGCGGCCAACCTCATCCGCGGCTCGTGTCCCGAGACCGAAGCCGGTTGTCCAGATAGCCCAATTGCCGCCTTCCGCCGACGTGCGCCTACCCCTGTACTGGCTGGATGGAACCCTTGGACTACTGAGCGCAGGTGGGCGACGTCGCCCGGACCGGGCAATTTTTAGCCGCCGGCTACTCCCGGACGGATATCTCCCGGCTGGCCGCTGTTGTCCGCCAGCCACGGCGCGGCGTCTTTGTCCTTCCGAAGTGCCAACCCGAGTTCGAGTCCGCGATCCGGAACAACGCCCGGGTCACCTGTGCAAGTGCGGCGGGGCACTTCGGGCTCTGGCTGCGGGAGGCCCCAGTCCAGCACCACCTCGC
>DATIUQ010000027.1:0-4285 GCA_035466775.1 Arthrobacter sp.
AGACTAATCCGACTCGGTGTCTAGAAACCTGTGCAGAGGACTCGTGGAAATTTCAAGGTCATCGCCCCTACGAGCGCTGCGTCTTTGGTACGCGAGGGATCCAGCAGCGCACCGTGTCGCAGTATCGCTCGAATTCTTCGCCGAAACGCTTCCTCAGGTCAGATTCCTCAAGCGGCCTGACCGCGTAATTCCACACCAGCGAGCCCGCCACGGCGTACGCGACGACGAGCCAGGACTGGAGGATGATGCCGACCGCGGCGCCCTGAACGATGCCCGCGACCGCCATGGGATTGCGAATCCAGCGGTACGGACCTGCGATGACCAGACGGTTGGGCATCGCCGCCGGCAGCGGCGTGCCATCGCCACGCGTCGACATCACTACTGCCGACCAGATGCCAAGGGCGCTGGCGAGGACGAGAACCGCAGTGCCAACGGGACCTGCAAACGGTGGAAACGGGAGGGCCAGGTCCCAGCGCTGTTCGAGAACCGCGATGGCCCACGGGACCACCACCAGGAAGAATCCCCAGAAGAAGACGATTTGACCGAATGTTGACGCCACGTGGCCTGCAGCTTGCGGGCGGCTGGTGGCGGGCCGGAACGCGAAGGGGCCGCCGATGATCCACGCGGTCGGCACGCGCCCCAGCACGATAAGGCTAAGAGCGACCAGCGAACCTGCGGTGGCGGCACCCATGCTCAGGACTCCCCAGCCCGCCTCGGTTGTGACGGTGGCGTACACCACCAGTGCGACCGCGACGGTGCCCGTCCAGCAGGTGCTGACCGCCGCGGCAGCCCTGACGCCGAATGCAGCCACGGCCGAGGCCACGACGAACAGTGGAATGTCGAAGACCGCTACAGCGGCCGGGTTGAGACTGCCTAGGGTCGCCCCGCGCACTGCTGGCGACACGAAAACCGCGGTCCACCAGGCGAAACCGGCAATCGCCTGCAGGGCGAAATAGGCGCGCCCCCACCGAGCCAAGGGCCTCACCGCACCAACCCAAACATCAGTAGTCCCCGTCGGCATCTCGATGGAATTCTCCGGGCAGCCACTTCCGGCCCAGGGGCCGGCCGCGTATGTGTCGAAGCCAATGTTGGCCTCAGCCTACCGAACGCCGCGCCAAAGGTTTCGCACAGCAATTCCATCCTGGGCGTCGGCCTCGTCCTGGTACTGATCGCTGCGGGGGTAGTCCTTGGGTCATCAACGTTGCCCCCTTCGTCTCCTAAGATCCGCCGCAGAACTCATGGGACCTTTTCGGTCATGAGGTCTTGGGCCGCGCGCGTACGTGCATCCGCTCGCCCTGCTGCCCGAACAGGCTGATGAACTCCACGGGTCTGCCGTCAGCGCTGGCGAACCAGTGCGGTGTGCGGGTGTCGAATTCCGCGGCTTCGCCAGGGCGAAGTTCAAAGTCCTTGTCGCCCAGCACCAGGCGAAGCCGTCCGTTAAGGATGTAAAGCCACTCGTAGCCCTCGTGGACCCGCGGGTCGGGCTCAGCCCCGCGGGCATCGCCGTCGAGCACCATCTTGAAGGCCTGCAGTCCGCCGGGGCGGCGCGTCAGCGGAACGGCCGTCATGCCGGCATGGGTGATGGGCTGGAGGTGGATTCTCGGATCCCCGGTGGGCGGGGCACCGACCAGATCATCGAGGGGAACGCCGTACAACCTCGCGAGGGGCAGCAGGAGTTCGAGGTTTGGCCTGCGCTGGCCGGATTCGAGGCGGGACAGCGTGCTCACCGATACCCCGGATGCGGAGGACACATCTCCGAGGGTGAGGTTCCGTTCCGCACGGAGGGCCCGAAGCCGGGGGCCGACCGCTCCGAGAACATCGTCAAGTTCATTTGCCATGCCCCAACTTTGCCATAACGGCAATCATGTTTGTCAAAATTCACTCATGCGGGGAAAGCTGGAGTAACCGCCCAGGACGACGGCGGCGAACTTTCAGGACGCGACGAAGGACAAACAACATGGACCCCACACGGTATGACGTTGTCATTGTTGGCGGCGGCGCGGCGGGACTCAGCGCTGCCACGACGCTGGGCCGGGCGCTGCGCTCGGTGCTGGTCATCGATTCCGGAACTCCCCGCAACGCACCCGCGGCGGGTGTGCACGGATACCTTTCCAGGGACGGAATGAACCCCCGGGAACTCCTGGCCATCGGACGCAGCGAAGTGCTCTCCTACGGAGGAACGGTCATTGACGGCGACGCCGTTTCGGCACGGCGGACCCCCGAAGGATTCGAGGTGGTCCTCGGAGATTCGCGACGGTTCTCCGGCAGACGCCTCCTCGTCACCACCGGCCTGACAGACGGGCTGCCTCGCATCGACGGGCTTCGGGAGCAATGGGGACAGGGCGTGGTCCACTGCCCCTACTGCCACGGCTGGGAAATCCGCGGCCAACGGATCGGAGTGCTGGGCACAGGCCCGCTGTCCGTCCACCAGGCACTCCTGTTCAGGCAATGGTCCCCGGATATCACCCTCTTCCTCAACGACACCGTGGAGCCCACCGACGAGGAGTGGGACAAGCTCGCTGCCCGGTCCATCACGGTCGTCCGCGGCGCCGTCGCTTCCGTCAACGCGGTCGACGGCGTCCTCACGGGCCTCACGCTCCGCCAGGGCACCTCGTTTGCCGTACAGGCCCTGGCTGCCGGAACACAGATGGAGGCCAGATCCGCGCTGCTGGAATCACTCGGGCTAACGTCCCAGGTGCACCCGTCCGGGGCCGGACGGTTTATCGAGACCGACGCTATGGGTGCGACGTCCGTGCCCGGCGTGTATGCCGCGGGCAACGTCTCCAACCTCATGGCCCAGGTGATCACCGCCGCGGCCGAGGGTGTCATGGCCGGCGCAAGGATCAACGCCGACCTCATCGAAGAGGAAACCCGGTGGGCCGTCGAGGGACGCTTCGGACCCTTCTCCGCCGCCGCGGAATCAGCCGTCTCCAGGACCGTGCTGGGCCACCGCCGCCACGGCCTAAGCGTGGCTGGCGCGGAACAGGACGTAGTTAGTCCGCCGCGGGCGCTTGGCCGGTAGCCAGGAGCGCGACGGCGGGCAGAACAACTTGCCCGTCACGGACCATGGGGGATACAAGCCGTTCATATTCCCTGCGCATGACGGACTGCATCGCCGGTTTCTGGCTCGTCACAATCTCGCCAATCCCTCCCACCCCGCCTGCAGGGCCGGCCCACAGGGCCGCGGCATCGATGCGGAACTCCCACGTCAGTGTTGTTGCTGCAACGCGGACCAGGCCAGCCCCGGTCAGCAGCTCCGCGAGCCCGGGTTCCGTGCGCTCAAAATCCTTGGCGGGCGGCAAACGTTGTGGGGGCGGGGTCACGACGCCGCTTGCGGTGATGACATCGGCCCACAGGGCGCTGATGGCCGAGCGTTCCGACGGCCAGATCGTCACGCCCACAACCCCGTCCGGCACACAAACTCGCCTGAGATCGACGACTGCGGCGCGCGGATCGCCAACATGGTTGACGACGAAATTGGCCACGACGGCGTCGAAGGTACCAGGCTCGAACGGAAGGCCAGGAACCGCCCCGGTGCACAGGGCCGCTTCAGGTGCTGCTGCGCGGGCCAGGACGAGCATCTCGGCGTCCGGATCGACGCCGGTGACGCGTGCACCGCGGACGCCGGCACGGGCGGCCAGGGTCCCAGTGCCACACCCCACGTCCGCCAGCTGTTTGCCTGCCAGGTCGCCCAAGGCTTCCTCGGCCGCGTCCAGCAGCGGTGTGATGGCTCCAGCGCACAAGTGCGCAAAGCTCCGCGAGTAGGGCTGGCCCTTGCCCGCCCAATTGCCCGGGCCCCGTACATCTGAATGAACAGTCATAAACCAATCCCTTGCGTTGATGTGCCGGTCCGCTCAGCAGTCTAGCCATGCGCGGGCGCCCTGCCTCGGTCAAAACCTCCGGCTCAGGAACCCAGCGGAGTGCGGCCGGGGCGGGCCGCCGCCGTGACCTTTGGCCCTAACATCCGGCGCCGGGGCGGCGCACCCTCGATCCATGAGCTACCTGACCGGGGCCGGTTTACGGTGTTGCGCCTGAGCGGCCCCAGGCAGCAGTGACGCCGGGGCCTCCCGCCGGCGGGCCAGCCTCCGGGGCAGTCAGCGCCGCGCCGGGCCTGAGCTCGGCGGAGGCGGCGCAGAGGCTGCAACAGTTCGGGGCGAACACGCTGCCCGCCAGCCGGCCGGTCCCCGGCTGGCGGAGGCTGCTGGCCGAACTGACGCACTTCTTCGCCATCATGCTCTGGATTGCCGCCGTTCTGGCCTACGTGGCCGGCATGCCGCAACTGGCC
>DATIUQ010000028.1:0-5341 GCA_035466775.1 Arthrobacter sp.
CCGTGGAAGCCGGACTTGATCTGGTACTGCGCGGCGAAATCCATCACCTTCTTCAACGGCGAAATCCCGCCGAAGTGGGTCGACGCGGCCCGGACGTAGTCGATCAGCTGTTCCTTGATGATCGTCTGGTAGTCGTACACGGTGTTGAAGATCTCCCCGATCGCTAGCGGGGTGGTGGTGTGCTGCCGCACCAGGCGCAGGGCCTCCTGGTTCTCGGCCGGGGTGCAGTCCTCCAGCCAGAACAGGTCGTAGGGTTCCAGCGCCTTGCCGAGCTTCGCGGCCTGGATCGGGGTCATCCGGTGGTGCCCGTCATGGAGCAGCGGCAGTTCCGGGCCGAACTCGTTCCGCACCCCCTCGAACACCGAGGGCAGGTGCCGCAGGTACGCCCGGGTGTCCCAGTCCTCCTCCAGCGGGAACGCACCGCGCCCGGCCGGCTCATAGTCATACCGCTCCCCGGAGGCCTGCGCCTGCGCCGCGACCCCGTAGACGGCCTTGATCCCGGGGACCGCGGTCTGGATCCGGACCGACTTGTACCCCAGCTCCAGGTGCTCCCGGACCGAATCAAACAACGAGGGCAGGTCCGCGCCCGAGGCATGCCCGTACGCCCGCAGCCCGTTCCGCGACGCCCCGCCGAGCAGCTGGTAGACCGGCATCCCGGCCATCTTGCCCTTGATGTCCCACAGCGCCATGTCGACGGCGGCGATCGCGGCCATCGTCACCGGCCCCCGGCGCCAGTACGAGGACCGGTACAGGAACTGCCAGGTGTCCTCGATCCGGTGCGGGTCCTTCCCGATCAGCAGCTGCGCAACGTGCTCCTTCAAATACGCGGCCACCGCGAGCTCGCGCCCGTTCAAGGTCGCATCCCCGATCCCGGTCACACCATCCTCGGTGGTGATCCGCAGGGTCACGAAGTTCCGGGAAGGGCTGGTCACAAAGACTTCAGCGGCAATGATTTTCACAGTTGGTCCAAGGCTTTCGGTGTCGGTCGGGAATGGAGGGTGGTCGTGGCGGCCGGGCCTAACGCTGGGTGGTTCCGCTGGGAGTGGCCCCGAGCAGCGCGAGCTCGTCCCGGCGGGGCAGGCCCTCCCAGTCGCCGGCGGTACTGACGGCGAAAGCCCCCGCGAGGGCGCCGCGCTGCAGCCGGCCGGCCACGTCCTCGCCGTCGAGCAGGGCGGAGAGGTAGCCGGCGGTGAAGGCGTCGCCGGCCCCGACGGTGTCGATGCTGGTGACGGGGACGGCAGGCGTTTCCCAGCGGCCGGCCGCGGTGTGCACCCCGGCGCCGGCCGCGCCTCGTTTGACCACGACCTCGCGTACGCCGTGGCCGAGGAGTTCGGCGGCCATGGCTGTTTCGGCGTCGCCGGCCGTGCCGGTGCAGGAGTCCGCGGTTTCGCCACAGGCGACTAGCCCAAGTTCGTCGTCGGACGCGATCAGGATGCTTGCGTGCCGGGCCAGCGGGGTGAGGACAGCGCGCGCCTCGTCCCGCGACCAGAGCTTGCTGCGGTAGTTGACGTCCAGGGAGACGTCCAGGCCTTCGCCGGCAGCGCGCGCGGCGGCGTACTCCACGGCCCGCCGCGCCTCCTGGCTGAGGGCGGCGGTGATCCCCGTGAGGTGCAGGACCCGGACGCCGCTCCGGAAGGCGGCCTCGACGTCGTCCCGGCTGAGGGTGGATCCGGCGGAACCGGCGCGGTAGTAGAAGGCACGCGTGACGTCGGCGGTGCGCTGTTCAAGGAACATCACCCCGGTGCTGCGGCTGGCGTCCTTCCGGTGCTGCACCGCAATGCCTTCGCTCCGCAGCTGCCGCAGGATGAACTCGCCGTGCGGGTCGGCACCGACCACGCCGGCCCAGCCCACCCGGTGTCCGAGCCGGGCGACCCCCACGGCCACGTTGGACTCGGCCCCGGCCACATGCATGCCCAGGGCGCCGCCGGCGGACAGCGGCCCGGCGGAGCGCAGCGAGACCATCGATTCTCCGAGGGTCAGGAGCTCAGGGCCCCCCGGGACGGGAAGCAGAGGGACGGGAAGCACAGAATCGGGAATCACGGCAGGCGCTCCGCGGCGGTCAGGCCGTCGAATTCGGCGGCAAGCGCCACGAAAGCGCGGGCCCGTTCGCGCACCGGGGCCAGGTCCCCGCCGGAGCCGGCGTCCCCGAAGAGCGGCCCGCCGAGGCCGACGGCCACGGCACCCGCCTGCCAGTAGCCGGCCGCCTCCCCGAGCCCCACGCCGCCGACGGCGATGAAGGGGATCCCGGGGAACGGGTCGCGCAGCGCCTTGAGGTAGCCCGGTCCGCCGATGGAGGCGGGGAAGAGCTTCACCGCGGTGGCGCCGCGGGTCATCGCCTCGTAGGCCTCGGTGGGCGTCAGGGCCCCGGCCAGCACAGGGATACCCCGGGCCGCGGAGGCGTCAATCGACCCGGCCAGTGCCGGGGTCACCATGAATTGGCCGCCGGCCTCGGCCACGTCCTCCACGTCCTGCGCTGTCAGGACAGTGCCGGCGCCGACGAAGCAGCCGGCCGGGGCGGCCGCGCGGACCTCGCGGATTGCGGCGAGCGCGTCCGGCGTGGTCAGGGCGATCTCGACGAAGCGGAAGCCCTCCTCCATCGCGGTGAGGGCCGCCTTCGCGGCCGCGCCGCCGTCGCTGCCCCGCACAATGGCCACCAGCCGGGTCTGCCGGATTCCCGCCAGGAGTAGTTCCGGGGTCAGCGTTGTAGTCATGTCGTTCACCATTCTGCGAAGGCTCCGTCGGGGTGCCGCCAGACGGGACCGCGCCAGGCGTGGCCGCGCTTGTCCGCGGCGCGGACCACGGCCTCGTCGATCTCGATGCCCAGACCCGGGCCGGTCAGGCGTTCGATATGCCCGTCCACGAACTTCAGCGGGGTCTTGTCCACCACGTAGTCCAGGACTTCGGCGCCCTGGTTGTAGTGGATGCCGATGCTTTGCTCCTGGATCAGGAAGTTGGGGGTGGCGAAGCCCACCTGCAGGCAGGCGGCCAGCGCCAGCGGACCCAGCGGGCAATGCGGGGCCAGCTGGACCTCGTAGATTTCGGCGAGCGAGGCGATCTTGCGGACCTCGGTGATGCCGCCGGCGTGGGAGAGATCCGGCTGGGCCACCGCGATGCCGGCCTGCAGCGCGGGCAGGAATTCCTGCCGGCTGTAGAGCCGCTCACCTGTGGAGACCGGCGTCGTGGTCGACGAGGTGAATTCGCGCAGAAGGTGTGTGTTCTCCGGGACCACCGGCTCTTCGAGGAAGAACGGCCGGTACGGTTCCAGCAGCGGCGCCACGCGCCGGGCGTTGGCCAGGCTGAAGCGGCCGTGGAAGTCGACCGCGACGTCGCGGTGGTCCCCGAGGACCTCGCGGGCGGCGGCGACGCGGCGGACGACGCCGTCGAGCTCCGCGACGGAGGCGACGGGGCTCATCCGGCCGCTGGCGTTCATCTTGACGGCGGTGAGCCCGACCTCCAGCTGGGCGCTGATCTGGTCGGCCACCTCGTTGGGCTCGTCCCCGCCCACCCAGCCGTACATCCGGATCCGGTCGCGGACGTGGCCGCCCAGGAGCTGGTGCACGGGGGTGTTGAAGTGCTTTCCGGCAATGTCCCACAGGGCCTGGTCCAGCCCCGAGACCGCGCTGGCCAGGATGGGTCCGCCGCGGTAGAAGGAACCCTTCGTCATGACCTGCCAGTGGTCCTCGATCCGCAGGGCGTCGTTGCCGATGAGCAGCTCGGAGAGCTGGTCGACGGCGGTGCGGACCGTTTCGCTGCGGCCCTCGCAGGTGGCCTCGCCCCAGCCGACGATCCCGCTGTCGGTCTCGATCCGGACGAAGAGCCAGCGGGGGGCGACGAGGAAGGTTTCAATCCTGCTGATCAGTGTCATCGGTGGCCTAGCCCTTGGTCGCGCCGGCGGTCATGCCGGAGACGATGTACTTCTGCGTGAACAGCGCAATGATCATGATCGGGACGGTGACCACCGTGGCGGCCGCCATGAGCCCGCCCCAGTCGATGCTGGCGTAGGAGACGAAGTCGAAGATCGCCACCGGGAGGGTCTTGGTCTTGGAGCCGGAGAGCACCAGGGCGAACATGAAGTTGTTCCACGAGAAGATGAAGGACAGGATGCCCGCGGTGGCCATGCCGGCGACGGACAGCGGCAGGGTGATCCGGCGGAAGGCGCCGATCGGGGTGAGCCCGTCCACCTGCGCGGATTCCTCCAGCTCCAGCGGCAGCGAGTCGAAGTAGCTCATCATGATGTAGACGATCAGCGGCAGCGAGACGAACATGTGGCTGAGGATCAGAACCTCGAAGCCGCCCACCATCTTCAGGTTGGAGAAGACGTAGTACCAGGGCACCAGCAGCGAAACGCCGGGGATGACGCGGGCCATCAGGACCACAAGGGCCGAACGGTGCATCGTGAAGCGGCTCATCGCGTAGGCCGCCGGGACACCGAGGACCAGGGACAGGACCGTGGAGACGAAGGCCACCCAGAAGCTGTTGAAGATGAAGACGAAGTAGTTGTTGCGCTGGAGCACGTTCGCGTAGTTCTCGCCCGTGGGGGTGAAGAGGAACGACTTGCCGGTGTCGTAGATGTCCACATTGGTCTTGAAGGACGCCAGGAGCATCCAGAACAGCGGCGCCACCAGGAACAGCACGACGGCGACCAGCGCGGCGACGCGGAAGGCCTTGTAGGCGCGGGTGCCCAGGGGCTTGCGGCGGCGCGGGGCCGGCACGGTCCGGGCCGTGCCGGCGGTTGTGGTTTCTGTATTTTCTGACAGGACGGTCATTTGCTTACCGCTTTCTTGCGCATGGTCAGCAGCCACATGGAGCCGATGATGATCATGAAGAACAGGATCAGCACCGCGGAGGACAGCCCGTACTGGTTGTAGTCGAAGCTCAGGCCGTAGGCGTAGACGTTGAGGGTCTCCACCTCGTGGAAGGATCCGCCGCCCTTGCCCTTGGTGGCGTAGAGGATGTCGAAGGTCTTCAGGGCGTCGATGCCGCGCAGCAGGATGGCGACGATCACGGTCGGCATCATGAGCGGCAGGGTGATGAAGAAGAAGCGCTGGAAGGCGTTCGCGCCGTCCATCCGGGCTGCCTCGTCCGGTTCCTCGGAGAGCGAGGTCAGGCCGGCGAGCAGGATCAGCACCACCATGGGGGTCCACTGCCAGATGTCCATGAAGATCGTGGTGCCCAGGGCGGTGTCCTGGCCGGAGAGCCACGGCTGCGGCGGGATGCCGACCATGCCCAGCAGCTGGTTGACGAAGCCGATGTTGGGGTCGAAGATCAGCCGCCACATCATGCCGACGGCGACCGGGGTGGCGACAAGCGGCAGGAGAATAGCCACGCGGACCCACTTTTC
>DATIUQ010000029.1:0-60678 GCA_035466775.1 Arthrobacter sp.
TGCTGGAGGTTATCGAGGCGTTCGGCGAAGCCGCAGGCCACGCCGTGCCCTACGAGTTCGCTCCCCGCCGCCCCGGTGATGCCGCCGTCAGCTACGCCGATCCCTCGGCCGCGCTCGCCGACCTGGGCTGGTCCGCACACCGCAACCTCGCGCAGATGTGCGAAGACCACTGGCGTTGGCAGAGCAACAACCCGCACGGCTACACCGCGGTGTCAGCGACTGCGGGAGTCAAGGCCAAGTAGCGTTCCCGGCGGGGTGGCCTGATCGGGAAAGTGACCGCTGCCGGGCGGTTATCCACAACCGATTTGGCGTACCCTTGCCCGCGCGCCCTGGCTCCTCTAGCTTTAACCCAATTGCAGCGCCCCGGGGACAGGGCGAGCAGTCATATTGGGGGCCATTGTGGAGGCTGTACGCATTGTCGAGGACGAAGTCCGCGAGTTGATCCGCCGGCGCGGCCTCGACCCCTCGAGGCAGGCCGGCGAAGTCCGCCGTCTCGTCGAGGCGGCAGTCATGGATTACGACGAGCGCGCCTTGCTGGGCCCCCTCCCGCCAATCGGCCCGCTGGAGACGGCCCGGAGGTTCGTCTTCGACGCCGTGGCCGGATTCGGTGCCCTCCAGCCCCTGCTCGACGACCCGGCCATCGAGGAAATCTGGCTCAACGCTCCCAACGAGATCTACGTAGCCCGGAACGGTGAATCCGAGCTGACTTCGGTCTCCCTCACGGACCAGCAAGTCCGCGACCTAGTGGAACGTATGCTCAAGAGTTCCGGGCGCCGCCTCGACATGTCCTCACCGTTCGTGGATGCCGCCCTGCCTGACGGTTCCCGCCTGCACGTCGTGATTCCGGACGTGACGCGGCGCCACTGGGCAATCAATATCCGCAAGTTCGTCGTGAAGGCCAGCCGGCTCGAACATCTCGTGGAACTGGGAACGCTGACACCGCAGGCCGCCCGGTTCCTCGGTGCGGCCGTGGCCAGCGGCCTGAACATCCTGGTCTCCGGCGCCACCCAGGCGGGCAAGACCACGATGCTCAACTGTCTTGCCGCGAGCATCGGAACCCGCGAGCGCGTCATCACCGTCGAGGAGATCTTCGAACTGCAGTTTCCGCTGCGGGACGTCGTGGGGCTGCAGTGCCGGCAGCCCAACCTGGAGGGTGAAGGCGAAATCCCTATGCGCAGGCTGGTCAAGGAAGCCCTGCGCATGCGCCCCGACCGGCTGGTGGTGGGCGAGGTCCGCGAGGCCGAGAGCCTGGACATGCTAATCGCTTTGAATTCTGGCATGCCCGGGATGTGCACGGTCCACGCCAATTCGGCCCACGACGCTGTCACCAAGATCTGCACTCTGCCGTTGCTGGCAGGCGAGAACATTTCGAGCGCCTTCGTGGTTCCGACCGTCGCTTCCTGCATCGATCTCGTTGTCCACTGTGCCCGGCATGCCAGCGGACGCAGAGAGGTGACAGAGATCCTGTCGTTGGGCCGACGAGTGGAAAACGGCATCATCGAGTCCTCGATGGTCTTCGCCCTCGCGGACGGACGATTGCAACCCAAGGCCAACTCGATGCCGGCAGCAGAAAAGTTCGCCCGTTCCGGCTATGACGTCGCTGCCCTGCTGGAGCCGCGCTGATGGCAGCGATGCTCGGCATGCTTGCCGGTGCCGGACTCCTGCTGGTCTGGTGGTCCGCCTGGGAACACCCCCAACCCGCCAGCGCCAGTCCTCCCAAGGCCAAGCGTCTGGAGGACCTGCTGCGGACCGCGGGAATCGAGAAGGTCAGCGGCGCAGGCCTGCTGGCAAGCTGCCTCGGCGTCGGAGTGTTCACAATGCTCGTCTTCTTCGCCGTGACCAGGTCCTGGCCGATCGCGGGCTGCTTTGGCCTGTTCGGGGGATGGCTGCCCATGGCCATCGTGAAATGGCGCGCGCGGAAGCGCGCCGCCGTGTTGCGCCAGCTCTGGCCCGACGTCGTCGACCACCTGCGGTCGGCGATCCGCGCCGGCCTGTCGCTGCCGGAAGCCCTCATCCAGCTGGGCGACAAGGGCCCGGAGGAACTCCGCCACGTGTTCCGCGATTTTGGCTCCGACTACCGCTCGGGCGGGCAGTTCGATCCTTCCCTGACCCGGCTCAAGGACCGGCTGGCGGACCCCGTGGCCGACCGGATCGTCGAGGCACTCCGGTTGACCAGGGAAGTGGGCGGCTCAGATCTCGGCCGCTTGTTGGGCACATTGGCGGAATTCCTGCGGGACAGCGCCCGCACCAGAAGCGAACTGGAAGCCCGACAGTCCTGGACCGTCAACGCCGCCCGGCTCGCGGTGGCGGCACCCTGGATAGTTCTCGTGCTCCTGGCAAGCAGGCCCGAAGCGGTGGCTGCCTACAACACTCCCGTCGGGGCCGCCGTCCTGCTTGGCGGGCTGGCGGTCTCGCTGGTCTCTTATGCCGTAATGCTGCGCATTGGGGCGCTGCCCGCGGATGAGAGGGTGCTCCGGTGACCGAGCTGACGGCAGCCGCAGTGGCCTGCGGGATTGTCCTTGGCAGCGGCTTCTGGTTGTTGATGGTCAGGCTGCCGTTCATGCGCCCGGCCACGTTTGCTGAACGCATCGCACCTCAGCTGAAGTCCCACAATCTGGAATCACGGCTCCTGCGGACGGTGCCGGGAAACATCACCCCGTTCGGGCCTCTGGAACGGATTCTGCGTCCGGTCATCGGCGACGCAGTGACGTGGCTGGGGAGGCTCAATCCCGGTTCCTCGACCCTGAACCGACGTCTGGCCAGGGCGGGAAGCGTCAAGTCGCCGGCCGATTTCCGGGCAGAGCAGCTTCTCTGGGGCGCCGGCGGCTTTGTCGCGGCGGTCGGGGCGGTCGTTCTATTCGGCGCGGCCGGACGGTTCAGCCCCCTTCTGGCCGTAGTGCTGGTGCTTGGCGGCGCGGCCGGTGGTTTTATGCTGCGGGACTACCTGCTGGGCGCCCAGGTCAGGAAGCGCGAAGCGCGCATGATGGCGGAGTTCCCCAGCATCGCCGAACTCATGGCGCTCGCGGTCAGCGCGGGCGAAAGTGCCACCGGCGCACTGGACAGGGTGTGCCGCAGCGCCAGGGGAGAGCTGTCCAAGGACTTCACCCGCGTCCTGGCAGAGACCCGGGCAGGGAAGCCCCTCGTGGACGCCCTGCAGGAGTTCTCGTCACGGACGGAGTTGGGCCCGTTGCTCCGCTTCGTGGACGGGCTGATCGTGGCGGTCGAACGGGGTACACCCCTCGCCGATGTGCTGAGGGCGCAGGCCCAGGACGTCCGGGATACGGCAAAGCGCGAACTGATGGAGTCCGCCGGAAAGAAGGAAATCGCAATGATGGTTCCCGTCGTCTTCGGTGTCCTGCCGCTGACCGTCGTGTTCGCCGTCTACCCCGGCCTGGCTGCCATCAGCATGGGCCTGTAGATCAGCATGGGCCTCTAGATCAGCCCAGGTTGGCCACAGAGCAAGGAACCGCACCAAAGCAGCAGGAAGACAACCGAACCACCGACAAAGGGGAGAACGTGAAACAGATCCCAAACCGCATGGCGCTGTGGCTTTGCAGCATGAACCTGGCGCCCGGACTGGCCAGAATCCATTTGGCGCACGAGACCCCGGGACCTGAACAGCCCGGCGATCACCCCGAGCGCGGCGATGTGCCGGGCTGGGTAATGATCACCTTGATGTCGGCCGTCCTCGTTGCCGCGCTCCTCGCGCTCGCCGGACCGGCCCTGGAGGGACTGTTCAATCAGGCCATGGACAAGGTCGGGCAGTAAATCGTGCGCCTGCCCGGCACCGGCCGGGTCCAAAGTTACGAGCGGGGCTCGGCGGTGGTGGACTTCGTCCTGGTGGGCGGACTGCTGACGCTGTTCTTCCTCGCCATCGTCCAGCTCGCCCTGATCCTCCATGTCCGGAACACGCTGATCGACGCCGCGGCCTCGGGCGCCCGGTACGGGACCCTCGCGGACCGCGACGCCGGAGACGCCAAGGACCGGACCGCGCAGCTGATCGGGGTTGCGTTGAACCAAGAGTTCGCCACGGACGTGACGACGGCCGAAGCCATGTACCAGGGCGTCCGGACCCTGGAAGTCACCGTCCGCGCGCCGCTGCCCGTGATCGGGCTGATCGGGCCCCGCGCAGCCCTGGAGGTGACGGGGCATGCAGCCATCCAGCCCTAGCAGCGGCAACGATGCCGAACGCGGGAGCGCTGTCGTCGAATTCACGTTCCTGTCATTGCTGCTGATGGTTCCGCTGGTCTACTTCATCATCACCATGAGCCAGCTCCAGGGCGGCTCGTTCGCGGTGGTCGGCGCCGCAGACCAGGCGGCCAAGGTCTTCGTCGCCCAGCCCGACGCCGCAGGGGGCCGGGCCGCCGCTGAGCAGGCCGTCCTGCTGGCGCTCGCCGACCACGGGCACTCTGCGGCGGAGGCCCGCGTCGAGACGAGCTGTGCCCCCGCGGACTGCACGGCCGCCGGCACGGCCGTGACGGTCACAGTCCACCTCACGGTGCCGTTGCCGTTCGTCCCGTTCAGCGAGGCACTGGATCTGAACGCGGGGCAGCTCAGCGCCTCTGCCACGCAACTGGTGGGCCGCTTCCGGTGAGTTGTCCACCAAGGCAGCGCCCCAGCCACTGCCGGCAAGGACTGACCGCGGATCGACCACGCCGGGCCACGGGCGGCGACGACGGGCAACTGATGGTGCTGATCATCGGCTACGTGCTGCTCGCGCTGCTGCTGGCCACCGTCGTCACCGCCGCCTCGAGCGTCTACATCGAGCACAAGAAGCTCCTGTCGCTGGCCGACGGAGCCTCAGTGGCAGCCGCGGACAGTTTCACGCTCGGACAGCTTGAGACCTCCGGCGGCAGCCCCACTGCGGTGCTGACCGGTGCCCGCGTGCGCGGCGCCGCCGCAGACTTCCTCGACCGCAGCAGCGCCTTCGCCCGGTTCAGCAGTCTCAGCATCGGGCCGGGAACGGGCAGCCCGGACGGCTCCACCGCCGTCGTGGTGCTCAGCGCCGCCGTCCACCCGCCCGTGGTCAATTTCCTGGTCCCCGACGGCATCAGGATCGAAGCGAGTTCGACGGCGCGCTCCCGGCTTTCGCGCTGACCCCGCGATCCGACCGCGCCACCTGACCCAACTCCTGACGCGGGACCGGCTTTCACACTGACTCCGCCCAAGTCCGGGCGGCTCGCATGGATAGCGTAGGCTTAAAAAACCATGGCAAACATTGATTTTCCCGCAGAAATCCGCGCCCTGCGCGCCACCTACGCCTCCATCGAGAACGTTTCGAATGTCGAGGCGCTGAAGGAAGACATCGCCGAGCTCAGCGAACGGGCCGGCGAACCCAATCTGTGGGACGATCCCGCGGCCGCCCAGGTGATCACCTCGAGGCTCTCGCACCGCCAGTCCGAACTTGCCCGCCTGAACTCCCTCACCTCGCGGATCGACGACCTGGAAGTCCTCGTGGAGCTGGGCCAGGACGAGGACGACGCCGACTCCATGGGGGAGGCTGCCGCCGAACTGGAGTCGATCCGCAAGGCGCTGAAGGACCTCGAAGTCGTCACGCTGCTGTCCGGCGAGTTCGACGAGCGCGAAGCCGTCGTCACCATCCGCGCAGGCGCCGGGGGAGTGGACGCCGCGGACTTCGCCGAAATGCTGATGCGGATGTACCTGCGCTGGGCCGAGCGCCACGGCTATCCGACGACCATCATGGACACCTCGTACGCAGAGGAAGCCGGGCTGAAGTCCGCCACCTTCGAGGTCAAGGCCCCTTACGCCTACGGCACGCTCAGCGTCGAGGCCGGAACGCACCGTCTGGTCCGGATCAGCCCGTTCGACAACCAGGGCCGCCGCCAGACCTCGTTCGCCGCCGTCGAAGTCATCCCGCTGATCGAGCAGACGGACTCCATCGACATCCCGGACAACGAGATCCGTGTCGACGTCTTCCGTTCCTCGGGCCCCGGCGGCCAGTCCGTCAACACCACGGACTCCGCCGTGCGCCTGACCCACATCCCCACCGGCACCGTTGTCTCCATGCAGAACGAGAAGTCCCAGCTGCAGAACCGTGCGGCCGCCCTGCGCGTGCTGCAGTCCCGGCTGCTGCTGCTGAAGAAGGAACAGGAGGACGCCGAGAAGAAGGCGTTCGCCGGCGACGTCAAAGCCTCCTGGGGCGACCAGATGCGCTCCTACGTCCTGAACCCCTACCAGATGGTCAAGGACCTCCGCACCGAGCACGAAGTCGGCAACACCTCGGCCGTGTTCGACGGCGAGATCGACGACTTCATCGACGCCGGCATCCGCTGGCGGACGGACAACCGCAACGCGGACAAGTAACCAAGCCCCATCAGCCTCTTGCGTCACATCCGCCACTCGGGTCTAATCCTGCGACACGCCCCCGCGCTCGGCCGGATCCGCCGGGGCCCGTGCGTATAGTCGAGAAGCCGGAGCTCTACTTCCCCCACTAGAAAGCCCGCGCGCCGGCAGCAGAACTGGTCCGTACCCGTCCACGTCCTGCAGGGTTCTAGGGCCATGATCCGTTTCGAAAATGTCACCAAGGTCTATGACCAGAAGGCGCGACCCGCGCTGGATTCCATCAACCTTGAGATCGACCGCGGCGAATTCGCCTTCCTCGTCGGAGCCTCCGGTTCCGGCAAATCGACCTTCCTGCGCCTCGTCCTCAAAGAGGACCGCGCATCCTCCGGCGCCGTGTACGTGGCCGGCCAGAACGTGGCGAACATATCCAGCTGGCGGGTGCCCAGGCTCCGCCGCGGGATCGGCGTCGTGTTCCAGGACTTCCGCCTGCTGCCGCAGAAAACCGTGTTCGCCAACGTCGCCTTCGCCATGCAGGTCATCGGCAAGAGCCGCAGTGTCATCCGCGACACTGTGCCCGAAGTCCTCAAGACCGTCGGCCTCGAAGGCAAGGAAAACCGCCTCCCGCACGAACTCTCCGGCGGCGAGCAGCAGCGCGTGGCGATCGCCCGCGCCGTCGTCAACCGCCCCGGCATCCTGCTCGCGGATGAGCCCACCGGCAACCTGGACCCCACCACCTCCATGGGCATCATGGGCGTGCTGGACAAGATCAACCAGAACGGCACCACCGTGGTCATGGCCACCCACGACGACGACATCGTCAACGAGATGCGCAAACGCGTCGTCGAACTCCGCAACGGCGTCATCATCCGGGACGAAGCCAAGGCACTTTACACGTCCATGATTCCGGTCGTGGGCCAGTCCCGCCGGCTGCGGGATGCGAGCGGCCGGGATCCCCAGTCCGCCGCCCCGGCAGCCACCACTCGCGCCGAAGCCCGCGCCGCAGGGGAGGCCCAGCTGTGAGGCTCCAATTCGTCCTCGCCGAGATCGGCAGCGGCCTGCGCCGCAACCTGTCCATGGTGGTCTCGGTCATTCTGGTGACGTTCGTGTCGCTGACCTTTGTCGGCGCCGCCGGCATGCTCCAGCTCCAGATCAACCAGATGAAGGGCTACTGGTACGACAAAGTCCAGGTCGCGATTTTCCTCTGCAGCGACGGTTCGACGGCGGCCGGCTGCGCCACCGGCCCTGCCACCCCGGAGCAGCAGGAAAACCTGCGCAAGGTCCTGGAGTCGCCCGCGGTGGCCCAGTACGTCAACGACTTCCAGTTTGAGTCCAAGGACGACGCCTATAAGCATTTCAAGGAACAGTTCTCCAATTCCCCGATCGTTGACTCCGTGACGCCGGACCAGCTTCCGGCGTCGTTCCGGATCAACATGAAGGACCCGGAAAAGTACCAGATCATCAGCGAGACCTTTTCCTCACAGGCCGGCGTCGAAACCGTGATCGACCAGCGCCAGCTGCTGGAGCGGCTCTTCTCGGTCATGAACGCAGCCTCCCTGGTGGCCGTGAGCGTCGCCGGTGTGATGATCATCTGTGCCATCCTGCTCATCGCAACCACCATCCGGCTTTCGGCCTTCAGCCGGCGGCGGGAAACGGGGATCATGCGCCTGGTCGGAGCGTCGAAGATGGTGATCCAGCTGCCGTTCATCCTCGAGGGCGTGATTGCCGCCGTGATTGGCGCTGCGCTGGCGTCGGGAACGCTGTGGGCAGTGGCGCACTTCTTCCTCGGCGGCTACCTGTCCAGGCAGTACCCCGACACTGCCTTCATCTCCGCAGGTCAGACGCTGATTCTGGCGCCGGCCCTGATCGGTCTCGGGATTTTGCTCGCAGGGGTATCTTCACTCCTGACTCTCCGTCGATACTTGAGGGTCTAGGGTGCGTAACGAAAAGGGAATGTCCATGACACCGATGCACCGAGCCCCCGCGAAGCCGGGGCCGGCCCGGCTCCGCATGGCCGGCTGCCGCAGCCGCTTCATCAGCGCCGCCCTGGCTCTGGTCCTGGCGGCCAGCATGGGCGCGTCGACCCCGGTGGCGTTCGCTGACAACCTTGAGGACCAGCAGGCCGCCCTCCGCGAGGAAGCTGCGCGGGTCCAGCATTCACTCGAATTCGTGGACTCCCGGATCGCCCAGGCCGCCTCGGACCTCGTCCTCTACCAGGGCCAGCTCCCCGGCGCGCAGCAGGCGCTGCTGGAAGCCCAGGGCCGCGTTGCGAGTGCGGTCAAGGAAGCCGAGGCCCTTGCCGCGCGCGTGGACCTGGCGCAGCAGAACAAGGCCAAGATCACCCAGCAGCTTGAGACGGACCAGCAGAAAATTGCCGACACCAAGAAGCTGATCGGGCAGATCGCCACCCAGGCCTACAAGTCCGGCGGTGTGCCTTCAAACCTGTCGCTGTTCTTCGGTTCCAACAACGGCGGCAGCCTCACGGACACGATCGACCTCGCCGACCAGGCGATGCGCAGCCAGAACTCCGCGATGGACAAACTCACCCAGCAGAACGCGACCAACGTCAATTCCCAGGCCCGGCTCGAGGCAGTGGAGGCCGAGATCACGGACCTCAAGGCCAAGGCCGACGCCGCGCTGGCACGCGAACAGGCCGCCCGCGACGAGGCGGAGGCCCAGAAGGCCCAGGTGGACAAGCTCATTGCCGACACCACCCGGCTCGACGCCGAACTCCAGGCTGCCAAGCCGGGCATCCAGACCCAGCTCGCCTCGGTCAAAGCCCAGCAGGACGCCGTCGCTGCTGAAATCGCCGAACGCGACCGCAAGCTGCGTGAAGCCTGGGAAGCCGAACAGCGGCGGATTGCCGAAGCCGCTGCGGCCGCCGCCGCAGCAGCCGCCCGTGCCCAGGGCCAGATCAGGCCCCCGGCGCCGTATGTCCCCGCCCCGCCAGGAAACCCGTCCGCATTCGGGTTGCGGAGCCCATTCAACGGCGTCTCGATCAGCTCGGGCTTCGGGTGGCGCGCGACGCCGCCGGGCACCATCGATTTCTATGGCCAGGGCGGCTACATGCACACCGGCATCGACTTTGCCGCGGCCTGTGGCACGCCCGTCTACGCCGCGGCGGCAGGCACCGTGTATTCGGCCGGATGGGCCAATGACGGCGGCGGCAACAACGTGAAGATCTCCCACGGTGTGGTGCAGGGCAATTCCCTGACAACGATTTATTACCACAACGTCAGAGTTGCGGTATCGCCCGGGCAGCAGGTCAGCCAGGGACAGCTGATCGCCTACTCGGGAACCACCGGCAACTCGACCGGCTGCCACTCGCACTTCGAGACCTGGCTCAACAGCCGGGCCGTTGACCCGATGAGCCTGCTCTGATCCGCCCGGAGCGGAAGCGCTCCAGCCGAACCGCGGCTCTGCCGTAAACTGGAGGAAGCCCGCTCCGGTACGGTCCTGCACCGACCCGGTACAAGGCCCACCCATCGATCCAAGGAGTTCTACCGTGCCGAAAGAAAGTGGCCGTAAGGTAGTGGCCACCAACCGCAAGGCCCGGCACGACTACCTGATCCTCGATACCTACGAGGCCGGAATTGCCCTCATGGGCACGGAGGTGAAGTCCCTCCGCGAGGGACACGCCTCCATGGTGGACGGCTTCTGCACGTTCTACAACGACGAGCTGTGGATGGAGGGGATCCATATCCCCGAATACCACCAGGGGAGCTGGACCAACCACGCCGCCCGCCGCCGCCGGAAGCTGCTGCTGCACCGCGACGAGCTCACCAAGATCTCGCACAAGATCCGCGAATCGGGCTTCACCATTGTCCCGCTTCAGCTGTATTTCGTGGACGGCCGCGCAAAAGTAGAAATCGGCGTCGCCCGCGGCAAGAAGGAATACGACAAGCGCCAGACGCTGCGCGAGCAGCAGGACAAGCGCGAGGCCCTGCGCGTCATGCGGGAACGTAACCGCCGCTGACGAACCGCCGGAGCGGCCGGGAATGAATCCGGTGGGCCTTGCGTTATGATTGGTAGTCCGGGACGGATCCGCAGGATCCCGAACGGGTTGGAAATGATAGTTGATAACAAAATACGGGGATGATCGGTTTCGACGATGTTAGTCGCGACAGGTGAAGCGGGCCGAGGATGCAGAATTATCTCGTAAACGCTGTCTGCAAACCAATAAGTGCCGAATCAAAACGCACTGACTTCGCTCTCGCTGCCTAAGCAGTAAGACAGTCCGTCAGCCCGAGGTTGCTATTGCCCCGGATCCTGGCGTCATTTAGATAGCCACTGCTGTTTACCTCCGTCATCGGGGTGAACGGGACTCTTAGATGACTGGGCCCGGATCGGCCAGCTGTTTGCAGCATGGCCGGGGCCGAGAAAATCCGACGCAAACTGCGCCCGGAGAAGCCCTGACAACACGACATCGGACGGGGGTTCAATTCCCCCCATCTCCACCATCGGAGCCCCGGAAACGGGGCTCCACCCCGTAGAGTCCCACACAAAAGGCCGGAAGCTTCAGCTTCCGGCCTTTTGCTTGCCCGGTTGTTGTTGGCAGAAACGGCGGCCCGGCTGGCGGGCGGCGCACATGCGAGTGCGTTCAGCGCTTCTTGATGTGGGCAACGGGGTCCGCGTGCGTCTCGGCGACGTTTTTGGACTTCTTCTCGGCCCGTTTTTCCTTGATGGTTTTGACGGGTTTCTTGACCGCGCTCCGGTGCGGTGTTTTGTCAGGCATGTGGGCGCTCCCTAACAGCAGGGGGCCGGGATGGCCCCGTGGTATTAAGTTACGCCTCCGGTACCGCAACGTCTACGATGCCGACGAAACGGCTGCCTACGCCCTCATACTCGCTGCGGACCAGCCCGGCGGCGGCGCCGGGAACTTCATACGGGGCGTGGTGCGCGCAGCACACGTACGTGAAGTCCGGCCACCACTTCTTCGGCCGGGCTGCCTCGGAGAATCCGCAGACCGCACACGTCAGCTGGACCCAGACAGGACGTTTGCCGGTCCGGTTGGCTTTGGACTGCACCAGCCACGCCGGCGGGTTGTCCAGGAGTTCGCCGAGCTCGGCGTCGCTGAGCCGGGGCGGGATACCGTGACGGTGGGCCATTTCCAGCGGAATGTCGAGGATCTGGGCTGCTTCACGTCGGGTAACCATCCTTCAACGATACGGGATGGAAGGGCCCTCGAATCGCCCCCGGAGGGCCGGCGTTACGCCCGTCACAGGCCCGTGACGGCCAGCCCCAGCGCCGCTGCGGCCAGGCCGGCGGCCAGGTTGGCGGCAATGTTGAGAGCGGCGGCGCGGTACCGGGTCTCACTCACCAGCCGCACCGTGGCAGTGGTCCAGGAACTGAAGGTGGTCAGGCCGCCCGCGAGCCCGGTCGCGAGGCCGGACTGCCACTCGGGCCCCAGCCCCAGCTGGCCCGTCAGCCCCATGGCCGCGCCAATGATGAAGGAGCCCGCCACGTTGACCGCGAATGTCGCCCACGGCCAGTGCGGATGGCGCCCCGGGCGGTGCGCAAACCAGGAGTCGACGGCGAAGCGCAGCAAGGCGCCCGCGACGCCGAAAACCCCCACCAGCGCGGCGGTGATCATGATGCCCTGCCGCTGAGGTCGGCCAGGGCCTTGCCGGTCTTCCACCCGGCGGCTGCGGCGCCGAGCCCCAGGACGAGGGAGAGCCCCAGGTAGGCCAGCCAGCTGGCATGGAAGCCGCCGCGGTACAGCTGGTCAATAGAGAACACCACCGCCGAAAAAGTCGTGAACGAACCCAGCAGCCCGGGGCCGAGGCCGGCCCTAAGCCAGAAGGCGGTCTTCGGCCGTGCGATCCAGACCGTGGTGAGGGCCGCGAGGACAAAGCTGCCGACGACGTTGATCACCAGGGTGGTCCACGGGACGCCCCCCGCCGCCTCCGGGAACACCAGGCCGGCCCCGTAGCGCAGCTCCGTTCCGATCAGCCCGCCGACGGCGACGGCCACCCACGCCCGCCAGCCCGGCCGTGCAGCCCGCATTCAGCGCCGTTCGAGGCTGCAGCCGGGATGGGCCGCCTCGCTGTGGACCCAGAGAGCGGAGGCGACTTCCTCGGCGAGGTCGAACTCGCGTCGGGCACCGCCGGTGCCGATGCGCACCACGAGCGCGCCGCCGAAAGGCTTCCGGCCCAGAACCTCGACGTCGGCGTCCAGCGTGATCTCCTCGGCGGACAGGTAGCGCAGCAGCTCGGGGTTTTCGTCGCTGATGCGCGTGATCAGGCCGGTGTGGCCGTCGTCGAGCTCGCTCATCCGGTGGGCCGCGGGCATCTGCACGGAGCCGTCCGCGGCCGGAATCGGATCGCCGTGCGGATCCCGCACCGGGTTCCCGAGCTTCGCTGCCATCCGTTCGATGAAAGTGTCGGAGACGGCATGTTCCAGGAGTTCGGCTTCGTCGTGAACCTCGTCCCAGCGGTAGCCGAGCTCCCGGACGAGGAAAGTCTCGATAAGGCGGTGCCGCCGGACCATGGACAGCGCCAGCCGGACGCCGTCGGCCGTGAGTGTGATGGCGCTGTAGGGCTGGTGGTCCACCAGGCCCTGGTCCTTGAGCTTGCGGACCATCTCGGAGACCGAGGAGTTCGCGACGCCGAGGCGCTGGGCCAGCTGGGTGGAGGTGATGGGCTTGTCCTGCCACTCCGTAAAGGAGTAGATGACCTTGACGTAGTCCTCGATCGAGGAGGAGGGCAGGCTGGTCTTCACACCGTCCAGCCTACCGTCAGGCGGCGCCGGAGAAGGTCAGCCACAGCAGGACGAGGTTGAGCGCGACCACCAGGACCACGCTGGTGACGGCGGCAATGCGCAGTGCCATTCCGTCGGCGAAGCGGCCCATCAGGGTCTTGTTGCTGGTCAGGACAACCAGCGGGACAAGGACGAAGGGGATGCCGAAGCTCAGGACGACCTGGCTCAGGACCAGGCCCCAGGTGGGGTCGAAGCCGACGCTCAGCAGCACCACGGCAGGGATGAGGGTGACGACGCGGCGCGTCATCATCGGGATCCGGACCTTGAGCAGGCCCTGCATGATGGATCCGCCGGCGTAGCAGCCCACGGAGGTTGAGGCCAGGCCGGAGGCGAGCAGGCCGACGGCGAAGATCACGCCGACGATTGGGCCCAAATTGGCGGTGATGGCCGCATGGGCTCCCTCGATGGTGTCCGTTCCCTCCTCGCCGCCCAGCGTCGACGCGGCCAGCAGCAGCATCCCGATGTTCACGATTCCGGCAATGGCGAGGGCCGCCACGACGTCCCAGCGGGTCGCCTTGACGAGGCGCGCAAGGGCCGGTGCGGGGACGTGGAGGTGCGGGTTCGGGCGGTGCCTGTCCCTGGACAGGGCCGAATGGACGTAGATGGCGTGCGGCATCACCGTGGCGCCGAGCATGCTGGCAGCCAGCAGCACGGTGTCCGGACCCTGGAAGCCCGGTATCAGTCCGGCCGCGACCCCCGCGGGATCCGGCGGGCTGATGAAGAGCCCCGCCAGGAATCCGATCGTGATGATGCCCAGCAGGAAGATGATGATGAACTCGAAGGGCCGCTGCCGGTTCCGGGCTTGGACTGCCAGGAGGAGCATGGAGACGCCGCCGACGATCACCGCACCGAGGGGCAGCGGCAGCCCGAAAAGGAGGTTGAGCGCTATCGCTCCGCCGACCACTTCGGCCAGGTCGGTGGCGGCGGCCACGATCTCGGCCTGGACCCAGAATGCGCGGCGCCAGAAGGGCTTGAGCCGCTCGCCGAGGACCTCGGGAAGGCTTTTCCCCGTAACGATGCCGAGCTTCGCGGACTGGTACTGGACCAGCACGGCCATGATGTTGGCGGCCACCAGGACCCAGACCAGGAGGTAGCCGTACTGGGCGCCGGCCGTGAGGTTTGCCGCCACGTTGCCGGGGTCCACGTACGCGATCGCGGCGACGAAGGCCGGGCCCAAAAGGCCGATCATCGCGCGGCGCCCGCCCGGCGTCCGCCGGGCGGGCGCGTGCGGCGCCGGCGCTCCGTGTCCTGTTACTTCCAGCACGGCGGGCTCCCCTGGGTACGTGGTCTCAACGCTGCCGGTGGCGGCGGGCTGGGTCCGCCGCGCTATTTGCAGCTGCCTATAAACAATTATTAGGCATACCGAAACCATAGGCCAGCGTGCGGGCCAGCGTGCGAGGCCGGGGCCATGCGGCCCGTCGGAGACCGCGGTTCCTGCCCGGATCAGGCCCGGACGGCCCGCCAGCTCTGCGTCAGGTAGGGGAGCGGGAGTACCTCCTGGGGGCCGTGGCCCAGATGTTCGTGCAGGTACCAGTCGAGGTTGCCCAGCACTTTGGCCCGGACCGCTTCGCTGGCCGCCAGGTAGTAGCTGCGGGACTTCGTCAGCTCCATGATGTCGGCGGTGCGCACCGGATCTTCCCAGCGGGTGAGGTGGCTCTCCAGTCCCGCGAATTCCGGCCCCAGCGGCGGCTTGAAGTGCGGCTTGTGGACGTCGCCGGCATGCATGATGCGCGAGAGCCGGTGCACCCAGGGAACGGAGGTGTCCAGCTGGTTCCAGACGAGCCCCAGGACACCATGGGGGCGGAGGATCCTGGCGATCTCCGTGCTGGCCAGGACGGGATCGCACCAGTGCCACGCCTGGGCGACGGTGACGAGGTCGAACGCCCCGGAGGGCAGTCCCGTGTGCTCCGCGGTGCCCTCGACGGCGGTGACGCCCGGGAGTGTCCTGCGCAGCTGCTCGAGCATGTCGGCGGACGGGTCCACAGCCACCGTGTGCAGGCCGCGCCCGGCCAGCAGTGCCGTGAACTTCCCGGTTCCTGCGCCCAGGTCCGCGGCGTCCTTCGCCCCGGCGGGAATCAGCCAGTCGGCGGAATCGTCGGGGTAGCCCGGGCGCACGCGTTCGTAGTGCTCCCCGCCGTCCTGGTAGCTCTGCCCGAGCTCCTGGCGCCGTTCCCCGTGCAGTTTGGGGCCACCGCGTGCCACGTGCGATCTCCTTCGGCAGGTCCGGATGGGTACCTTTCGAATTTACCGCACGCGGCAGGGGCCGCGGCGCCTGGCCGGTTCCCTTCGAAGGGTCAGCCCTGGGTGCAGGGGGCCGCGCCGGCCGTGCCGGGGGTGTTGGGCGCCCAGTGCGGGTAGCTGCGGGTGTCGTTGGACGGAACCCACCGTCCGGCGTCCACCACATAGTCCCAGCCGAGGCCCGTGCGACGCAGTTCCTGGATCCCGGCGAGCAGCCGCTCGGCGTCTTCCAGCCGGGAGCCCAGGCCGAAACTGGCCCGCAGGGAGCCCGAGGGCAGCCCGAGCCGCCGGAGCAGGGGATGCGCGCAGAAGCGGCCGTCGCGCAGCCCGATGCCGTGTTCGGCCGACAGGTACGCCGCCACCAGGCCCGCGTCGTAGCCCTCCAGGGAGAAATTGACGACGCCGATGGTGCCGGTGCCCGCTCCGTTCCCGGGCCCGCTGCCTGCCGGCACATCGAAGGAAGCGCTGTCCGAGAAGATCTGGTGGACCGTCACGCCGTCGATCCCGGCGAGGCCCTCGACAAGGAAGGACCGGATGGCGTTTTCGTGCGCGCGCCACTGCTCCGCGTCCAGGTCCGCGATCACCTGGGTGGCCCGGGCCAGGGTGGCGGCCCCAAGGACATTCGGCGAGCCTCCTTCATGCCGGGCGGGGCCGGTGGTCCAGCTGACCGTGTCGATCCGGGCGTCCTGCACGGCTCCGCCGCCGGCCAGGTGCGGTGTGCCGGCGTCGAGCCAGTCGGGGCGGCCGACCAGCACCCCGGCGCCGAACGGCGCGTAGAGCTTGTGCCCGGAGAACGCGAGGTAGTCGACGTCGTCCGCGGCGATGTCGATCCGCCGGTGCGGGGCCAGCTGGGCGGCGTCGACGACGATCCGGGCCCCGTACTCGTGCGCCAGGGCGGCGAGGGCACGGATCGGCAGGATCTCTCCGGTGACGTTGGAGGCGCCGGTGACGGCGAGCAGGCTGACGCCGCCGTGGGCGAGTTCCGCGCGGAGCAGTTCCAGGGTGGCGGCGAGGGTGGGCGCGGCGATGACGTTCCGGTGCGGCACCCGCTGCCAGGGCAGGAGGTTGGCGTGGTGCTCGATGTCGAGGTAGAGCACCTCGCCGGTGTGTACGCCGTCGACGACGGGCAGGCAGCCGGCCAGCAGGTTCAGGGAATCGGTGGTGTTCCGCGTGAAGATCACCGCGTCGTCCGGGCGGCCGCCCACGAAATCGCGGACTATAGTGCGGGAATTCTCGTAGACCGAGGTGCTGATCTGGGAGGCATAGCCGGCGCCGCGGTGGACGCTGGCGTAGAACGGCAGGATTTCGTTGAGATAGGCCGAGACCACGGACAGCGCAGGCGCCGAGGCGCCGTAGTCCAGGTTGGCATAGCGGACGTGGCCGCCCTGGATCAGGGGCGCCTGGATCTCGGCGCCGGTCACCGCGGCCAGCGGCCGGTCGGCGACGGCGAACCGCGCCCCGGGACGGGCAGTGCCGCCGCCGGCGTGGAGTTTAGGGGTGGCGGGAAATGTGGCAGTCGTCATGGGACCTCACTCGAAAAGGACCCCACAGGCCGGGGATCCGCGCTTGCCGGGTCCGTTCCGGACCGGCCAGGTCGTCACCCGGGGCACCCCGCCGCGAATGGAGGGTTGCCGGCCAGCAAACCGGGGTTTCGCGCTGGCACTCGTGACCTGTTTCGAGCGTAGGCCATGCCTGCTGCCGCAGAAAAGGCGGGGCAGGAATATGAAGAGCTTTGTTACGCGGCGTCGTCCGGACCTGCCGGACGACGCCGGATGCGGCTAGAGCAGGTCGTCCAGGCCCGGGTTGAGTCGCTTGAGGACCTCGGAGTGCAGGATGGAGTTGGTGGCGAGGGCGTTGCCGCCGAAGGGCCCGTCTTCGCCTTCGAGGGACGTGAAGCGGCCGCCTGCCTCGGTGACGATGGGTACCAGCGCGGCCATGTCGTAGAGGTTCAGTTCGGGCTCGCAGGCGATGTCGACAGCGCCTTCGGCCACGAGGCAGTAGGACCAGAAGTCGCCGTAGGCGCGGGTGCGCCAGACTTCCTCGGTGAGGCCCAGGAACTCATCGAGGTTGCCGCGCTGCTTCCAGCCGCCCAGGCTCGAGTAGGACAGGGAGGCGTCGGAGAGCTCCGAGATGTTGGATACCCGCAGGCGGGTGGCGGCGGCCAGGGAACGGCCCATGTACGCTCCGGCGCCTTTCGCGGCCCACCAGCGCTTGCCCAGCGCGGGCGCGCTCACGACGCCGACCACCGGCTCGCCTTCGTCGACGAGGGCGATCAGGGTCGCCCAGACGGGGACGCCGCGGACGAAGTTCTTGGTCCCGTCAATCGGGTCGATGATCCAGCGGCGGGAGCCGTGGCCGGAGCTGCCAAATTCCTCGCCGAGCACGGCGTCGCGCGGACGGGAGCGGGACAGCTGGCCGCGGATGGCTTCCTCGGCTGACTTGTCGGCATCGGTCACCGGCGTCAGGTCCGGCTTCGTCTCGATCCGAAGGTCGAGCGCCTTGAAGCGGCTCATGGTCTGGGAATCTACGGAATCTGCCAGTACATGGGCAAGGCGCAGGTCATCGTTGTAGCTCGAAGCGGGTTGACTCATGGTTCCAAACTACCGCCAAAGCGGGCTGGGGAGCGGTAGGCGGCACCGCGGCCGGCTACGAGACGGTGCCCAGCTCCTTGACGTCCTGTGCTTCCATCCGGGGGTCCGTCCCCAGCAGGCGGCGGAGCGAGGCGAGCCGTGCCGGGCCGGATTCGCCCGCATGGCCGGCGGCCACCCAGGCGTCCACGCCGCAGTTGACCGCGCTGGAATCGTGCTTGCAGCCCCGCTCGCAGTCATCGGTGCCGGGCTCGAGGTCCGGGAAGGACCGCAGGATCCGGTCCGGGTCCACATGCGCCAGGCCGAAGGAGCGGATGCCGGGTGTATCGATAATCCAGCTGCCTGCCGGGGCATCGTTGACCTTGAGGGCCAGGGCGGAGGAGGACGTGTGGCGGCCTCGTCCGGTGACGGCGTTGACACCGCCGGTGGCCCGCTCCGCGCCGGTGAGGGCGTTGACCATGGTGGATTTTCCGACGCCGGAATGGCCCAGCATGACGGTGACCTTCCCGTCCAGGTGGGCGCGCAGCTCGGAGACGGCGTCCTTGTCCAGCCGGGCGGACAGCCCGTCGTCCGAGCGTGCATCGATGCCTGAAGCCTCGGAATCCGCCGTCTTGGAGATGATCACCGGGAAGGCCAGGTGCTGGTAGTTGGAGAGGAGTTCCGCGGGATCCTTGACGTCGGCCTTGGTGACGAGCAGCAGCGGCTCGATGCCGGCGTCGTACGCGGCGACGAGGGCGCGGTCGATGAACCCGGTCCTCGGCTCAGGGTTGGCGGCCGCCACGACGATCACCAGTGTGTCGGCGTTGGCGACGACGGCGCGCTCGATCGGGTCCGTGTCGTCGGCGCTGCGCCGCAGCAGGGTCTTGCGGTCCTGGATCTTGACCAGCCTGGCCAGCGTGTCCGGTTCGCCGCTGACATCTCCGACGAGCGAGACAAAGTCGCCGGCCACGACGGGGTTGCGGCGCAGCTCCCGGGCGCGGGCGGCGATGATCTTGCGTTCCTCGGGAGTGCCTTCGGCGACGACGGCGGTGTAGCGGCCGCGGTCAACGGTGATGATCCGCCCGGTCACGGCGTCGTCGTAGGCGGGCCGGTCCTTGGTGCGGGGCCGGGAGCCTTTTTTGTTGGGCCGGATCCGGACGTCGGATTCGTCCCAGGAGTCAGTGCTGCGTGCCACCGGCGGAGTCCTTCTCTGCAGTGGGTTGCTGCGCCAGCATGGCTTCCCAGAGCTGCGGGAAGTCCGGCATGGTCTTGGCCGTGGTCGCAATGTCCTCGACCTCGACGCCGGGAACGGCGAGGCCCAGGATGGCGCCAGCGGTGGCCATGCGGTGGTCGGCATAGCTGTGGACGACGCCGCCGTGCAGCGGCGCGGGGCGGATGACGAGGCCGTCGGCCGTCTCCTCGGCGTTCCCGCCGAGGCGGTTGATCTCGGCCACCAGGGCGGCGAGCCGGTCGGTTTCGTGTCCGCGGAGGTGGGCGATGCCGGTCAGCCGGGAGGGGCCGGTGGCGAGGGCGCAGAGTGCGGCGACCGTGGGCGCGAGTTCACTGGTCTCATCGAAGTCAGCACCCGTGATCTCGGGCCCGCCGGTGACGGTCAGGGTGCCGTCCGCCAGCGTCACGGTCGCGCCCATGGCGGTCAGGATGCCGCGCCAGAGGTCGCCGACCTGCGTGGTCCCTGCGGGCCAGTTGGGGATCCGCACGGTCCCGCGGGTGGCCAGAGCCGCCGCAAGGAACGGTCCGGCGTTGGAGAGGTCCTGCTCGATCCGCTGATCGAAGGCCCGGATCGGACCGGGGGAGACAACCCAGTGGTTCGGCACGGAGTCATCGACCGCCACGCCGACGCCGCGCAGCACGGCCACCGTCATGTTGATGTGGTCCAGGCTCGGCACGGGCTTGCCCGGGTTTTCGGTGCTGCGGTGCTCCAGGTGCAGACCCTCGGCGAAGCGGGCGCCGGCCAGCAGCAGGGCGGAGACAAACTGGGACGAGGCGCTCGCGTCGATCACGAGGTGCCCGCCGCGGACTTCGCCCGTGCCCTGGACGGTGAACGGCAACGACGACGCCGGCCCGCCGTCCGGCGCGCTGACGGCAACGCCGAGGGCGGCCAGGGCCTCGATGATGGTGCCCATGGGGCGCTTGCGCGCGTGCGGATCGCCGTCGAACAGTGACGCACCCCGCCGCAGGGCCGCGACGGGCGGCACGAAGCGCATGACCGTGCCGGCCAGGCCGCAGTCGATCGCGGTGTCCGCAGCCGTGGTGCCCATGGCGATGGGGGTAATTTCCAGGTCCGGGCCGAAGGCGCCGTCGCCCGGAACCTCCGTGATCGTAGCTCCCAGTTGCCGCAGTGCCTCGATCATGAGGGCGGAGTCCCGGGAGTGCAGGGGAGCGCGCAGCCGCGAGGGCCCGTCGGCGAGGGCCGCCAGCACGAGGTACCGGTTGGTCAGGGACTTCGATCCCGGCACCGTGACCGTCGCGTCAACGGGCCGTTCGGCGAAGGGCGCCCGCCAGAGCGGGGCGGTTTCGGCAGGACGGGGGCGGGCAGCTGCGGTGGGGGTGGTGCCTGTCATTGCTGTTTTAGGCTCCGTGGGTGTGGTCTACGGCTTTGCGCACGGCCTTGTCGGCCTTTTTCAGCTGCTTGCCGGTGGTCTTCCTGACATCAGAGGCGAGGTGGCCGGCGTTCTTCTTGGCGTCCGCGGCGAGGTGCTCGGCGCGCCAGGCCAGGCTGGGCCGGCCATTGGTATCGACGGCGGCCAGCAGCACACCGCCGGTCAACGAGACGTTCTTGAGCAGCTGCTTGCGGCGGGCTTCGCGGCCCTCCTTGGACGTGATGTCGGCACTACGCCATTCAACGTAGCCGTTGAGGGCGGAGATGACGGCGAGGACGGTGGCGGCCAGGCGTGCTGACTTGCCGAGCGCGAAGAGGACCCCGGCTCCCACCTGGGTGCCGCCGATGACGCGGGCCAGGACCTTCTCGTTGGTCTGGAAGGGAAGGGATTCAGCCGCGCGGCGCAGCAGCGGTGAGAGCTGCGTCGCGGTGTCGTCCGCATTCTTGAGCTTGTCCATGCCAGCAAGGACGAAACTGGAGGCGAGCATGGGCCGGGCGAGAAAGCGGACAAAGGACATGAATTTCCTCCTGGATGGACGAACCGCGGAATCAATGCGGGAGAACCGGTTCTAGTCTTGCACTTTTGCGGAATATTTGCCTGCCCGGCGGGGTTGTGAATGACAGGTCCCGGCGGCTGTCTGCGGCTGTAACAGGAGCAGGCCAGCAGGAGCGGGACAACAGGAGCAGGACAAGAGTCAAGCCAGTCCGCGTGCCGGGCTGGAACACGGTGGCGCGGCTGGAAGACTCCGGCGTGGCGCCAGGGAGGCGGAAATTTGATTCTGGTGAAAGACATGCCCACCCGGGACACAACGCTTATCAGGGACACTGTGCAGCCGGCGGCAGATCCCGCAGAGTTGTGGACAGTGGCCCTGCAGGATGGAGCCGTGCCGGTGATTCCGGACGCGCGCCGGAAGGTGACAGTAGACTTGAACGCAATGAGCACCATGGATCCGGCCGTTGCGGCCATGCACGGGGCGGCCGGAAACGGCGCCACGCCTGCCGAGTCACCTGTTGCCGGCACTGCCGGCGCACTTTCCAACCCTGCCCTGGAATCAAGCGCCATGCAGGATGCGGCCGCCCAGGAGTTGATCGTGGATGGCCAGGCACTGGATGTCGCGAAGGAAACGGCGGAGGATCGCCGCGTGCGGTTCGAACGCGACGCCATGCAGTACGTGGACCAGCTGTATTCAGCGGCCATGAGGATGGCCAGGAATCCCGCGGACGCCGAGGATCTCGTCCAGGAGGCGTACACGAAGGCTTTTTCCGCCTTCCACCAGTACAAGCCGGGCACCAACCTGAAAGCCTGGCTGTACCGCATCCTGACAAACACCTACATCAACCTGTACCGCAAGCGGCAGCGCGAGCCGCTGCAGTCCAACTCGGACACCATCGAGGACTGGCAGCTGGCCCGGGCGGAGTCGCACACGTCCTCGGGACTCCGCTCGGCCGAGGCCGAGGCGCTGGACCACCTGCCGGATTCCGACGTAAAACGGGCGCTGCAGGCCATCCCGGAGGAATTCCGGCTGGCGGTGTACTTCGCCGACGTCGAGGGATTCGCGTACAAGGAAATTTCAGACATCATGAACACCCCGATCGGGACCGTGATGTCCCGTCTGCACCGGGGCCGGAAGATGCTGCGGGACATGCTCGCCGACTACGCCGCCGAGCGGGGATTCAGGGCCGCAGATGCCACCGCGGCGGCCGGAAGCAACAAACAGGAGAACAGGAAATGAGCGACTGCCAGGGACTGGGCGACTGCGACGACGCCCGGATGCAACGAATCTACGAATATCTGGATGGTGCCCTCACCCGCGATGACATCGCAGAGATCAAGGACCACCTGGACGGCTGCCCCGAATGCTTTGAGCAGTACGACCTCGAATGTGTCATCCGCGTCATGGTGAAGCGTTCCTGCACCGAAGCCGCCCCGGAGAACCTGAAGAACTCGATCCTGGACCGGATCCACTCCAGCAACCCCGTCGAAGCCGAGGCCTGACCAGAGCAGGCCTCGGGCCCCACAGATTCATAAACAGATGACCCCGGAAACCTTGAGGTTTCCGGGGTCATCTGTCCAAAGCTTTTGTTCCTAAGCTTTGCTTAGGCGTTGGGGCGCTTGCCGTGGTTCGCGCCGCCACGCTTACGGTCACGACGTTTACGTGCACGCTTGCTCATAGCTGGCCTCCTTAATTTTTGGTACTCAAAAGAGCTGCCCTCAAGTCTCCCACATCAGGGCACCCGCCGCGAACCGGCGGGCCCGGAAGTGTCCCGGCGGGTCAATCACAGCGGACGATCAGTCCAGGGAATTCCGGATGGAGATCCGGGCCTGATCCAGCACCGTCCTGACCGTCTCCAGCGTCACGGGTGTGATCGGATGCCGGCCGCCGTGGCGGCGCAGCTCCACCCGGATGTCGTCGCGGAAGGCCTGCACCAGCATCTCCGCTTCCCGCAGCCGGCCGTCGCCCTCCTGCGAGTAGCGCTGGCCCGCCAGCGAGGCGACGGTTGATCCGGCCGCCCGGGCCGAGGAACGTGCGGCCTCGGCCGTTGCGGCCAGATCAGCCCGCAGCCCGCGCATGTTGACCTTGATGTCCTGCCGCAGGTTGTCCGCGAGCCTCCGGACTGAGGCGGAGATGTCGTTTTCCACGCCGGCAAGTTCGTCCCGCCGGCTGTCCAGCTCCACGAGCCCTGCCGGGGTGATGCTGTAGCAGGTCCGGCGGCCTTCGGTGTGGGTGGCCACGAGCCCTTCCTCCTCAAGCTTGCCAAGCCGCGGATAGATGGTCCCGGCACTGGGGGAGTACGTGCCGCCGAAGCGTTCACTGAGCGCCTTAATGAGTTCGTAGCCGTGCTTGGGCCCGGTCTCCAGCAGGGCAAGCAGGTAGAGCCGGAGGGCGCCATGGGCAAAGACGGGAGGCATCAGAGTGCCGTTTCGGTGTCCGTGGCCGGCGGGCGGTGGAAGATCGACGTCTTGCCTGAGACGGAGTTGGTGCGGACCAGCATGAGCTGGGAATCGGGTCCGGCGATGGTCTGTACGCCGCCGCCGGGCTGGACGTACTTCGTGTCGCCAATGACGATGGCGCCGCTGGCGGACTTGGCAATGATGTCCACCCCGACGTCGTGCGGAACGCGGATGGTCACGTCACCCGAGACCGAATTGGCGCCAAAGTCCTGGGTGTAGCCGTGCAGGTCGAAGCTCAGGTCCCCGCTGACCGTGTTGGCGCGGATGTGGCTGAAATCGCCGGAGGCAGTGACTTCGCCGGAGACACTCTTGGCCGTCAGAACGCCGTGGTGGTTGCGGGCTATCACTTCGCCGCTGACGGTGTTGACGGCGAGGTTGCCGGAGGTGCCGTCGGCCAGGACGGAACCGGAGACGGTATTGAGCCGGGTGTGTCCGCTGATCCCGGACACCATGCCGTCGCCGCTGACCGTGCCGGCCTCGACCTCGACGCCGGCGGGCAGGGCGATGCTGATGACCACCGAATTGTTGCTGTTGTTGCTGACCGTGTCCATCAGGTTCTTGAACCAGCCCTGCGGGCCGTGCAACTGGTGCCGGACCTCGAGGCGTCCATCCACGATGCTGATCGCCAGCGGATCGCCGGAGACCTCGGAGACCTCGATCCTGGCGACGGACTCGTCATGGGTGACGATGTCGAACCGGCCCCGGACAATGCCGAGCTTGAGGGAACGGACGCCGTCGACGTCGATGGTCTGCGGACCGGTGACGGTCCAGGTGTTCTCTGACATGGCTCCTCCGGGAGGGCGATACTTCGTGCGAATGTTTGCGATATATCGTGACTATTGAAGTCACGATATATCGCCGGAACGGCACGGTCAAGATATATCGCGAATTTCCCGGCGAAAGGCGGGCCCCTATTCCGGGGCGTCCATTCCCAGCCACTGGAACCAGCCCCGGTGCAGCACGAGCCAGGCCATCAGGCCGTAGCCGGCCTGGCCCGGGGTTCCGCCGTTCGCGGCGAGGTCCTGGCGCCACTGTTCGTGGTTGAGCAGCGGGGAGAAGGTATCGACGTAGAGGTGTTTGCGCCGGGTGGTGACGTCGGCGAAGGCGGTATTGAGCTCGCCGAGCCGGCGGTTCTGGGCCGGGTCCAGGGACGGCGGCGGTCCCACGACAAAGACCTCGATCTTGTTCTGTGAGGCCGAGTCGAGGATATTGGCGAGGTTGAGCCGGCTGCGTGCAGTGGAGAGCCCATACTCGACATCGCGGCCGGAAAGGCCGATCACCAGGCGGTTCTCGTGGTGGCTGTTGAACCGGCGGCCGGCTTCCTCATGCCAGCGGGCGGCCAGGCCCTCCGTCCCCTCCTGCGGGCAGGGGAGCGAATAGCATTCCAGCGACAGTCCGTCCTGCGGCGTGCGCGCCAGGACCCGCCCCAGCCAGCCCAGTGCCCGGGGGTCACCCAGCCCGGCCAGCAGTTCATCGCCCACGGCTGCGATCCGCAGCTTTCGATCTTCCACGACTACCTCTTCACTCCAGAGCGTCCATTGAACCGACCCCGGACGACAACGATGCCGGGGACGGGTTCCGGTTAAACAACGGTGCCCGGCCGGAGTTGCGTGTTTCAATCTCCGGCCGGGCAGCGTTGACCTTACTTACGTGCGAATGCCTGCTTGAGCAGCATGTCCTGCTCGGCCGAGTGGCGCTTCATCGATCCAGCCGCGGTGGAAGCCGAGGCAGGGCGGGAAACGAGGCGGACCCGGCGGTCCAGCGCGTCCGGAAGGTTCAGGCCGATGAACGGCCACGGACCCTGGTTGGCGGGCTCGTCCTGGGCCCAGACAACCTCGGCGTTCGGGTACTTGGCCAGTTCCGCCGCGATCTCTGCGGCCGGCAGCGGGTACAGCTGCTCGACCCGGATGATCGCCGTGGTCTTGTCGCCGGTCTTCTGCCGGGTGGACAGCAGATCGTAGTACAGGCGGCCGGAGACCAGCAGGACGCGTTCGACGGCGTCGCCCTGCAGCTGCTCGTGCTCGGGGATGACCGGACGGAAGGTTCCGGTGGTGAAGTCCTCCACCGAAGACGCTGCGGCCTTGAGGCGGAGCAGCTGCTTCGGCGTGAAGATGATCAGCGGCTTCCGCGGCCGGCTGTAGGCCTGGCGGCGCAGCAGGTGGAAGTGCGACGCCGAGGTCGTGGGGTTGGCCACGATCATGTTCTCCTCGGCGCACATCTGTAGGAAGCGCTCGATCCGGGCGGAGGAGTGGTCCGGTCCCTGGCCCTCGTAGCCGTGCGGCAGCATCAGCACGAGCGAGGAGCGCTGGCCCCACTTCTGCTCGGCCGAGGAGATGAACTCGTCGATGATGGTCTGCGCGCCGTTGACGAAGTCACCGAACTGCGCTTCCCAGAGCACCAGGGCATCCGGGCGTTCCACCGAATAGCCGTATTCGAAGCCCATGGCCGCGTATTCCGAGAGCAGGGAGTCGTAGATCCACAGCTTGGCCTGGTCGTCGGAGAGGTGTGCCAGGGGCAGCCACTCGTCGCCGTTGGCGCGGTCGTGGAAGACGGCGTGGCGCTGCACGAACGTGCCGCGGCGCGAGTCCTGGCCGGCGAGCCGGACTGGGACGCCTTCCATGATGAGCGAACCGAAGGCCGCCAGTTCGCCGAAGCCCCAGTCGATGCCGCCCTCGCGGGACATGGCTTCGCGCTTCTCGAGCAGCTGCTTGAGCTTGGCGTGGACCGTGAACCCCTCGGGGATGTCGATGTGCGCCTTGCCGATCCGCGCCAGCGTCTCGGCGGAAATCGCCGTCGATGCGGGGGCGTTGATGCCGGAATCGGACTGCTGGGCCATCGGGCGCTCCAGGTCGGAGACCGCGGCGGAATCCGCCGTGATGATCGGAATCGGGGAAGTCTGCGCGGCATGGGTTTCCGCGAAGACACGCTCCAGCCGCTCCTGGTAGTCGCGCAGCAGCTGCTCGGCTTCTTCCTCGGTGATGTCACCGCGGCCGATCAGGGATTCCGTGTACAGCTTGCGGACCGAACGCTTGGCCTCGATCAGGTTGTACATCAGCGGCTGGGTCATCGAGGGGTCGTCGCCCTCGTTGTGGCCGCGGCGGCGGTAGCAGACCATGTCGATGACAACGTCCTTGTGGAACCGCTGGCGGAACTCGTAGGCGAGCTGGCCGATGCGGACCACGGCCTCGGGGTCGTCGCCGTTGACGTGGAACACCGGGGCCTGGATCATCTTGGCGACGTCCGTGGAGTAGGTGGACGAACGCGACGAGGACGGGGCGGTGGTGAAGCCGACCTGGTTGTTGACCACGATGTGGATGGTGCCGCCGGTGCGGTAGCCGCGGAGCTGGGAGAGGTTGAGCGTTTCCGCCACAACACCCTGGCCGGCGAAAGCGGCGTCGCCGTGCACCATGATCGGCAGCACGGGGAACACTTCGCCCTGGTCCAGGCGGTCCTGCTTGGCACGAACGATGCCTTCGAGGACGGAGTCCACGGCCTCGAGGTGGGACGGGTTGGCGGCCAGGTAGACCTTGGTCTCCTTGCCGTTGTCCGACGTGAAGGTGCCCTCGGTGCCGAGGTGGTACTTCACGTCGCCGGAGCCCTGCACGGAGCGCGGGTCCTGGGTGCCTTCAAATTCGCGGAAGACCTGGGCGTAGGTCTTTCCGGCAATGTTGGTGAGCACGTTGAGCCGGCCGCGGTGGGCCATGCCGATCGCGACCTCGTCGAGTTCGTCGTCGGCAGCGTCGGAGATGATGGCGTCCAGCAGCGGGATCAGGGACTCGCCGCCCTCGAGCGAGAAGCGCTTCTGGCCGACGAACTTCGTCTGCAGGAAGGTCTCGAATGCCTCGGCAGCGTTGAGCTTGGAGACGATGCGCAGCTGCTCGTCACGGCTCGGCTTGGAGTACGGGTGCTCGATCTGGTCCTGGAACCATTTGCGTTCCGCCGGGTCCTGGATGTGCATGTACTCGATGCCGGCGGTGCGGCAGTAGGCGTCACGGAGGACCCCGAGGATGTCGCGGAACTTGAGCATCGGTTTGCCGCCGAAGCCGCCGGTGGGCCATTCGCGGTCCAGGTCCCACAGCGTCAGGCCGTAGGTCAGGACATCGAGGTCCGGGTGCTTGCGCTGGACATACTCGAGCGGATCGGTGTCGGCCATCAGGTGGCCGCGGACGCGGTAGGCGTGGATGAGCTGCTGGATCCGGGCGACCTTGTTGATCTCGTCGGCCGGGTCCACCTGCAGGTCCGGGCTCCAGCGCACGGGCTCGTACGGGATGCGCAGCGACTCGAAGATCTCGTCGTAGAAGTTCTGGGCACCGAGCAGGAGCTGGTGGACCAACTTCAGGAACTCGCCGCTGCCGGCACCCTGGATGACGCGGTGGTCATAGGTGGAGGTCAGCGTGAGGACCTTGCTGATGGCGTTGTGCGCAATGATCTTCTCGCTGGCACCCTGGAATTCCGCGGGGTAGTCCAACGCGCCGACGCCGATGATGGCGGCCTGTCCCTTGGACAGTCGCGGCACGGAGTGCACCGTGCCGATGCCGCCCGGGTTGGTCAGCGAGACCGTTGTGCCGGAGTGGTCATCGGCCGTGAGCTTGCCGGCGCGGGCGCGCTTGATCAGGTCCTCGTAGGTGTGCCAGAACTCGGAGAAGTTGAGGGTCTCCGCCTTCTTGATGTTCGGGACCATCAGCAGGCGGGTGCCGTCCGGCTTGGGCATGTCGATGGCGATGCCGAAGTTGACGTGGGCCGGCTGGACGGCGACAGGCTTGCCGTCCACCTCGTCGTAGTAGACGTTCATCGAGGGGAACTGGGCAAGGGCGCGGATGACGGCGTAGCCGATCAGGTGCGTGAAGGAAACCTTGCCGCCACGGGCACGGGCCAGGTTGGAGTTGATCACCACGCGGTTGTCGATGAGCAGCTTCGCCGGGATCGCCCGCACGCTGGTGGCGGTCGGGATCTCCAGGCTGGTGATCATGTTGGTGGCGATCGCCTTGGCCGGGCCGCGGAGGACGGAGACGACGTCTTCCTCGGGAGCGGTCGGGGCCTTGATGTTCTTGGGCAGCTGGGCAGGGATCGGCGCCGTGCCGGGGCCGGCTTCCGACGTCTTGGAACCGTCGCGGGCAACGGTGGCCGGAGCCTTCTTCGCGGCGGGGGCAGCGGCAGGGGCGGCAGGGGCGGGTGCAGCAGGTGCGGCCGGCTGCGCTGCCGGGGCCGCCGGGGCTACAACGGGAAGTTCGCGGGTGGCGGGGTGCGCAACTGCCGCTGCGCCTGAGGCCCCGTTGGTGGAGGAACTGTCTCCGGCGCCAAAGGATTCGAACAGGGGCCACCACTTGGCATCCACCGTGTTCTTGTCCTGCTGATACCGCTCGTACAGTTCGTCAACGAGCCACTCGTTTCCGCCAAATTCCTCTGGTAGACGGTGGCTAGGCTGCTCTGGCACTTGAATTACGCCTCTTCCATGAGTTTGATTCCCACTGGTTTCACGGTGCCGCAGCACGACGATTGAACCAGTCTCCGCGTCCAGTGAACCCAGACCCCTGCCAGTCTAGTGACGATTCTTGCCAAACCGCCAATAAGGGTGACTCAAATCATCAAGTCGGCTCAAAGCGCCCCCGCGACGCGTCTTCCGGCCGTCCCCGGGGCTGCCGGTCGGCCGCCCAGGCGGCGGGCCGGACGGGTCGGCAGGCCGCGGAAAGCCTCGCTAGAATCGCACAGAGAACCCGTTGAGCACCGGACTGCCTATTAAGGAGCAACCGTGCGTTTCCTGACAGAGCCCACCACCGACCTGACCTACTCGGACCTCTTCCTGGTACCGTCCCGCTCCGACGTCACCTCCCGGCTGGACGTGGACCTGACCGCCGATGACGGGACGGGCTCGGCGATTCCGCTGGTGGCCGCCAACATGACGGCGGTGACCGGCAAGCGTATGGCCGAGACCATGGCCCGGCGCGGTGGACTGGCAGTGCTGCCGCAGGACGTGCCGCTGGACGTGATCCGGGACGTGACCGCCTGGCTCAAGACCCGCCACACCGTCCTGGAAACCCCGGTCACGCTGTCGCCGGCCGACACTGTCATCGACGCCCTGCACCTGATGGGCAAGCGTCCGCACGGGGCGGTCGTTGTCGTTGATGACTCCGGTGCGGCGAGCGGCATCGTCCGGGCCGCCGACTGCGAGGGCCAGGACCGGTTCGCCTCGCTTGCCTCGGTGATGCGCCAGCCGCTGGTCCTTGACGCTGCCATGCTGGACGCCACGTCCGACGCCGGCGGCGACGCCGGGTCAGGTCCGGGCCTGCGCCGCGCCTTCGACGCGATGGACGCCGCCGGAACCGACTTCGCGCCCGTGCAGCGGGACGGTGTCCTGGCCGGGGTCCTCACCCGGAAGGGCGCCCTGCGCTCCACGCTGTACCGGCCCTCGCTGGACACCGACGGCAGGCTCAAGGTGGCTGCCGCCGTCGGGATCAACGGCGATGTCGCCGGGCGGGCCGGGGAACTCCTCGCCGCCGGCGTCAACGTCCTGGTCCTGGACACCGCGCACGGCCACCAGCAGAAGATGTTTGATGCCCTGGCCGCGGTCAAGGGCCTCAACCCCGGCGTCCCCGTGGTGGCCGGCAACGTGGTCACCGCCGAGGCTACCCGCGAACTCATCCAGGCCGGGGCGGACATCGTCAAGGTCGGTGTTGGCCCCGGCGCCATGTGCACCACCCGCATGATGACGGCCGTGGGCCGGCCGCAGTTCTCCGCCGTGCTGGAATGCTCGGCTGCCGCGCGGGCGGCCGGCGGCCGGGTCTGGGCCGACGGCGGCGTCCGCTACCCGCGCGACGTCGCGCTTGCCCTCGCGGCCGGGGCAAGCCAGGTGATGATCGGATCCTGGTTCGCCGGCACGCACGAGAGCCCGGGGGACCTGCAGCAGGACGCCGGCGGGCGGCAGTACAAGGAGAGCTTCGGCATGGCGTCCGCCCGGGCCGTGCAGAACCGCAACCAGCGCGAGGGCGCCTTCGAAAAGGACCGCAAGGCCCTGTTCGAGGAAGGCATCTCCACCTCCAGGATGTTCATCGATCCGGCGCGGCCCGGCGTCGAGGATCTGCTGGACATGATCACCGCCGGGCTCCGCAGCTCCATGAGCTACGCCGGCGCAGCGGACCTTGCAGCCTTCCGGGAACGCGCCGTGGCAGGAATCCAGTCCGCGGCCGGCTACGAGGAAGGCCGTCCGGTCCCGCAGAGCTGGTGAGTTGCGGCGGACGGAACCGGCCGCCGTCGGGCGCCTCCCTGACGGTGTCATGACGGCGGCCGTGCCGGGCGCTCCTGTAGACTGAAATTCTTATGGACAGTAAATCTAGGTGCCGGCCTGGGGGCTGTCAGCGGGGAACGGAATCCGTTCCCGCGCAGTCTTCCCGAAGAGCCGGCAAACCCCGTTCACGCGCCCATCACTCTCCGACAAGCCACACCGGAGCCTTCCAGGAATCAGGGTCGGCCGCGGCCGACCATCCTCCGCCGGGCAGACCCCACGCACACCCCTACGGTGCCGCGGCCCCGGAAGCGGGCCGCTAAATGGAATGGCTCCTCCTCGCTGCAGGCCTTCTGCTCATCCTCGGAACCGGCTTCTTCGTAGCCGTTGAATTCTCGCTCGTCGCCCTTGACCAGGCGACGGTCCAGCGGGCCGTGGATGACGGCGACACTGCCGCTGCACCACTGCTCAAATGCCTTAAGTCCCTGTCCACGCAGCTCTCCAGCTGCCAGCTGGGCATCACCATCACCACCCTGCTGACCGGCTACGTCATGGAGCCATCGGTCGGCAAGCTGCTCGAAGGACCGCTGGCCGCCCTGGGGCTGCCGGAAGCCGCTATCGCCTCGGTGTCGCTGATCCTTGCGATGGCCTTCGCGACGCTCCTGTCCATGCTGATCGGCGAGCTGGTGCCGAAAAACATGGCGATTGCGCTGTCGTTCCAGGTCGGCAAGGCCCTGGCCCGCCCCCAGCTGATCTTCACGGCCATCTTCAAACCCGCCATCGTGCTGCTCAACGGCTTCTCCAACAAGGTGCTCAACATCTTCGGCCTCGAGGCCAAGGAAGAGATTTCGGGTGCGCGGACTCCGGCCGAGCTGGCCTCCCTCGTGCGCCGCTCGGCGGCGATGGGAACCCTCGACGCCGGCACCGCCAACTTTATCGCCCGGACGCTCAAGTTCTCGGGACGGACGGCGGCAGATGTGATGACGCCCCGCATCCGGGTCGAGACCATCGACGGCGACCAGCCGGTGTCCGACATTGTGGACGCCGCCCGCCGCACCGGGTATTCGCGGTTTCCGGTCATTGGGGAATCCTCCGACGACATCCGCGGTGTGGTGCACATCAAGAAGGCCATCGCCGTGCCCTCGGGCCGGCGCGCCAAGCTGGAAGCCGGCGCGATCATGACCGACGTGCTCCGGGTTCCGGAAACGATCCACCTGGACGCACTGCTGGCGGAATTGCGCGAAGGCAACCTCCAGCTGGCCGTGGTCCTGGACGAATACGGCGGAACCGCCGGCATCGCCACCCTTGAGGACCTCGTGGAGGAAATCGTCGGGGAAGTTGCCGATGAGCACGACAAGGTCCGGCCGGGGCTGCTCCAAAGCGCCTCGGGGGACTGGTACTTCCCGGGCCTGCTCCGCCCGGATGAACTCTCCGAACAGATCCCGGGCCTGACCGTGCCCGACGAGTCTGCCTACGAAACGGTGGGAGGCTACGTCATGAGCCAGCTGGGCCGGATTGCCACCGTCGGTGACACCGTCGACGTCGGCGGCGGGACACTGAGCGTCACGCGCATGGACGGGCGCCGGATCGACCGGATCTGCTTCAAACCCGTCCGGGTCCAGGACGGGAACCACCCGTCCGGACAGGTTGGTGCCGCATGAGCGACTGGGCAGGAATTCTCTGGCTTGTGGTGCTGCTGCTCGGCAACGCCTTCTTCGTCGGTGCCGAGTTCGCGGTCATGTCCGCGCGCCGGAGCCAGATCGAGCCCCTGGCCGAGGCGGGATCCAAGCGCGCGCAAACTACCCTGCGGGCGATGGAAAACGTCTCGTTGATGCTGGCCTGCGCCCAGCTGGGCATTACCGTCTGTTCGCTGTTGATCCTGCAGGTCGCGGAACCGGCAATCCACCACCTGATGGTGGTGCCCTTGGAGGCGGTCGGCGTCCCGGCGGAGATCGCGGACGTGGCCGCGTTCGCCGTCGCCCTGCTGCTGGTCACCTTCCTCCACGTCACGATCGGCGAGATGGTGCCGAAGAACATTTCGGTGTCCGTGGCGGACAAGGCGGCCCTCCTGCTGGCACCGCCGCTGATGTTCATTGCACGCGTGGTGAAGCCGGTGATCGTGGCCCTCAACTGGTCCGCCAACCACATCCTGAAACTGATGCGGATCGAGCCCAAGGACGAGGTCACCTCCTCCTTCACGCTCGAAGAGGTCCAGTCAATCGTGCAGGAATCCACCCGCCACGGGCTGGTGGACGACGACGCCGGACTGATCACCGGTGCGCTGGAGTTCTCGGAACATACCGCGTCGCGCGTGATGGTCCCGCTGGACAAGCTGGTGATGCTGAAGCCGGCCACCACGCCGGTGGAGTTTGAAAAGGCCGTGAGTCGGACCGGGTTCTCGCGCTTTCCGATGCTGGACGATGACGGGATGCTCTCCGGCTACCTCCATATCAAGGATGTGCTGTCCATCCCGGACGCGGCCTACCACCAGCCGATCGCCGAAAGCCACATCCGGTCCCTGGCCAACCTGTCCATGGACGATGAGATCGAGAAGGCCATGTCCGTGATGCAGCGGACCGGATCGCACCTTGCCCGCGTGATCGGCCCGGACGGCAAGACCCAGGGCGTGCTGTTCCTCGAGGACGTCATCGAGGAGCTCGTCGGCGAGATCAGGGATGCCACGCAGGCCACCGGCTACCGGAGGCTTGGCCAGGACCAGTAGCCGACGCAGGCTTCGGGGTGTAGCCCTAAATAGGAATCATTCCTATTTAGGGCTACACTCATAGCTGTTGCTATTGATTCTCATTAACAGATCCGAGGTTTCCCGTGCGTCGTCCCGCTGCCCGTGCCATCGTTGCCGCCCTTGCCGGCCTGAGCATGCTCCTGACGGCCTGCGGCCAGACCTCCGGGAACGCGCAGGGAAGCGCCGATGACGGAATCGTCGACGTCGTTGCCTCCACCAGTGTTTACGGGGACATCGTGAGCACCATCGGCGGCGACAAGGTCCGCGTCGGGTCGATCATCACGCGCACCAGCCAGGACCCGCACTCCTACGAGGCGACAACCCAGGACAAGCTGGCGGTGTCCAAAGCCGAACTGCTCGTCGAGAACGGCGGCGGCTATGACGACTTCATCCACAAGCTCGCAGACGACACGGGGATGGACCGTGGCCGCGTCCTGAACGCGGTGGAGCTCTCCGGGCTGGTGCCGGAAGAGGAAGCCAGTGCCTCGCAGGACGCCGACGGGCACGGCAGTGACCACGCGGGCTTCAACGAGCACGTCTGGTACAGCCTGCCGGCCATGGCCCGGCTGGCGGATGCCGTCGCGGCCAAGCTTGGCGAGCTGGAACCCTCCTCGGCGGAGACGTTCCGCAGCAACGCCGCGGCCTTCAAAGACTCGCTGGGCACGCTGGAATCAAAGCTCGCCGCGGTCAAGGCGTCCGCCGGACCGGGGGCGGCCGCCGTCACCGAACCCGTGCCGCTCTACCTGCTGGAGGCGGCGGGGCTGGAAAACAAAACCCCGGCCGAGTACTTGTCGGCCATCGAGTCCGACGCCGACGTACCCCCCGCCGCGCTGAAGGCCGCCGTCGATCTAGTGGGCTCCGGCGGCGTCAAGCTGCTGGCCTACAACCTCCAGACCGAGGGGCCGCAGACCCTCGCCGTGAAGGATGCCGCCGTAGCGGCCGGGGTCCCGGTGCTGGACTTCAGCGAGACCCTCCCGGACGGCAAGGGCTACCTTCCGTGGATGACGGACAACGTCGACGGCATCGTCCGGACACTGTCCTGAGAAGCATCCCGGGGCATCAGCCCCGGCAGTAGTCACGGGACCAGCCCGGATGACCCCGGTCCGGGGCAGGCGGGGCCTAAGATTATCGGAACGGCGTGAGTAGACCGCGCGTGCAGACAGTGTAAGCGTCCAAGCTTGCGCAGAAATCGAGGAAAGCCAAGTTGACCCCTGTAGTGAGTCTCCGCGGTGCCTCCCTCGCGTTCGGCGAACGGACGCTCTGGGAGAACCTGGATCTGGACATCAACCCGGGTGAATTCTTCGCCGTCCTCGGCCCCAACGGCAGCGGCAAGACGACGTTCCTCAAAGTGCTGCTCGGACTGCAGGAGCTCACTTCCGGGACTGCGGTGCTGGACGGCCGCCCCGTGGAGCGGGGAAGCCGGCGGATCGGTTACGTCCCGCAGCAAAAGTCCTTCGACCCGGACACGCCGCTGCGGGCCCGTGACCTGGTAGGCCTTGGCGTCGACGGCCACCGCTGGGGAATCCGCCTCGGCGCGACCCGGGCGGACCGCAAGGTCGACCGGCTGCTCGAGCTCGTGGGCGCGCAGGACTATGCCAAGGTGCCGGTGGGCCAGCTCTCCGGCGGCGAGCAGCAGCGGCTGCGGGTGGCGCAGGCCCTGGCAGCCGATCCGAAGGTCCTGTTGTGTGATGAGCCCCTCCTGTCCCTGGACCTGCAGCATCAGCAGGCTGTCAGCGCGCTGATCAATGCACAGTGCCACGAGCAGGACAGTGCCGTGGTGTTTGTGACGCATGAGATCAACCCGATCGTGGACTACGTCGACCGGGTGCTGTACCTGGCCGGCGGGCGGTTCCGGGTGGGGCCGCCCGAGGAAGTCATGACCACCGAGGTCCTGTCCGATCTCTACGGCAGCCATGTCGAAGTAATCAACGCGAACGGCCGGATGGTGGTGGTAGGTATCCCCGAGGCCACCAACCACCACCACGAGGACGCGCACGCCGTGGCAGGGGAGGTGGGCTAGGTGGACCTCGACAGCCTGCTCAATGCAGTCTTCAACTTTGAAAATTACGGCGAGCTGCTCGTGCTGGTGCAGAACTCCATCTGGGCCGGGGCGGTCCTGGGCCTGCTGGGCGGCCTGGTGGGAACTTTCGTTATGAAACGGGACCTGGCCTTCGCCGTGCACGGAATCTCCGAACTCTCCTTTGCCGGTGCGGCGTTCGCCCTGTTGATCGGCGTCGACGTCGTGCTGGGTTCCCTGGCAGGTTCCGTGGCCGCCGCCCTGCTGCTGGGCCTGATGGGAGTACGCGCCAGGGACAAGAATTCGACCATCGGGGTGCTGATGCCGTTCGGCCTCGGTCTGGGGATCCTCTTCCTTTCGCTCTATGAAGGCCGGGCGGCCAACAAGTTTGGCCTGCTCACCGGGCAGATCGTCTCCGTCGGAACGGTCCAGCTGCAGGTGCTGGCGGTGGCCGCCGTCGTCGTGATGCTGGCCCTGGTCGCCATCTGGCGGCCACTGACGTTTGCCAGTGTTGACCCCGACGTCGCCGCGGCCCGCGGCGTGCCCGTGCGGGCGCTGGCCCTCGGATTCATGCTGCTGCTTGGCGTCAGCGTGGCGCTCTCCATCCAGATCGTTGGTGCCCTCCTGGTGCTGGCGCTGCTCATCACCCCCGCGGCTGCCGCCATGCGGGTGACGTCGTCGCCACGGCTGGTGGTGCTCCTGAGCGTCGTGTTCGCAGTGACCGCGACGGTGGGCGGCATCCTGCTGGCCCTCGGCGGCCGGATCCCCATCAGCCCCTACGTGACCACGCTGTCCTTCCTCATCTACGTCATCTGCCGCGTCATCGGCGGCGCCCGGGCCAAGCGCGGCATCAACGGCCGGGTGGTGCGGCCAACGCCGCCCGCCGTGGAGGCTTCAGCCCGGTAACGCCGGGCGACCGGCTTGTCGACGCCCGGCTGCGGGCGGAACGTTGACTGCTGCGTGTACCGTGCTGGCATGGGGGAAGACGTGAGGAACCTGCTGCGCCGGTTCGCCGGCGCGGCGGTACTGATGCTGCTGCTGTTGCCGACGGTTTCGGCCTGCCTTGCGGAGCCGCGGCAACCGGACCAGTCCACGCGTGAGGAGTTCGCGCGGAGTGTCATGGCCGCGGCGGTGTCCGGATCCGTGGAGCGCGTTGAGGGCCTGGTCGATCCCGTGTTCAGCAACACCCGGCCCGAGGCGCAGCAACTGGTCGACTCCGCCCGGGGCTGGACTCCCGGCACCTGGCAGCTCGCGATCAGCAGCGATTTCCCGGAAATAGCCGCCGTCACCGCCCACCGGACCGGGCAGGACGCCAGCGTCCGCTACACGATCTCGTGGAGCGACGACCGCTGGAAGTTGGTGATGGGGGAGTCGGAGGTCCGGCCGAGTGGCGCAGCGAAACCCGTCGGTCCGGTCTCTGATGCCACGATCCTGCCGGCCCAGCCCACCCAGGTACCCGCGGCTTGCCCAAGCGGCGCGGGTGGCGCCGTTTCCGTCACCGGGGCTGCCGCGCTGGCCTGCCGGACGTTTACCTCGACGTCGGGCTACGCGCGTGGCCAGAACATGTACTGGCTGACGTCGTCGCCGCTGCACCTGGGATTCGAGCCGATGGACGGCGTGTTGACCATGGTGGTGCGGATGCCGTGCGGCGTGCTGAACGTCCCTGCTTTGGCGGACGAATTTGGGCTGGTCCCGGAGCCGGCCCGCATGGCTGAGTCGGCGAATGGCTGTGTCGGCCCGGCGTCGGACCATCGCAGCTGGACAACGGCCTATTTCAAGGAGCCGATGGTCTACCGGCTCGATTCCTCGGAGCTCGTGCTCACCAGTGAGCTTGGCCAGATCCGGTTAAAGCAGGACTGAGGCGAGGGACGATGAGGGGTGCGTCGTCCGCGGCACGCCCCCGGCTCTAATGCTTTCGGCGTGCGCGGTAGTGGCGGAGCTCGCTGAGGAAATCATCGGATGAGAGTCCTTCCAGCGTCAGTCCAAATACGCCCCCGCGTCCGACGAAGAGCTTCTTGACGAGGGTCGCATCTGATGGCGATTCAGTGAGGATCCAGCGGGCGAAGTGAGGCGTCAGGTGCTGGAGATGCTTGCATCGCTCGTGCATCTCGTCCCCTGCGCTGTACCCGGTGCCGATCACCAGGCCGGACTGCCGGCGGCGCTGGACCCGCCGGAGAGCCTCTCCGATGAGCAGGACATCCTCGACCGCGTGCAGGGAATACTCCTGCGCGGCAAAATCCGTGAGGCCGACGGGCACGGCGAGTCCGAGTGCGGCGTACGCGTCCAGGATAATTTCGAAGTTGTAGGGCTGAAACGTGAGGAAGTCCCGGATGAAGCGCTCACCTGAAAACGTGAATTGGAAGTCGCGCACAAAACCCACGGTTCTTCCATGCTGATGCCAGCGGCTCGGGTGCGGCGTGCCGTCGTGCAGGCTAATTTCCATCGCCGCGGCAAACGGCCCGTCGGACCGCAGGTCCCGGTCGAAGGCCGTCAGGATTTCCGTTGAGAAAGTGCCGAAAAATTTGAGGCCTTCCGCTAGTCGGTCCCGCTCATCGGCGCGCTCCTGGGCTTTCATTCGCGCTATCCACAGCGCGGCTTCACGGCGGCGTTCCTGGGTCGATTCGAGATCCAAGAGTCTTTCCTCGGAAACCGCAGCCGACCGCTCGGCAGCCATCCGGTCCGCGGCCTCCGTCTTCAGCCGAAGCTCCTCCCACGCCCGTCCAGCCAACTCCGCCAGGATCCGGTTCCGCCCGCCATCCAACTCGTTCATGGACCTGATCCTAGGGGCCTGTCCCCGAATTATGCTCGGAATCGGTGTTTTAGGACCGACAGCACCAGCCAGGATCCGTCAGCGTCCGGCCTGCAAGGCCGTGCACTCCGGGCACAGCCCGAAGATTTCGACGGTGTGTTCCACTGCGGTGAAGCCGTGCTCGGTGGCGGTCCGCGCTGCCCAGGCCTCCACCGCGGGTGCTTCGACTTCCACGGCCTTGCCGCAGCTGCGGCACAGCAGGTGGTGGTGATGGCCGGTGACCGCGCAGCGCCGGTACACGGCCTCGCCGTCGGTGTTACGGAGGACGTCCACCAGGCCCTCATCGGCGAGGGACTGCAGGATCCGGTAGGACGTGGCCAGGGACACCGACGTGCCGCGCTCCTGCAGGATGCGGTGCAGCTCCTGCGTGCTGACGAAGTCCGTCAGCTCGTCCAGGACTGCGCTGACCGCGAGCCGCTGCTTCGTGACCCGCTGCTCCTTGGCCGCGGCAGGAGCCGGCGCCGTTGCCCGGCTGCCGTTGGCGGTGGCGCCCTGGGACATCGTGGAACTCGCTTCGCTGGTGGTCTCGATACGGGGTGGTGGCAAGGTCCCAGATTACCAGCCGGGCACGTGGACACCGCTTTGCCGGAACCCTAGGCTGGCCGGATGATGCTGACCAAATTCACGCACTCCTGTGTCCGGCTGGAGAAGGACGGCAAAGTGCTGGTGTTCGATCCGGGGAACTTCTCGGAGACGGACCTCGCCCTCGCCGGCGCCGACGCCGTGCTCATCACGCACGAGCATCCCGACCACGTCGACGTCGACGCCGTCACTGCCGCCCTGTCGGCCAGCGATTCGCTGCAGCTTTTCGCGCCGGCCGGGGTCGCGGCGCAGCTGCGGGAGAAGGCGCCCGACGCCGGGGACCGGATCCATACGGTGGCTCCCGGCGAGGACTTCGAGGCGGCCGGATTCTCCATCCGGACTTTTGGCGGACAGCATGCGGTGATCCATCCGCAGATTCCGGTGGTGGCCAATATCGGCTACTTCGTGGACTCGAACGTCTACCACCCCGGCGATTCCTTCATAGTTCCCGACGGCGTGGACGTGCGGACCCTGCTGGTGCCGATCCACGCGCCCTGGAACAAGGTGGGGGAGGTGGTCGATTTCGTGATCGGCGTCCGCGCGCCGAAGGCCTTCCCGATCCACGATGCCCTGCTCAATGAGAACGGGCGCGGACTGGTGGAGGGGCATGTGACCCGGTTCGGCGCCAAGTACGGCACCGAATACCGGCACCTCTCCAGCGGGGACACCGTCCAGGTCTAGGAAGCAGCCGGGTCTAGACCGGCCAGGTCCCGCTGGCGAAGAATTCACGGATCGTCGCCTCATGCGGCTGGGGATCCAAGCCCTGGGACTGCAGCCACTCCGGGCTGTAGTAATTGCCGGCATAGCGGTCTCCGCCGTCGCACATTAGCGACACGACACTGCCGCGGCGGCCCTCGGCGATCATCTCAGCGATCAGCTGCCAGACACCCCACAGGTTGGTGCCGGTGGAGGGGCCGGCGTGCAGGCCTGCGTGGTCGTGCAAATGGCGCATGGCCGCCACGGAAGCAGCGTCCGGGACCTGGACCATGTGGTCGATGACCGCCGGGACAAAGCTCGGTTCCAGCCGCGCCCGGCCGATTCCCTCGATCCGCGAGGGCATACCCATAATGGCTTCGGCGGCTGTCCCGGCGCCCCTTCGGTTGTTCAGCCACCCGGGGTGGAACGCGGAGTTCTCCGGATCCACTACGGCGAGCTCTGTGCTGTGGCGGTGGTAGCGGAGATAGCGGCCGATGGTGGCGCTGGTGCCGCCGGTTCCTGCGCCCACCACGATCCAGCGGGGGATCGGGTGCTCCTCCAGGGCAAGCTGGCCGAAGATCGACTCGGCGATGTTGTTGTTGCCGCGCCAGTCCGTGGCCCGTTCGGCGTAGGTGAACTGGTCCATGTAGTGGCCGTTGGTGCGCCGGGCCAGGTCTCCAGCCGCCTCATAGACCTCCGAGGCGTGGTCCACCAGCAGGCAGGAGCCGCCGAACTGCTCGATCAGGGCGATCTTCTCCCGGCTGGTGGTCCGGGCCATCACGGCTATGAACGGCAGCCCGAGCAGCTGGGCAAAATAGGCTTCCGACACTGCCGTGCTGCCGCTGGAGGCCTCCACGATGGTGGTGCCTTCAGAGATCCAGCCGTTGACCAGGCCAAAGAGGAACAGGGAGCGGGCCAGGCGGTGCTTCAGGCTGCCGGTGCGGTGCGTTGACTCGTCCTTGAGGTACAGCTGGACGCCCCAGTGCTCCGGGAGCGGGACGGAATACAGGTGCGTATCCGCGGACCGGTTGTTCTCGGCGTTGATTCTCCGGATGGCCTCGTCGGCCCAGGCCCTGTCCTGCTGCAGTGCTGTCATCACCGCACCAGCCTACCTGCGGGGGCAGGTCCCGCATGGATAGAGTTGGCGGATGCAGACCCTCATGGACGTGGCCACATTGAAGGACCGGCTGGACAGCGCCGGCACCACCGGGCAGCGGACGGTGTTGCTCGATGTGCGCTGGGCACTCGGAGACCCGCACGGCAGGGAACACTACCTCGCGGAACACGTCCCGGGCGCAGTTTTCGTGGACCTTGCCCACGAACTGGCCGGCCCCGCGGACCCAAGCCGCGGCCGCCACCCGCTCCCGTCCCTGGAACGGTTCCAGGCGTCGGCGCGCTCCTGGGGCATCCGCAGCGGTGACACCGTGGTCGCCTATGACGACAGCGGAAACCTGGCCGCCGCAAGGCTCTGGTGGATGCTGCGGAACGCGGGAGTCGCCGACGTCTACCTGCTCGACGGCGGCCTGGCTGCCTGGCGTGGCGCGGGCTACGCCGTCGAAAGCGGCGAACGGCAGGCGGAACCGGGGGACGTTGCGTTGACTGACAGCACGCTGCCGGTGATCGACGCCGGGCAGGCGGCCGCGTGGGGCCGGACGGGACTATTGCTGGACGCGCGGGCGGGGGAGCGGTACCGCGGCGAATTCGAGCCGGTGGACCCGCGGGCCGGACATATCCCGGGAGCCGTCAGCGCCCCCACCACGGCCAACCTTGATGCCGACGGCAGGTTCTTGTCTCCGGCGGCCCTGCGGGAGCGCTTCGTTCAGCTCGGGGTGCGCGCCGACGTCCCCACCGCTGTCTACTGCGGCTCCGGTGTCACGGCGGCCCACGAAATTGCTGCCCTGGAAGTCGCCGGGTTCCCCGCCGCGCTCTATCCGGGGTCGTTCTCCGAGTGGTCCAATAATTCCTCGAACCCTGTTGCAACCGGGGCTGCGCCGTATCCGGAGGAGACGGCTGCCCCTTAGGGGCCCCGCCGCGTCGGACTGTTCACGGCGCTGGGACAGGTTGAAGGCGACGGCGTGCCGTGCCTGGCGGGCGGCCAGAAGGGACTTCAGGTCCTCCAATTCGCGTCTTTCATCGATGAGGCCGGCCGCAACTCCCGAAAGGCTGCCACCGTGTCCCGCCGAATCTGAATCCAGCTCACCTTGCCGTCCATGGAACCCGGTCAATCAGGCACCTGGGACAGCAATCCCCGCGATGTTGTTTCCGCCGTGCGGTGCAACCGACAGTTTGTTGAGCCCTGTCGTTACACTTTCGATGATGCCGGACATTAACGGGGTATGAGCTTGCAAGCAGTCCGGAGGGATCCCGGGAATTTGGAACGGGAGAAGCGTTTTTTGGCGGCGCACGCGGCCAGCCATGACCGCATCTACCGCTATTTTCGACGAAGAACAGCGGACGCCGCCACCGCGGAAGACCTGTGTTCCGAGGTGTTCAGGATCGCGTGGGAGAAGCTGGCCGGAAGCGGCGAGCTGTCCGTCATGGTTCTTTTTGGCGTGGCCAAGAATGTGCTGCGGAACCACGATCGTTCCGCTTCCCGGTCCGCGAACCTCATTGGCGCGCTCCGGGCCGAACGATGGGACGAAGCCCACAACCATGATTCGCCCGTCCGGGAAGCCTTGGAGCGACTCAGCCCGGACGAACGTGAGGTCCTGCTCCTGACCTACTGGGACGGCTTCACCTCCAAAGAGATTTCCGACCTGCTCAACACGAGTGCCACGGCGGTCAGGATGCGCCTTCACCGGGCACGCAAGGCATTGAGCCACCTTATTCACGCACAGCCACAGGCAGAGGGTGCAGAACGATGAACACCAAGACAACCACTGACCAGATTCGACGTCGGCTGGCAGCCGTTGATCCGGCGGCAGAAATCACCGACGACGAATTGGCCCGGAGCCGTGACCGTTCGCTGTCGGCAATGCAATCCCTCGCCGGGAGGGTCCAGGAAACAGACGGCATCGCCATTCCCGGCAAAGCTGCCCCGCGCCCTGCGCCAACAGAACTCTCCTCCCGGCGTGCGCGCCGCACACGAGTCTGGCTGACGTCGGCCGCCGCCGCGGCTGTGGTTGCAGCACTGATAGCGGGAGATGTCATCGGCCTTGCCGGCTGGCGCGGCGGAGCCACCGCCCAGGCTGCGGAAGTCCTCAACAACGCGGCGCAGACCACCATCAAAACGACTGACCTGGTGGTGAAACCGGGTCAGTATCTGAGGATCAAAAGCACCAATGTCTGGGGCACTTACACCACAGACCAGGACGGATCCCAGCACCGGTGGCTGGATACGGAAAAATCGGACATGTACATTCCCGCTGACCGCTCCGCTGAATGGGTGTGGCAGCGATCGGGGCGCGTACCCACGACCTTCTTCGACGCTAAGTCCAAGGACTACGTTCTCAAGCAGAACATACAGCCCTATCCGGAATTGTTGCGGGCGCGCAACGGAGCCTTCTACGGAAGCTCGGGCTGGTGGGACGCCACGGACCTGTCCAAGTTGCCCCGCGATCCCCACCGGCTGCTGAACAGCATATACAAACAAACCCTGGGAACGGGCCAGTCGGTCGACGGTGCAGCCCTCGGGTTCATCGCGGACCTCCTGAGGTCCGGCGTCGTCCCTGCCGACCTGCGGGCCGCGCTCTACAAGGCAGCGGCCATGATTCCCGGGGTGACAGTCACCGAGGGCCAGGCCAACCTGGACGGCCGCACCGGTGTGGCCATCGGACGCCTCGAAGAGGGCCCGGCGAAATCACGCCAGGAGCTCATCATCGATCCCGGGACCGGAATGCTGATCGGAGAGCGATCTGTCCTTACCCAGGCCCAGGAGGGCATTCCGGCGGGAACAGCAACGACCTGGACTGCCATCGAAACGTCCGTCAGCAACACGGCACCGTAAGACTGTCCGAGCGGACCTGCAGGCCCCGCGGCGCGGCGGTACACGGCACCGCCGAAGTGGCATGGCGGCCGGTCCCGGGGGTAGCGTCGGGGCATGACTCCTGGACGCCCCGTACCGCCGCCCCTCGCCAAACCCCTTCCTGATCTGACCTTGGACACGCCGGACACCCCGGACGCCACCGTAGGGCCCCGCCTTGCCGCCGCGTACGGTGCGACGGCCAGCGACAGCGGCCTGGTTCCCCTGACGGTTGCGCGCCGGGCGCCGAAGGAAGAGGACGTCGAGATCGACATCGAATTCTGCGGGCTCTGCCACTCGGACGTCCACGCCACGCGCGGTGAATGGGGCACCCAGAACTACCCGCTGGTCCCGGGACACGAAATCGTGGGCCGCGTGAGCCGGGTCGGTTCTGCCGTCGACGATTTCACCCCCGGCGAGCGTGTCGGCGTCGGCTGCCTGGTCGATTCCTGCCGCGAATGCGACAGCTGCCTCGACGGCCTGGAACAGTACTGCGAGAACGGCATGACCGGAACGTATGGGTCGAAGGACCGCCGCAACGGCGACTCCACCACCCAGGGCGGCTACGCCACGTCGATCGTTGTGGACCGCCGCTACGTCCTTCACGTCCCGGAGAGCCTCGACCCCGCGGCGGCCGCGCCGCTGCTGTGCGCCGGCGTCACCACCTACTCTCCGCTGCGCCATTTCGACGTCGAGGAGGGGGACGTCGTCGGCGTCGTCGGCCTGGGCGGCCTGGGGCACATGGCGGTGAAGCTGGCCAAGGCCATGGGCGCCGAAGTGAAGGTCTTTACGACGTCGGAGTCCAAGATTGCCGCCGCACGGGAGCTCGGCGCGGACGAGGTCATCCTGTCCCGCGACGCGGCGCAGATGGACGCCGCGAACCGCAGCATCGACGTCATCATCGACACGGTCGCCGCGCCGCACGACCTCAACCCGTACTTCCGCACCCTGCGCGTGGACGGGGCCCTCTTCCAGCTCGGACTTCCCTCGGAGGACATGCCGCCGGTGAACCCCGGAGCGCTGATCCGGCGCCGGATCGCATACGCGGGGTCCCTGATCGGCGGCATTGCCGAGACCCAAGAGATGCTGGACTTCTGCGCCGAGCACGGTGTCACGTCCGACGTCGAGGTGGTCCGCGCCGACCAGCTCAACGAGGCCTACGACCGCATGGTGGCAGGAGAAGTGAAGTACCGTTTTGTCCTGGACACCAGCACGCTCGGAACACCCTCGGAAAGGGCAGACGCATGAGCACTCTCTTCACACGGATCATCAACGGCGAGATCCCCGGCCGCTTCGTCTGGCGCGAGGACGACGTCGTGGCATTCCTCACGGTGGGACCGCTCGCCGACGGCCACACCCTCGTGGTGCCCACCGAGGAAGTTGACCGCTGGACGGATGCCTCCCCGGAGGTGCTGGCCCGCGTGATGCAGGTGGCCCAGAAGATCGGCGCCGTGCAGGTCGACGTGTTCGGAGCGGCCCGCGCCGGCCTCATTGTGGCCGGCTACGAGATCAACCACCTGCACGTCCACGTGTGGCCGTCCAACACCATGGCGGACTTTGACTTCGGCTCGGCGGATCAGAACCCCGATCCGGCGCGGCTGGACGCCAACGCCGAGAAGCTCCGCGAAGGGCTGCGCAAGGCCGGACACGCGGCGCACGTTCCGGCGGCCTAAAGGCCCGCTACGCCGGCGCCAGCGCCTTGTTCAGCACCGCGCGGATCCGCTTCTCGGAGACCGAATAGGCAGTGCCGAGCTCGACGGCGAAGAGGCTCACCCGGAGCTCCTCGATCATCCAGCGGACCTGGGTTAACTCGGCTCCGGCCCGCCGGCCCGGGAGCAGCGCCGACACTGCGTCGTCGTAATCGTCCTCCAGGGCCTGGACCACGGCCATGTGTTGGGCGTCCCGCTGGACGTTCGTTGGAAGTTTCTCCAGGCGCTTCTCGATCGCCGCGAGGTAGCGCGGCAGCTGGCTGAGCTGCCGGTAGCCCGTGCGTGCCACAAAACCCGGGAACACGAGTTGCTCCAGCTGGGCCTTGATGTCGTTGAGGGCGCTGATCAGGGCCAGGCTGGTGGTTCCCTTGAGCGCCTTCTCGATCCGGCGGGTGCTGGCCAGGATGCGCTCCACCACGGCCGTGACGGTGAAGACGGTGTCGATCAGTTCCGCCCGGACTTTCTCGTACAGCGCGTTGAAAGATGCCTCGTCCCAGGGCAGCTCGGCGGGGGTGAGTTTGTCGATGGCGGCGAGGGCGCAGTCCGCAATCAGTGCCGTGACAGAGCCGTGCGGGTTCTGGCTGAACGTCAGCTTCTCAGTGTTGTTCAGGTGCTCCAGGACGTAGCGGTCCGGCGGCGGCACCCTCAGTGCGAGGAGACGGATGACGCCGCCGCGCATGGCCGACTCCTGTTCGGAGCTGGTCTGGAAGAGCCGCAGGGCCACGGAGGATCCCTCATCCACTAGCGCAGGGTAGCCCGTGACTGTATGTCCCTTCACTGTGCCTTGGACCTGGCGCTGAAGTGTCCCGAAAGTCCATGAGGTCAGCCCCGCCTGTTCGGCGAAGCCCGTCGAAGCAGCGGAGGCGGCGGACGCCGCGGCCCCCGGCGCGGCGCCGGCGGCCCGGACAGCTTTGCCGTTCGACGATCCGTTCGCTTTCCCGGTGGACCTGCCGATCGACGCGGGCGCCGTCGTCGCGGGTGTGGCGCCCAGCGACTCGGCGATCGCCCGGCGCGTGGCGGGAGCCAGCCGGTCCTGCAGTGCAGTGAGGTCCTTGCCCTCGTCGAGCACCTTCCCCTGGGAGTCCACGACGCGGAAGCTGACCCGCAAGTGCGGCGGAACGGCGTCCCAGTTCCAGGAATTCGGCGGGATGACCTGGCCCCGGATCCGGCGCAAAACGAGCTCGAGGGAGGCCTCCAGCTCGTCGGCGGCCGGGTCGAAGTCGGCGTCGAGGGCGGCGACGGCCTGCCGGGCGACGTCCGGGGCCGGCACGAAGTTCTTGCGCACCTGCTTCGGCAGCGACTTGATCAGGGCGGTGACCAGCTCCACCCGCTGGCCCGGAATCAGCCAGCGGAAGGCCGCGTCGTCGAGCTGGTTCAGGAACAGCACCGGCACCTCGGCGGTGACGCCGTCGGACGGGTTGGGCGGCGAGCCGGGGGCCACGGGGTGGAACTCGTAGCTCAGCGGCAGCTCAAAGCCCTTGTGCTGCAGGGACTTCGGGAAGGCCGAGTCATCCAGGGCGTCGGCGTCTTCGCTGATCAGCAGGGCCTGGTCGAAATCGAGCAGGGCGGGATCCTGCTGCCGGGCGTCCTTCCACCACTTGTCGAAGTGCCGTTCGGACACGACGTCCTTGCCGACCCGGGCGTCATAGAACTCGAAGAGGGTCTCGTCGTCCACCAGGATGTCCCGGCGCCGCATCCGTGCCTCGAGCTCCTCGACCTCATGGAGCAGGGCCCGGTTGCGGTGGAAGAACTTGTGGTGGGTCTGCCAGTCGCCCTCGACCAGGGCGTGCCGGATGAACAGCTCCCGGCAGAGTTCCGGGTCCACCTTGCCGTAGTTGATCCGGCGGCTCGGGATGATGGGCACGCCGTACAGCGTGACCTTCTCGTGCGCCATCACCGAGCCCATCTTCTTGGACCAGTGCGGTTCGCTGTAGCTGCGCTTGACCAGGTCCGGCGCCACCTGCTCGACCCAGAGCGGATCGAACTTCGCCGCCACCCGGGCCCACAACCGGCTCGTCTCCACGAGCTCCGCGGCCATCACGAAGGTGGGGGACTTCTTGAACAGGGCCGAGCCCGGGAAGATCGCGAAACGGCTGCCTCGGGCGCCGGCGTATTCACGCTTGCGCTCGTCGAGGATGCCCACATGGCTCAGCAGGCCCGAAAGCAGGCTGATGTGGATGCCCTCATGGTTTCCCACCGGATCGGCCAGGCGCTTGTTGTCCAGGCTGATGCCCAGCGGACGGGCCAGCTGGCGCAGCTGGGCAAACAGGTCCTGCCACTCGCGGACGCGCAGGTAGTTGATGAACTCCGCGCGGCACAGCCGGCGGAACGCCGTCGAGGACAGTTCCTGCTGCTTCTCCTGGATGTAGTTCCAGAGGTTCAGGAAGCCGGTGAAGTCCGAGTTCTCGTCGCGGAAGCGTGCGTGCTTCTCCGCGGCGAGCTGCTGCTTGTCGGTCGGGCGCTCGCGCGGGTCCTGGATCGTCAAGGCAGCCGCCAGGATCATGACCTCACGGACGCACCCGCGCTTGCCGGACTCGACGATCATCCGGCCGAGCCGCGGGTCCACGGGCAGCTGGGCAAGCTGCTGCCCGACGGCGGTCAGCCCGCCGCCGTTCCTGCCGCCGTTTCGTCCGGCCGGCCGGCGGCCGGGGCGGCCGTCGCCGTCGCCCGTTTCCTCCTGCGGACGCGCGGCGCTCAAGGCGCCCAGCTCCCGCAGGAGGGTGACGCCGTCGTTGATGGCGCGGGAGTCCGGGGGCTCCACGAACGGGAAGTTCTCCACGTCCTTCGGCCCCCGGGCCACGCCCATTGCCGTCATCTGCAGGATGACGGCGGCGAGGTTGGTGCGCAGAATCTCCGGATCGGTGAACAGCGGCCGGGACTCGAAGTCCTCTGCCGAATACAGCCGGATCGCGATGCCGTCGGAGACACGGCCGCAGCGGCCCGAGCGCTGGTTGGCCGAGGCCTGCGAGACCCGCTCGATCGGCAGGCGCTGGACCTTGGTGCGGTGCGAGTAGCGGGAGATGCGTGCGGTGCCGGTGTCGATGACGTACTTGATGCCGGGCACCGTCAGGGACGTCTCGGCGACGTTGGTGGCGAGCACGATCCGGCGTTTGCTGCCCGGATGGAAGACCTTGTGCTGTTCCTGCAGGCTCAGCCGGGCGAAAAGGGGGAGCACCTCGGTGCCGGCCAGCTTCCGGTTGGACTGGATCCTGCCGTTGAGGGCCTCCGCGGCGTCGCGGATTTCGCGCTCGCCGGAGAAGAAGATGAGGATGTCGCCGGGCGCCTCCTGCGCGAGTTCGTCGACGGCGTCGCACACGGCGTCCAGCGGGTCGCGGTCCTCTTCGAGCTCGTCGTCGGAGCCGGCGGCTTCGCCGTCGCCGTCGTCGGTGCTGGCGCCGCCGGCCGGCTGGGACAGCGGCCGGTAGCGGATCTCGACCGGATAGGTGCGGCCGGAGACCTCGATGATCGGCGAAGGTTCCTCTTCGCTGCCGAAGTGCTTGGCGAAGCGCTGCGGATCGATGGTGGCCGAGGTGATGATGATCTTCAGGTCGGGCCGCTGCGGCAGGATCCGCTTGAGGTACCCAAGGATGAAGTCGATGTTGAGGCTGCGCTCGTGCGCCTCGTCGATGATGATGGCGTTGTACTTGCGCAAGAGCTTGTCGCGCTGGATTTCGGCCAGCAGGATGCCGTCGGTCATGAGCTTGACCTTGGTGTTGCGGCTGACCTCGCCGGTGAACCGGACCTGGAAGCCGACTTCCTGGCCGATCTCGACGCCGAGTTCCTCCGCAATGCGCTCGGCGACCGTGCGGGCGGCCAGCCGGCGTGGCTGCGTGTGCCCGATCAGGCCGTTCTCGCCGAGGCCAAGCTCCAGGCACATCTTGGGAATCTGGGTCGTCTTACCGGAACCGGTCTCGCCGGCGATGATCGTCACCTGGTTGGCCGCGATGGCGGCCATCAGGTCCTCGCGGCGCTCGGAAACCGGCAGCTCGGCGGGGTAGGAGATATGCAGTGTCATGGCTGCACACAGTCTACTGGGAACTGTCCCTGCGGGTTGCGGGACAGGCTCCGGACAGAATCGTGCCCGGTCCCTGGCGGGGCCGGGCAGGTTGCGGTTGTTGTTGTTGTTGTGGGGGTGGTCTGGTGTTCGGTGTGGTCCGGTCTCGGTGGTGGCTTAGAAGATCCGGAAGGTGTAGTTGCTGCTGGGCAGGTCGAGGGCGGACCAGTAGTCCTCCGAGCGGACCGGCGGGTTGTGGCCCAGCCCATCCTTACGGAGTGCGGCGACGGTTGCGGCGACGCCGATGACGATGAGGACGATGACTGCGATTCCGAAGAGTTCCATGACTCCATGGTTCTCCGGTGGCACGAACAAAAGAAGTGGCAGAAATGCCCAAAAAGCTATAATTCCTGCCACGGTTTCTGCCATAATGGAGGCATGATCAAATCAGTGGCAATGATCGTGGTCCCCAATTTCTCCATCTTCGAATTCGCGACCGCGTTCGAGGTGTTCGGCATCGACCGCTCGGCGCGCGGGAACGGCGTCCCCGCATTCGATTTCCGCGTCTGCACGCCCGTGCCGGGCGATGTCCCGATGAAGTCGGGGCTGTCCATGCATGTGGGGCTCGGGCTGGAGGCGGCTGCGGACGCGGACCTGGTCATCATGGTTCCCTTCGGCCGCGACGAGGATGTCCCCGACTCCGTCCTGGACGCCCTGCGCGACGCCCACTCCCGGGGGGCGTGGGTCATGTCCATCTGCTCCGGGGCGTTCGCCCTGGCCCGGGCGGGGCTGCTGGACGGCCGCCGCTGCACCACGCACTGGCACTACTCCCAGGAGCTCGCCAGCAAGTACCCAGCCGCACTGGTGGACGAGAACGTCCTCTACGTCGAGGACAGCCGGATCATCACCAGCGCCGGCACAGCCGCCGGCATCGACGCCTCCCTGCATTTGGTCCGGGTGGAATTCGGTGCGAACGTGGCGGCCAGCATTGCCCGTGACATGGTGGTTCCGCCGCACCGCGACGGCGGGCAGGCCCAGTTCATCGACCGGCCGATCCCGCGCTGCGGCTCCGAGCCCATGGAGGAACTCCTGCAGTGGATGGTGCGGCACCTGGGGGAGGACCATTCGGTCAACGAACTCGCCGCGCGGGTCCACATGTCGCCGCGGACGTTCGCCAGGCGCTTCCGCTCCGAAACGGGAGCGACTCCTGCCGCCTGGCTCAACTCACAGCGTGTGCTGCGGGCCCAGGAACTGCTCGAGACCACGGACCTCAACATCGACGAAATCGCCCGCGAATCCGGCTTCGGCCACTCGGTGCTCCTGCGGCACCACTTCGGCAAAGTGCTGGACACGAGCCCGCAGTCCTACCGCCGCACCTTCCGCGGACACCTGGCCGCCGCGGTCTAGGGAGCCAGGCCGTCCGACGGCGGCGGCTCGGCCGCCGCCTTCGCGGTTTCGACGAGATCCCGCCATGGTCCGGTGACCGCCTGCTCGGGCAGGGTGGCGCGGTGCTGTCCCGCCCGGATGTTGTACAGGAACCGGTCCGGCTGGCCTTCGGCTGCACCCCGGCCGGACGTGGCGACGGCGTCCCACGGACAGGCCTCGATCAGCGGCTGCCAGACGTCCGTGTCCTCTGGCGGCGTGGGCTGCACGGTCCACGTCCGCTTCATGCCGGCAATGCCGCCGCTGCGCTGGACAGTGATCTTCATGGGGCTGTGATCTTCATGAGGCTGTGATCTTCATGGTGTGGCCTATCGCCGGGCTCCCGGGAACTTTACCTTCACAGTTTCCCACGCGGAACGCACGGCGTCATGCTCCGGGGATTCCGCCCCGAAAAGCTCCTTGGCGGACGCGGCAGTGGCCTTGGCGAACGCCCCGAACGTCGCGGTCGGCGCCAGTGAGCCGCCGGTCAGCGTGTCGTACCAGATGCGGCCCGGCGCGTCCCAGGCATTGCCGCCGAGGCTGGTGGCAACCAGGCAAAACGCCCGGTTGGGGATCCCGGAATTGATGTGGACTCCGCCGTTGTCAGCGCTCGTGTGCACATAGCTGTCCATCGAGTCCGGCTGCGGATCCTTGCCGAGCACGTCGTCGTCGTAGGCAGTTCCCGGGGCCCTCATGGAACGCAAGGCGGTCCCCTGGACCTGGTCCGTGAACAGGCCCTCGCCGATCAGCCAGCTGGCCTCCGACGTCGACTGCTGCCGGACATGCTGCTCGACGAGCGCCCCGAAGACATCGGACATCGATTCGTTCAGCGCGCCGGCCTGGTTGCGATAGACCAGTCCCGCCGAGTACTGGGTGACGCCGTGTGCGAGCTCGTGGCCGATCACGCTCAAGGACTTCGTGAACCGCTGGAACACCTGGCCGTCGCCGTCGCCGAAGACCATTTGCCGGCCATCCCAGAACGCGTTGTCGTACAGCCGGCCGTAGTGCACCGTGGCCTCAAGGTGGAGGCCGTTGCCGTCGATCGAATTCCGTCCGAAGGCCTCGGCATATAGGCGGTGCGTGTGCCCCAGCCCGTCGTAGGCCTCGTCGGCGGCAGGATCACCGGTGGGCGGTTCCCCTTCCTTGCGGACCACGCTGCCGGGAAGCTGCTCGGCGAACTCGGCGTCGTAGACCGTCCGCTCCGGCGGGGAAGGCTGGAGCTCCCGCATTCCGGGATGGCTGCCGGGCCCGGGCACAGCGCGGGATGCCTGGAAGCTCGGGACGTGGTGCAGGGCCTCCTTCGCCGCGCGGGCGGCGTCGGAGAGCTCAGGTTCGCGCTGGGCCGCCAGGCGGCGGAGCATGTACGGAGGAATGATGGAACAGTGCATGTGAGACCCCTTAGTGCTTCGGCGGGATCCCGTGGTGGTGCGGCGCCGGCACCCAGTCCAGCCACCCGGCCGCCGGAACCCCGCTGCCGATGCAGACAGCCTACGAGCGGCCACCGACAATTGGCAGGGGCCGCGCCCGCTTTCCGGTCTTCTGCTCTGCGTCCTGCACCGGTCCTGTACTTCGCTCTGCACTTCGTGCTGGTCGCCGGTTCCCGCCCGGACGTAAAATCATGCATGGAAAAGTTACGGTATTCGGTGACCGTCAACGCCCCCGTGCAGGCCGTGTGGACCACCATGCTGGACGACGCCACGTACCGGGAGTGGACCAGTGTTTTCAACAGTGAGTCCTCCTACGAGGGGGACTGGGATCAGGGCAGTGAAATCCGGTTCCTCGGGCCCGACGGCGACGGCTCCGTGGCGGGGATGATCGCCACCGTCGAGGAGAACAGGCCGAACGAGCTGATCTCCCTGCGCTACATCGGGCAAGTTGTCAACGGCGAGGACGACACCACCAGCGACGAAGCGAAGGCCTTTATGGGCGCCCACGAAAAGTACGCCTTCAGCGAGTCCGGGGGCACAACAACGGTAGACGTGGAGCTCGACAGCGAAGAAGAGTTCGTCGCCATGTTCGACGACGCGTGGCCGCTGGCGCTGGCGAAGCTCAAGGCCATCGTGGAATCCCGGGGCTGAGCCATCCGAAACCCCTGCCCGGCTTACCGCGGGGACCGCGGGTCGAGGACGAACTGTTGCGCCAAGGTCCAGAAATTCGTGGTGGTCCAGTAGATCAGGACACCGATGGGGAAGATGATGCCACCCGCGCCAAAGACGAGCGGCAGGGCGTAGAGCAACGCTTTTTGCTGCCGCATGAACGGGCCCGCGGTGGTCTCCGCGGACGTGTTCCTGGCCATAATGTGCCTCTGGGTGATGAACTGCGCCGCCGTCATGGCCAGGATCATCACGATCGAGAGGACCCACACCGCCACCACAGTGCCACCCGGCGGGGTGCCGTGGAGCACGGACGCCGCCAGCGGAGCGCCGAAGATGCTCGACTCCCCGAACTGCACCACCTGCTCCGCGCTCATCGCCCCGATGCCCTGGCCCTGGGCCGCCGCCGTCGGGATGCCTGACAGCACGGTGAAGAGCGCGAAGAAGAATGGCACCTGGACCAGCAGGGGGAGGCAGGCCGAGAACGGGTTGGTGCCGTGCTTCTTGTACAGCGCCATCTGTTCCTGCGCCATGGCCTGGCGGGAGAGTGCGTCGGTCCTGCCGTTGTACTTGTCCTGAAGCTTTTTCAGATCCGGCTGCAGCAGCCGCATGCGGCGCTGCGCCCTGATCTGCTTCAGGGCCACAGGAATCAAGGCGGCGCGGATCACCAGCACCAGGCCGATGATGGACAGGGCCCAGGTCCAGCCGCCGGCTGCCGGCATGCCGATGGTGCTCAGGCCGTCGTGGAGTCCCACCAGGATGGCCGAGACCAGCCACTGGAACGGAAACAGCAGCGCCGCGCCGACGTCCATACGATGTCCCCATTCGTAGGGCCGCCGCGCGGCCTGTGAACCTGCTCTCTGTCAGCCAACACGAAAGAACCCCCAGAATCCAGTGGATCCTAGGGGTTCTTGGCTGTGCCCTCGATTGGAATCGAACCAACGACCTTCTGCTCCGGAGGCAGACGCTCTATCCCCTGAGCTACGAGGGCAGTCAGGGTTCCTGCCGTTACCGGCGGGACGTCCTAGAGCTTAGCAGGAAGGGGGGCTCCAAGGGAAAATCGGCGCGCTCAGTACCCGGAGAAGGAGTCCACGTGGATCCGCCGCGCCCCGGCCCGGCGGGCGGCGGCGCGGAGGGAACGGACACTCGCCGGAGAACCGGACACATAGACTTCCCGGCCTGCGATGTCGGGAACGAGCTCCTTCAGCGCGGCGCCGTCGATCCGGACCGCACCCGCGTCCTGCATAAATGCCGGCGGCACCGAGCCGTCGGCAAGCCGGGCGATGACCCGGGCCCCGGTGCGTTCGAGCTCCTCGGCGTAGGCCAGTTCACCGGCATTCTTGGCCAGGTACAGCAGGACCACGTCCCGGTCTGCGGCGTTCCCGGACAGCTGGGCCATATACGGGGTAATGCCGATGCCGGCCGCTATCAGCAGCACGGGCGTCCCGGGAGTCCGCGGCAGGACGAAGTCGCCTCCCACCGTGGTGGCCGTCAGCTCGTCGCCGGCTTCCAGCGCCAGGAGGGACTGTTTGGCCGTGGACAGCGGCGCGGCCGTTCCCACCCCGATCGTGAGCTCCGCGGAACCCGGGGGACTGGTCAGGCTGAACACCCGGCGCCGTCCCTTGTGGTCGGCCTTTCCGTGGGGCAGGTTCAGCTCGATGTACTGTCCCGGCGCGAAGCGGAGCTGGCGCTCGGGCTGGAAGCTGAATTCCGTCGTCGTCGGCGTCAGCGGGCGGGAGGCCCGGAAACGGAGCAGGACGCGGCCGCGCTGGCCCGCGATGAAGGCGATCGCGTTCCCCACGAGCAGCGCAAGTTCGGGGGAGTTGGCCACGAAGCCCAGGTTGTAGGGGATGGCGAACAACAGTCCGACGACGGCGGCGAGCGACAGCTGCTGCCACCGGCGCGGCGGAAGGGTGAGCGGCTCGGTCAGCATGAAGCCGACGAAGAACAGCACCGGGCGCTGGGCTATCGGCTGCCAGAGCGCTTCGCCCAGTGCCATGCCGGTGCGCAGCAGTTCCACGGCCACAATGGACACCGCCACCACCGTGAAGACGGTCGCCATCAGCAGCTTCCGGACCCGGAACAGGACCAGCAGGACCCCGGGCACTACCAGCCAGAGCATCGCGGGGGTGGCGGCCCACCAGGTGGCGATGTTGAGTCCCGTCAGCCCGGTGATGAAGGCGCCGGCGGCCGCCGGATTGAAGATGTGGCGGCCGCGCCAGGCCAGGGCGTATTTGGACGCCGACGCGATCACGCAGGCGAGGGCGACGCCGGCCAGGTCCAGGTACTGCAGGCCGGCCGAGAACTGCGTCGGCCAGAAGAGGAAGTACAGCAGCAGGCCCGTGATCAGTGACGATTCCGAGTGCGGACGCACCTGGAACAGCGCCGCAATGGCGCGGTTGGAGGCGTACGTCAGGCCAAGGCAGAGCGCCAGGTGGGCAATCATCTCCGGGAGCCCGAACGTCAGCCACCCGAGCACATTGAGCAGCATGCTGTAGCCGGCCAGCACGGCAAGGACCCAGAGCACCAGCCGGTACATCGTGAAACGGCCCAGCGCCGTGTCCAGCCGCGCACTGATGGGAGTGGAGATTGTTGTGGTCATGAGAACAGCACCCCTTCAAAATCGGCTGAATACTCCGCGTGGCCATCCGAGTAGACAGTCAGCCACGAACAATCGAACTCCTCCTGCAGCCGGGACCCGTCGACGAAGAACAGGGCCGTTGCCAGCGCGTCGGCCGTCATGGCGCTCGCCGCCATGGCCCAGCTCGCGACGACGGTGCGTACCGGCGCGCCGGTGGTACCGTCCAGCACGTGGTGCAGCCCGTCGCCCCAGGCTCTCCGGTTTCCGGCGGAAGCACAAAGGGCGATACCGGCACCGAGGCTGACGATGCCAATCGCCTGGGCCTGATCGTAAGGATGCTCAAGGCCCACCTCAACCGGCGCGGGCCCTGCGTTGAGCAGATCACCGCCCGCGTCGATGAAGTGCTCGTCGACGCCGCCGCCGCGCAGTACCCCGGACAGCAGGTCCGCCAGCTGTCCCTTTCCGGCGGCACCGACGTCGATCACGACCGGGGCGCGGGTGGTCAGCACCGTACCTTGCCAGTCCAGCACCTCTTCCCAGGCTGGGGCGGGCAGGGGCGGGCCGTCCGGGCGCAGGGAGTAGCTGGCGTCATAGCCGAGTTGTTCCAGGCTGCCGCCGATGAGAGGGGTCATGGCCCCGCCGCTGAGCCGGTACAGGGTTTCGTAGAGCGGCCCCAGGGCTGCTGCGCCGGCGGGCAGCTCGTAGCGCCCCGGCTGCCGCGCGGCGCCCGCTATCAGCGAGTCCGGCCTGAAACGGGACCAGGCGGCGTCGTAATCCCCCACGGTGTCCAGCAGTCGGCGGCGGTGCGCTCCGGAGAGCGGGGCCGGCGTCGTGATCTCCCAACGGGTACCGATCCCGTCGAAGCTGAAGCCCGTCCAGCCCGGATGCGGCACGTTCCCTCCTGGTGGCTGTTTGCCTGTTGTGGCCTGCGGTTATCCCCGCGCCTCGGACTTGATCTTCTCCACGGCCTGGTTGAACCCGCCGCTCGTCAGCGATGAGGCGGCGACCTTCGAGACCTTGATGTCGTCGAGCTTCTTGCCGACGATCTGGGACTGGATGCCGCCGGCGAACTCGCCCTGGAACTTCCGGGTGTTTGAATTGGACGGGTGCGGCGTGATCTTGACATCGGTCACGGCTCCGCCGGCGAGCGTGAGCTCCACGCCTACTGTCTCGTTGCCGTTCGGCGAGACATAATTGCCGTCCGCGCTGTAGGTCCCGTCCTTGTAGGAGGCCGCACCCGCGGCGGCCGATGGTGCGGCGGTGGTGGCCTGGGGGCTGGTCGCCTGCCCTGGCGCGCAACCGGCCGCCGTGCCGGCAAGGGAAAGTCCTGCGATGCCGACGAAGACGCTTTTTCGGAGAGAGATGTTCATGCAGCGGCTCGATTCTCTAGCGACGATCGGGTGGGGGTGAGTGGACGCTGTGGCCCACCAAGGTGGCCCGCGGCGGATACTCCGATGACGACGTGTAAATCAGCGTAGTGGTTCACCCTGTGATCCTGCGCCAAATTCCGCCACACAGCAGGCCACCGGTAGGCTGGAAGTGTGACCCCAGAAGAACTCTCCCTCGCCATATCCGCCTGCCTGAAGGACGCCGTCGCCGCCGGTGAAATCGGGCTTTCCGCATCCGATGTCCCGGATGAGGTGCGCGTTGAGCGTCCGAAGAACCGGGACCACGGGGACTGGGCCACCAACATCGCCCTGCAGCTGGCCAAAACTGCGGGCACCAACCCCCGTGAATTCGCCTCCGTCCTGAGCGCCCGGCTGAAGACCATCGAGGGTGTGTCCGCCGTCGACATCGCGGGGCCGGGGTTCCTGAACATCACCGTCGACGCTGCCGCCGCCGGTACCCTGGCGAAGGCGATCGTTGAAGCGGGGCGTGCTTACGGCACCAACACGGCGCTCGCAGGCCACACGGTCAACATGGAGTTCGTCTCGGCGAACCCTACCGGCCCGCTGCACATCGGGCACACGCGCTGGGCCGCGCTGGGTGACGCGATCGCCCGCGTCCTCCGGGCTTCCGGCGCGGACGTCACCGCCGAGTACTACATCAACGACGCCGGTTCGCAGATGAACGTCTTCGCCCACTCGGTGCTCTCGCGGCTGCACGGCCGCGGAGTCCCGGAAGGCGGATACCCCGGCGAGTACATCGCGGACCTGGGCCACGAGGTGCTGACGCAGCATCCGGACATCCGCGAACTGACCGACGTCGCCGCCCTGCCGGTGATCCGCGGCGCCGCGTACAAGGCGCAGCTGCACGACATCAAGAGCACCCTGGCCGGGTTCGGCGTCGAATTCGACGTCTACTTTTCCGAGCAGGAGCTCCACGACGCCGGGGCGATCGAGGACGCCGTCGCGCGCCTCCGGGAACAGGGCCACGTCTACGACGACGGCGGCGCGGTCTGGCTGCGCACGACCGACTTTGGAGACGACAAGGACCGCGTGATGATCCGCGCGAACGGCGAGCCGACCTATTTCGCCGCGGACGCGGCGTACTACCTGTCCAAGAAGGACCGCGGCTACACCGAGAAGATCTACCTGCTCGGCGCCGACCACCACGGCTACATCAACCGGCTCAAGGCCATCGCGGCCGCGGCCGGGGACGACCCCGAGGTCAACATCGAGGTCCTGATCGGCCAGCTGGTTTCCGTCAACGGCGCCAAGCTCTCCAAGCGGGCCGGCAACATCATCGAGCTCAAGGACCTCATTTCCTGGCTGGGCAAGGACGCGGTCCGCTACTCGCTGGCGCGCTTCCCGGCCGATTCGCCGCTGACCCTGGACCCGGAGCTGCTGAAGAAGCACAGCAACGAGAACCCGGTGTTTTATGTCCAGTACGCGCACGCCCGTTCCCGGGGCACCGCCCGCAACGCGGTTGCCGCCGGCGTGGAGCGCCGTGTGGACGGCCTAGACAGATTCGACGCCTCGCTGCTGGAGCACGCGACCGAGAACGAGCTGCTCTCCTACCTCGGCAGCTACCCCTCGATTGTGGCCAAGGCCGCCGAACTGCGCGAGCCGCACCGCGTGGCCCGCCACCTCGAGGTCATCGCAGGCGCCTACCACCGCTGGTACGACGCCTGCCGCGTGGCCCCGCAGGGCGACGAGCCGATCACCGACCTCAACCGCACCCGGCTGTGGCTCAACGACGCCACCAGCCAGGTGCTCGCCAACGGACTGGAACTGCTGGGCGTTTCGGCGCCGGAACGGATGTAACCGCCATGACCACGAACCCGTCCAATAGCACGGCAGCCTCACCGCTCGCGCCGGAGTGGCTGCAGGTCCCCGACGACCTCAACACCCTGCACGCGCCGCTGTGGGCCGGCGGGGTCACCCGGAACGACGCCGGTGAACTCACCATTGACGGCATCTCCGTCAGCGAGCTGCAGCGCCAATACGGCACGCCCCTGTTCGTGATGAGCGAGAACGACTTCCGGGCCCGGGCCCGGGCGTTCAGCGACGCCTTCAACGATGCCTTTGCCGACATCTGCGGGGGAGTGGACGTCTACTACGCCGGCAAGTCCTTCCTGTGCACCTCCGTGGTCCGGTGGGTCGAGGAAGAAGGGCTGCGGCTGGACACCGCGTCCGGCGGCGAACTCGCCGTCGCCGCCCGCGCCGGCATCCCCGGTGCCGACGTCGCGCTGCACGGCAACAACAAGTCCGACGGCGAGATCCACCGTGCGCTGGACCTGAAGCTGGGCCGGATCGTGGTGGACAGCCTCGCCGAACTCGACCGCGTCGCGGCGATCGCCGCCAACCGCGGTGAAACCGCCAAGGTTATGCTCCGGCTGACCCCCGGCGTGCACGCCCACACCCACGAATTCATCGCCACCGCCCACGAGGACCAGAAGTTCGGCTTGTCCATGGCGGGGGACTCCACCGAGCAGGCGGGCCTGTCCGCGGCGGAGGAGGCCGTGGCCGCGGCGACCGGCTACGCCAGCATCGAACTCCTGGGCCTGCACTGCCACATCGGCTCGCAAATCTTCGAACCGGACGGCTTCGCCCTCGCAGCGGAGAAGCTGCTGGACTTCCTCGCCGCGATGCAGTCCAAATACTCGATCGTGCTCCCCGAACTCGACCTCGGCGGCGGCTACGGCATCGCCTACACGCCCGTGGACACGCCGCGCCCGGCTGCCGAAATCGCCCAGGCGATGGCCGCCGTCGTCCGCTCCAAATGTGCCGGACTGGGGATTTCCGCCCCCCGGATTTCAATCGAGCCGGGCCGCGCGATCGTCGGCAGCACGACGTTCACGCTCTATGAAGTGGGCACGCTGAAGACCGTCCGGGTCGACGCTCCGGGCGAACAAGCGGAGAACGACGTTACGTACCCGCGCCGGTATGTGTCGGTGGACGGCGGAATGAGCGACAACCCCCGTCCGGTGCTGTACGACGCGGATTACTCGGCAGTTCTGGCCTCCCGGACCTCGGACGCGGCCCCGCAGCTGTCCCGAGTAGTGGGCAAACATTGCGAGAGCGGCGACATAGTTGTTAGAGATGTATATCTGCCCAAGGACGTGGCAGCCGGTGATCTGCTCGCTGTACCGGGGACCGGCGCCTATTGCTGGGCCCTGTCAAGCAACTACAACTATCTGGCCCGGCCGGGCGTTGTCGCTGTGCGCGACGGATCTGCCCGGCTCATTGTCCGCGGGGAAACCGAAGAAGATCTGCTCAACCGCGACATGGGAGTCTGAATGACCGAATTGCGAACCCTGAAAGTAGCCCTGCTGGGCTGTGGCAACGTCGGGGCCCAGGTTGCGCGGATTCTCCTGGAAGACGCCGAGATGCTGGCGTCCCGCGCCGGCGCCCGGCTGGAGCTGGCCGGCATCGCCGTCCGCAACATCGACGCCCCCCGCGAGGTCGAGTTGCCGCGCGGGCTGTTCACCACCGACGCCGAGACCCTGGTCAAGGACGCCGACCTGGTGATCGAGCTGATGGGCGGCATTGAACCGGCCCGCACCCTGATCCTGGCCGCCATGCGGAACGGCGCCTGCGTGGTCACCGGCAACAAGGCACTCGTCGCCAAGGACGGGCCCACCCTCCACGAGGAGGCGGACAAGGCCGGCGTGCAGCTGTCCTACGAAGCCGCCGTGGCCGGCGCGATCCCCATCCTGCGTCCCATCCGGGACAGCCTCTCCGGTGACCGGATCACGCGGGTGCTGGGCATCGTCAACGGCACCACCAACTTCATCCTGGACCAGATGGACTCCACCGGTGCGCAGTTCGCCGATGCCCTGGCCGAGGCCCAGCGCCTGGGTTACGCGGAAGCCGATCCCACCGCCGACGTCGAGGGCCACGACGCCGCCTCCAAGGCTGCGATCCTCGCGTCGCTGTCCTTCCACACCCGGTTCGCCCTGGACGACGTGTACTGCGAGGGCATCAGCTCCGTCACGGCCGCGGATATCGCGGCGGCCAAAGATGCCGGCTT
>DATIUQ010000030.1:0-14780 GCA_035466775.1 Arthrobacter sp.
TTCAAGATGGCATGCTGGCTTAGGTGACCAGTCAAACAACGGTAAAAACCCTGCTCATCCTTGGCGCCTCGGGCGACCTGACCGGCAGGCTGCTGCTGCCGGGCCTGGCGCGGCTGGTGGCGAGGGGCCACGCGACGGGCCTCCGGCTGGTGGGCGCGGGCTCGGACGACTGGTCACCGGAACAGTGGCTGGAGCGGCTGGAGACGTCCTTCGCCGACGCCAACACCCAGGCCGACTCCGGCGGCAAGCGGGAGCTCAAGCGCATCCGCGAAACCACCAGCTACCACCGGCTGGACGTCACCGCCGAGGGCGAGCTTGCCGGGCTCCTGGCCACGCTCGAGGGCCCGGTGGCCGTGTATTTCGCTTTGCCGCCGAGAATCAGCCAGCTGGCCTGCGAGGCCCTGGCCCCGGAGCAGGTGCCCGCCGGAACCCGGCTGGTGATGGAAAAACCGTTCGGTTCCAGCGAGGAGTCCGCCCGGCACCTCAACGACACCCTGGCCGCACTGGTCCCGGAGGACCATATCCATCGGGTGGACCACTTCCTGGGCAAGGCGACGGTGCTGAACATCCTGGGCCTGCGCTTCGCCAACACCTTCCTGGAGCCGGTGTGGAACCGCGAGCATATCGAAAAGGTCGAGATTGTCTTCGACGAAGACCTCGCACTGGAGGGGCGCGCCCGCTACTACGACGGCGCCGGCGCCCTGCGCGACATGATCCAGAGCCACCTTCTGCAGATCATGGCCCTCCTGGCGGTCGAACCGCCGGCGTCGGTGGACGAGCGGGACCTCCGCGACGCCGTGGCCACTGTGCTGCGGGCCAGCAGTGTCAAGGCACCCTATGCCAAGAGCACACGCCGCGCCCGGTACACCGCGGGATCAATCGACGGCCGGACGGTCCCGGACTACGCCAAAGAGGAAGGCGTCGACGCCGACCGGGGCACCGAGACACTCGCCGAGGTCGAAGTGGAGATCGACAACTGGCGCTGGCAGGGCGTCCCGTTCATCCTTCGCTCCGGCAAGGCCCTGGGCAACAAACGCAAGGAGGCCGTGGTGACCTTCCGCCCCGTGCCGCACCTGCCCAAGGGCTTCACGGGGGTGGACTCCCCCAACCAGCTGCGGATCGGCTTCGGGCCGGACACCCTGCAGTTCGACGTCGACGTGAACGGCCCCGGCGACATCCTCAGCCTGGACCGAGCCACCCTCAAGGCCGAGCTGAGCGCCTCCGCACTGCTGCCCTACGGCGAGGTCCTGGAGGGCGTCCTCACCGGCGATCCCCTGCTCTCCGTCCGTGCCGACACCGCGGAAGACTGCTGGCGCATCCTGGAACCCGTCCTCAAAGCCTGGGCGAGGGGCAGCGCGCCGCTGGAGGAGTACGCCGCCGGCAGTGACGGGCCGGAGGGCTGGCCGGCCTGACAGCGCTGACTGGCCCGCCCGGCCGGCCCGCCGCCGTCGGGCGCTGGCTGCGGGCGGACACACAAAAGCGGGCCGGGTCCCTTTCAGGTTCCCGGCCCGCTTCGTGGTGTGTAGCTGTGGGCTAAATGGCAGCCGACCCGCGTTCACCGGTGCGGACCCGTACTGCCTCGAACACATCCATCGTCCAGACCTTGCCGTCTCCGGCGCGGCCGGTGTTGGAGCTGGCGATGATGACATCGAGGATGTCGTCCGCCTGTTCATCGGTGGCCAGGACCTCTACCCGGATCTTGGGGAGCAGGTCCACGTTGTACTCGGCGCCGCGGTACACCTCGGTGTAGCCCCGCTGCCGGCCGTAGCCGCTGGCCGCGCTGACCGTGAGGCCCTGCACGCCGTAGGCTTCGAGCCCCTCGCGGATGGTGTCGAGCTTTTCCGGCCGGACGATTGCTGTGATCAGTTTCATGCCTCCACACTTTCCTTGCCTGCGGTCTTCTTGCCATTGGACGACGCGTCCACCGTCTCGGCGGCCGGGGCCACTGCTGCCTCGCCCTGGGCCTTGCCGGTGATGAGCTCGTGCAGCGGGGTGAAGCTTCCGCCGTGGCCGCCGACACCGAATTCGTAGGCGGTTTCGGCGTGCAGGCTGAGGTCCACGCCCACGACTTCCTGCTCCTGGGAGACCCGGAAGCCCATGGTCTTGTGGATGGCCAAGGCGATGATCGCGGTCAGAATTGCGGAGTAGGCGATGGCGATGCCGGCCGCCGCGAGCTGGGCCCAGAGCTGGGTGAGTCCGCCGCCGTAGAAGAGGCCGCCGCCAACACCCTCAACCGGGAGGGCGATGAAGCCCAGCGCCACGGTGCCGATGATGCCGGAGACCAGGTGGACACCGACGACGTCGAGCGAATCGTCGAAGCCCCAGCGGAACTTGAGGCCGACGGCGAGGGCGGAAGCCGCACCGGCGACCAGGCCGAGGCAGAGGGCGCCGATCGGGCTGACGTTGGCGCAGGCCGGGGTGATGGCGACGAGGCCGGCAACCACACCGGAGGCGGCACCGAGCGAGGTCGGGTGACCGTCGCGGATGCGCTCCGTGATGAGCCAGCCGAGCATGGCCGCGGCGGGGGCTGCCAGGGTGTTGACCCAGATCAGGCCGCCCTGTTCCGCCGTCGTCGCTGCGCCGCCGTTGAAGCCGAACCAGCCGAACCACAGGATGGCGGCACCGAGCATCACGAACGGGATGTTGTGCGGGCGGTGGTTGGGGTCCTTGCCGAAGCCCTTGCGGTTGCCGATGATCAGCACGAGGATCAGCGCGGCAACACCGGCGTTGATGTGGACCACCGTGCCGCCGGCGAAGTCAATCGCGGGGCCGAGGGCCTGTCCGATGGCGCCCTCCGGGCCGAACAGCCCGCCGCCCCAGACCATGTAGGCCAGCGGGCAGTACACCAGCGTGACCCAGACCGGGACGAAGACGGTCCAGGCGCCGAACTTGGCGCGGTCGGCGATCGCGCCGCTGATCAGTGCGACGGTGATGATGGCGAAGGTGGCTGCGTAGCCGACCTTGATCAGTCCGTCAGGGGTATCGATGCCCTCCAGCCCGAAGGTGGCGAACGGGTTCCCTACCATCTGCATGAAGCCCTCGCCGGAGCTCATCGAAGCGCCCCAGAGCACCCAGACCACACCGACCATGCCGATGGAGATAAAGCTCATCATCATCATGTTCAGTGCAGCCTTGGCGCGCGTCATGCCGCCGTAGAAAAATGCGAGTCCTGGTGTCATGAACAGCACGAGTGCCGCTGAAACCATCAGCCATACGTGACCTGCGGTAAGTTCCATGGTGCACGTCCTCCCTTGCTCAGATGCGAATCTATTGGATGTTCTTGCGGAGTTCTCCGCATGCCTCAACGCTGTTTGCGTTCTAAGAAAGAGTTTGTCCGTGGCGTGTTTCACCGGGAGAGGATTTAGATTGCCGGGTTGTTACAAGAACCTCCCGGAAGTAAATGGTGCAAATCCTTCTTGTTACGGTTATGTTTCACGCACTCCAACACCCCACTCCCCGCACGCCCGCACCGACAGCACCGCCAGGAAGCCACCACCATGAGTAAGACCCCCCGTCCCGCGGGTTCCCCGCCGCAGGCCGCTCCCCGGAACAACGGGAAGGCGGTGCTGCCCCGGGACATCAAGGTGATGTTGGTTGCGGCCTTCCTTATCGCCCTGGGCTTCGGCCTTGTGGCCCCGGTCCTCCCCCAGTTCGCCACCACGTTCGACGTCGGCGCGACGGCGGCTGCCGTGATCGTGAGCATCTTCGCGTTCATGCGGCTCGTGTTCGCTCCGGCCGGCGGCGCACTGATTGTGCGGCTCGGGGAACGGCCGGTGTACGTGGCCGGCCTGCTGATCGTTGCGGCGTCCACGGCGGCCTGCGCCTTCGCCCAGGACTACTGGCAGCTGCTGATCTTCCGTGGCCTTGGCGGCGCCGGCTCAGTGATGTTCACTGTCGCGTCGATGGCCCTAGTGGTCCGGCTGGCGCCGCCCGAGAGCCGCGGCCGGGTCTCGGGCGCGTACGCGTCGGCCTTCCTGATCGGCAATGTGTGCGGGCCGGTCGTCGGCGGGCTGCTCGCCGGGTTCGGCCTGCGGGTCCCTTTCCTTGTCTACGCGGCCGCCCTGGTCCTGGCCGCCCTCGTGGTGCAGACCCAGCTGAGCCATGTTCCTGCCGCCTCCCGCCCGGACGGAAGCACCGCGCCGGCCATGGACCTGCGCGAGGCACTGCGTGACAGCGCCTACCGGGCAGGGCTGTTCTCCAGCTTCGCCAACGGCTGGGCGACTTTCGGCGTGCGGATGGCCACGGTGCCGCTCTTCGCCGTCGCCGCCCTGAACGCGGGGCCGGAATCGGCCGGCTGGGCGCTGGCGGTATTTGCCGCGGCCAACGCGGTGGCTCTGACATTCTCCGGCAGGCTCGCGGACAGCCTTGGCCGGAAACCCCTGATGATTTCCGGCCTGCTGGTCACCGGCACCGCAACGGCAGCCATCGGCTTCACGCACGAACTGCTGTGGTTCCTGCTGGCCACCGCCGTGGCCGGCATCGGCTCAGGCCTGCTAGGCCCCGCCCAGCAGGCCGCCATGGCCGACGTGATCGGCAACGAGCGCTCCGGCGGCCGGGTGCTCGCCATCTTCCAGATGACGGCCGACAGCGGCGCGATCATCGGCCCGGTGCTGGCCGGGCTCCTCGCGGACCGGCTGGGCTATGGCTGGGCGTTCGGCGTCACCGGCGGTGTGCTGGTCGCGGCCGCCGCCGGCTGGCTGATGGCGCGGGAGACCTTCCGCGTTAAAGCCAACTAGCTCGCAGCTGGGTCGGGAAACGACCGCAGCTGCAAGCCAGCGGGGAGGGACGGCGCGGTTAGTTCAGGATGGCGTCGACGAAGTTCTCGGCGTCGAACGGGGCGAGGTCGTCCGCGCCCTCGCCGAGGCCGATCAGCTTGACCGGGACGCCGAGCGACTTCTGGATCGCCACCACAATGCCGCCCTTGGCCGTACCGTCCAGCTTGGTCAGGACGATGCCGGTGATGTTCACGACTTCGGCGAACACCCGGGCCTGGTTCAGGCCGTTCTGGCCGGTGGTCGCGTCCAGGACCAGGAGCACCTCGTCCACTTCGGCGAGCTTTTCGATGACGCGCTTGACCTTGCCGAGCTCGTCCATCAAGCCGGTCTTGTTCTGCAGGCGCCCGGCCGTGTCAATCATCACGACGTCGACTTCCTGGTCGATGCCTGCCTTGACCGCTTCGTAGGCGACGGACGCCGGGTCCGCACCGTCGACGTCGGACTTCACGGTGGGGACCCCGACGCGCTGGCCCCAGGTGGCGAGCTGCTCGGCGGCGGCGGCGCGGAACGTGTCCGCGGCGCCCAGCAGGACATCCTTGTCCTCGGCGACCAGCACGCGGGCGAGCTTGCCCACCGTGGTGGTCTTGCCCACGCCGTTCACGCCCACCACCAGCACGACGGCGGGCTTGTCTGCGTGGCGTTCCACCCGGAGGCTGCGGTCCATCGTCGGGTCCACGAGCTTGACGAGTTCCTCGCGCAGCAGGGCCTTGACCTGCTCCGGCGAGCGGGTCCCCAGCACCTTGACTCGTTCGCGGAGCGCGTCCACGAGCTGCAGGGTCGGCTCGGTGCCGAGGTCGGCGAGCAGGAGGGTCTCCTCCACCTCGTCCCAGACGTTCTCGTCAATCTTGTCCGCCGAGAGCAGTGCCAGCAGGCCCTTGCCCAGGATGTTGTTGGACTTGACGAGGCGTTCGCGGAGGCGGATCAGGCGCCCTGCGACCGGCAGCGGCGTCTCGACCGGAATGGTTTCGAGGCCGGCAACGTTGTCCGGGACTTCGACCGTTTCCAGGCCCTCGACGTCGGCCGTAACGGTTACGTCGTCAGGTGACACGCGCTCCGGTGCGGGCGCGGGGCGGTCCTCGAGGAGGGTACCGCCGGTACGCGGCTGCACGGGATCGTTCGCGTCACGCTTTTCGGGGTAGTTGGTGATGTTCTTCCGGGTCTTCATGAGGACCGGAATCAGCGCACCGAGAACCACCAGGGCGGCGAGAATGGGCAGAAGAATGGGGAGGATGTCGTTCACTCCCCTAGCTTCTCACAAACCGGAAAGCAGTCGCGGAGCCCGGAAACGCGGGCGGGCGGGCCTCAGACCTCGACGCCGAGGCGCTGGCTGATGACGGTCGAGACGCCGTCGCCGCGCATCGTGACGCCGTAGAGGGCGTCGGCGACTTCCATCGTGCGCTTCTGGTGGGTGATGATGATGAGCTGGCTGGATTCGCGCAGTTCCTCGAAGATCGTGATGAGCCTGCCCAGGTTGGTGTCGTCCAGGGCGGCCTCCACCTCGTCCATCACGTAGAACGGCGATGGCCTGGCTTTGAAGATCGCGACCAGCAGGGCGACCGCGGTCAGCGACCGTTCGCCGCCCGAGAGCAGCGAGAGCCGCTTGATTTTCTTGCCGGCCGGGCGCGCCTCGACCTCGATGCCGGTGGTGAGCATGTCCGAGGGGTCCGTGAGTACCAGCCGGCCCTCGCCGCCGGGGAACAGCCGCGCAAAAATCCGGACGAACTGCGCCGAGGTGTCCTCAAAGGCTTCGGCAAAGACCTTCTGGACCCGATCGTCGACTTCCTTAATGATTTCCAGCAGGTCCTTGCGGCTGGATTTGAGGTCTTCGAGCTGGGTGCTGAGGAACTGGTGGCGTTCCTCGAGGGCCGCGAATTCCTCCAGCGCCAGGGGGTTGACCCGGCCCAGGGCAGACAGGTCCCGCTCGGCCCGTTTGAGGCGCTTCTCCTGTTCCTCGCGGACGAAGGGCTTGCCGGCCACAATCTCGCGACCGTCCTCGTCCACCGGGGCGCGCAGGGCAGCCCACTTGTCCGCCGATTCCGCGGCGGGCACGGGAACGGGCTGGTCCGGGCCGAAGTCCGCCACGAGCTGGTCGGGAGTCAGCCCCAGCTCCTCGACACTTCGGAGCTCGAGGGCTTCGATCCGGAGGCGCTGCTGGGTGCGGGCCAGTTCGTCGCGGTGCACGGAGTCTGTCAGTTCGGCCAGCTCGCGGGCCAGCGCATCGTTGCTGGTGCGCACGGCGGCCAGCTCCGCGTCCATCTGCTCCTTGCGTTCCTCGGCGCTGTCGCGCTCCTGGCGGGCGAGTTCCACCGAGACATCGACAAACCCGATTACCTGCTCGACGGCAGCGGAGACGGCCGCGGCGCGTTTGGCCTGCAGCCGGCGGCGGTGTGCGCGTTCGGCCGCTTCCTCGCGGGCGCGCCGCTCGGTGGCGGCGGCACGTTCGAGCGATGACGCCCGGTTGCGGGTGGCGGTGAGCTGTTCCTCGGCGCTGCGCAGGGCGAGCCGTGCCTCCATTTCGGCGCTGCGGGCCAGCGACGCCGCCAGGGCCAGGGCATCACGGTGTTCCGGGGAAGGTTCCTCCTCCGCCGGTGCTTCCTGCGCGGCGGCCAGCCGGGCCGCGACGGCCGTGAGCGCTTCCTGCTCGCTGGCGATGTTTGCTTCGGCCCTGGCGAGGGAGGCAGCCAATCGCTCGCTTTCGCCGACGGCGCTGCGCAGCACGGAGTTCAGGTGCCCCAGGCGCTCGGCGACGGCCGCCAGCCGGGCGTCCGAATCGTGGAGCCGTTCCAAGGCGGCATCGGCGCGGTCCTGCGCCGCGGCACGCCGGGCCTGCGCGGCGGCGAGGGCGAAGCGCTGGCGTTCCAGCTCGGCGGTCACGGCGGCAAGCCGCGCGGAGGCGTCGTCGACGGCGGCCTGCACCTCGATCAGCGAGGGCGCCTTCGCGGAGCCGCCGCTGACGGTCAGCGCGGTGAAGACGTCCCCGGTCCTGGTCACGGCGGTCAGGTCCGGGCGCGCCGCGATCAGTTGCGCGGCGTCGTCCAGCCCGTCGACGACGGCGATGCCGGCCAGCAGGCCGGACAGCGGCAGTCCGGCGGCTGCGCCGTCCGGGCCGGATTCCGTGACCAGCTGCGCGGCCCAGCGGGCGCCCGCGGGAAGCCCAGCGCCGGAGTCCGGCGCGGCTGCGGTTGCCCCCGCCAGCAGCAGCGCGGCACGGCCGGCGTCGTCGTCTTTCAACCGCTGCACGGCGGTTGCGGCGGCCCCTCCGTCCCGCACCACGACGGCGTCGGAGGAGGCGCCCAGGGCCGCCGCGACGGCGGCCTCGAAGCCGGGTTCCACCATGATCATGGACGCCAGGGATCCGAGCACGCCGGGGATTCCCGCGCCGAGGACGTGGTCCGAGCCGTCCTTGCGGTTCAGGCCGAGCTGGAGGGCGTCGCGGCGGGCAAGGAGGGCGCCGCGTTCCCGTTCGCCGTCACGTTCGGCGGCCTTCAGCGCGTCGATCTCGGCACGGATGGCGTCGAGCGCCGCGCTGGCGTCCTCGTAGTCGGCGTCGAGGGTTTCCTCGCCGTCCTCCACCCCGGCAACCTGGGATTCCAGGGCCGTGAACTCGCTGTGTGCCTGCTTGCGGCGTTCCTCCCCCGCTTTGAGGGATTCACGGAGCCGGCCGAGTTCCGCCTGGGCCGACTCCACCCGGGAGCGGGCGGCACCGACCTGCCCGGCGAGTTTTGCCAGGCCCTCGCGGCGGTCCGCTGCGGCGCGGAGCAAGGACGCGAGCCGCTTGTCCTCGGCGGCGGCGGCGTTTTCGGCCTCCTGTTTGGCGGCCGTGGCGGCTTCCAGGGTGCTGCGGCGCTCTTCGATCTGGTGCTCCAGCCCGGCCTGTTCCGCACGGACGCCGGCTGCCTGCCGGTCGAGCTTGTCCGGGTCGCGGCCGGAATCGGGGACATTGTCGGAGGTCCCGAGCAGCCGGCGCCGCTCCTCTGCGAGCGAGCCGAGGGAGCGCAGCCGTTCCCGCCCGGCGGAGAGCTGGTACCAGTTGTCGCGGGCGGCGTTGAGTTTGGGGGTGGCGTCGGCGGCGAGCTGTTCGAGGCCGGCCTGCCGCTGCCTGCCGTGTTCCAGTTCCTGCCCGACCACGCCGCGGCGGGCTTTGAGCGCACTCTCGTCCGCGACATCCTGCGCCAGGGCCGACTGCAGCTGGACCAGTTCGTCGGCGAGGAGGCGGGAACGCGCGTCCCGGACGTCGAACTGGACCGTCTGGGCGCGCCGCGCGACTTCCGCCTGCTTGCCGAGCGGTGTGAGCTGCCGCCGGATCTCGCCGGTGAGGTCGCTGAGCCGTGCGAGGTTGGCCTGCATGGCTTCGAGTTTGCGGACCGTTTTTTCCTTGCGGCGCCGGTGCTTGAGGATGCCCGCGGCCTCTTCGATAAAGCCGCGCCGGTCCTCCGGGGTGGCGTGCAGGACCTTGTCCAGCTGCCCCTGTCCCACGATCACGTGCATTTCCCGGCCCAGGCCGGAGTCGGAGAGGAGTTCCTGGATGTCCAGGAGCCGGCAGCCGGCGCCGTTGATCGCGTACTCCGAACCGCCGGTGCGGAACAGGGTGCGGGAAATCGTGACTTCGCTGTAGTCGATCGGCAGGGCGCCGTCGCTGTTGTCAATGGTGAGTGAGACGTGGGCGCGGCCCAGCGGCGGGCGGCCGGACGTGCCCGCGAAGATGACGTCCTCCATCTTGCCACCGCGAAGGGTCTTGGCGCCCTGCTCGCCCATTACCCAGGCCAGGGCGTCCACCACGTTGGACTTGCCGGAGCCGTTGGGCCCCACCACGGCGGTGACACCTGGTTCGAATTCGAACGTCGTCGCCGAAGCGAAGGACTTGAATCCCCGGACGGTCAGGCTTTTGAGGTGCAAGGTGTTTCGGTTCTCCTGGCTGGCGGAAACGGCTGTTCCTGCCCCAAATCTACCGCCACCACGCCAAATTCAGCGGATTTAGGCTTTTCCCAAGGAAATCCTTTGCGGCGTTTCCGAGCGCAACCATAGGCTGGCGCGAAGAGTTGCTGGACACAACTCGGGCCGGCGGGCTCACGCCGGACCGACATGGCAGGACACGGGTGGTTCCGAGTTCCGCCAGGGGCGCAGGGGGGCGCGTGGCCGGCAATCCGGTGTAGGGACAATTGAAAACCTGGTTGGCTGCCCCGGGGGGGTGCGGCACAGGGCGGGACATCACGTTCCGGCCCCGATACCGCCGCAGCGCACTCACTCAGGAGTTCCCATGTCCGTTTCTGCAGCCGGCCGCACACTGAAATCGCTCCGGCGGGTCGTTCTCCCGCTGGCTGTAGCCCTGGTGGCAGCGCTCTTGCCCGTTACGGCCGTGCCCGCGTTGCTGCCGGCGGCGAGCGCGGCGGATCCGTGCTCCCCGCTCCTGAACGCCGTGGCGTGCGAAAATTCCAAACCCGGCAGCCCGCCCGAGGAATGGGACATCTCCGGCGCCGGCGATCCGGACATCCAGGGGTTCTCGACCCAGATCAGTGTCAACGCGGGCCAGCCCATCGACTTCAAGGTGGACACCACCGCGTCCACCTACACGATCGGCATCTACCGGACCGGCTGGTACCAGGGGCTCGGCGCCCGCAAGATTGCCGACGTCACGCCGTCGGCCTTCCGGCAGGCCCAGCCGCAGTGCCTCTCCGACGTCGCAACAGAACTCTACGACTGCGGGACGTGGGCGGTGTCCGCGACCTGGCAGGTTCCGGCGACGGCGGTCTCCGGCGTGTACGTGGCATTGCTGACCCGTCCGGATAACGGCAGCCAGAGCCACATCACCTTCGTAGTCCGCGCGGACGGCAGCCGGTCCGACGTCGTCTTCCAGACCTCCGATACGACCTGGCAGGCCTACAACAGCTACGGCGGCTCGGACTTCTACCAGGGCGCCGGGAACGGCAGGGCTTACAAGATCAGCTACAACCGCCCGTTCAACACGCGCGGGTCCATGGACGGCCGCGACTTCTACTTCGGCAACGAATACCCCTTGGTCCGTTTCCTGGAGAAAAACGGCTACGACGTCAGCTACCTCAGCGGCGTGGACACTGACCGGAACGGCGCCCAGCTTCTCAACCACAAGGTGTTCCTGTCCGTTGGCCATGACGAATACTGGTCCGGCGCGCAGCGCGCCAACGTGGAGGCGGCCCGTGACGCCGGCGTGAACCTGCAGTTCCTCTCCGGCAACGAAGTGTATTGGCGGACCCGGATGGAGCCCTCCCCCGTGGATGGAGCTGCGGGGCGCACCATCACGTCCTACAAGGAGACCTGGGCCAACAGCAAGATCGACCCCAGCACGGGGTGGACCGGGACGTGGCGCGACCCCAGGTACGCCGCCCAGGCGAACGGCGGCGGCCTGCCCGAGAACGCGCTGACCGGAACCATGTACGTGTCCAACTACACGGATCTGCCGATCACGGTCAGCGCCGCCGAGGGGAAATCGCGGCTGTGGCGCAACACACCCCTCGCAGCTCTCGCGGCCGGAAGCTCCGCGGAGTTGGCGCCACATACCGTGGGCTATGAATCCAATGAAGACCTGGACAACGGATTCAGACCGGCGGGGCTGATCAGGCTGTCCACAACTGTAGGGACGACCCCTCAGTACCTGCAGGATTACGGCAACACCGTATTGCCGGGGAACACCACGCACCACATGACCATGTACCGCGCACCCAGCGGAGCGCTGGTCTTCTCGGCGGGTACAGTCCAGTGGACGTGGGGCCTTGACCAGGAGCACGACGGCGGCGGCGCGCCAGCCGATCCGAGGATGCAGCAAGCCCAGATCAACCTCCTCGCCGACATGGGGGCCCAGCCCGCCACCCGCGACACCTCACTGTCACCGGCGTCGGCCAGCAGCGACACAGCCGGTCCGGCCGTGACGATCTCCTCCCCTGCCGAGGGGACCACCGTCCCGCACGGAACTGCCGTGACGGTGTCAGGGACTGCTGCCGACACCGGCGGCATCGTGGCCGGCGTCGAAGTCTCCACCGACGGCGGAACCGCCTGGCACCCTGCCCAGGGCAAGCAAAACTGGACGTACTCCTATATCCAGAAGGGCCTCGCCACCGCCAGCATCAAGGTGCGCGCCGTCGATGACAGCGCCAACATCGGCGCCGCCTCCACGCGCAGCCTTCAGCTCACCGGACCGTACTCGGTGTTCGGCCAGCAGGTGCCGGACATCCCGGATTCCCCGGATGGCGGGGCGTACGAGCTGGGCCTGAACGTCACGCCCAGCGTGGACGGCTTCATCACCGGAGCGCGCTTCTACAAGAGCGCCGCCAACACGGGCACACACACCGGCTCGCTCTGGAGTGCCACCGGCCAGCGGCTGGCGACGGCGACGTTCACGTCGGAAACGGCGTCCGGCTGGCAGGAAGTGCGCTTCGGCCGGCCGGTGGCGGTCAGCGCCGGGCAGAAGTACGTCATCTCCTACACCGCCCCGAACGGGCACTACGCCAGCAAGGACCAACAGTGGGCCAGTTTCGGACTGTCCGATGCGCCCCTGACCGTAGCCGGCGGCTTCGGCAGTGCTCCGGCCGGAGTGTATGCCGGACCGGGTTCGTTCCCGACGAACAGCTACAACTACGGCAACTACTTCGTCGATGCCCTGTTCGATACGGTTGACACCTCCGACCTGACTGCGTCCGGCCACTGGCCGCTGGACGGCTCCTCCAGCGTCCCGCAAGCCACCACAGTGGGGGCGGTGCTCTCCAAGGCCGTCACGGCCGACACCGTGCGGCTGACGCTGACGGCGAATGGCAGGGCTGTTGCGGGCACCACCGGCTACGACCCCGCCACCGCAAAAGTCACCTTCACCCCGGCGGCCGGCCTCGAACTCGGCACGGTGTACACGGCGTCGCTCAGCGCCACGGCGGCGAGCGGTGGATCGCTGACCAGCGGCGCAACGTGGTCCTTCACGACCGTGGCCTCACCGCCGGTGCCCGGAACCTGCCCCTGCAGCCTCTACGACGATTCGGTTGTCCCGGGCATCCAGGAGGTCCGCGACGGCGTGCCGCTGACCCTCGGGGTCCGCTTCACCAGCACGGCGGCGGGGACCGTCACGGGCGTCCGCTTCTACAAGTCGGCGGGCAACACCGGCACCCACACCGGCGCTCTGTTCACCGCGGCCGGCCAACAGCTCGCCACAGTCACGTTCGCCAACGAGAGCTCGTCCGGGTGGCAGTCGGCCACGTTCAACCAACCTGTTCCCATGGCTGCGGACACCGAATACATCGTGGCCTACAAGAGCACCACCGGGTCCTACTCCGCGACGGTGAACGGCTTCGGGTCCGGGCTGAGCGTCGGGAACCTGAGGACGGATTCCGACGGCGGGGCGTACTCCTACACGAATGATTTCCCGAGTGCCCGCTCCCGCGCCAGCTATCTGGTGGACGTGGTGGTGCAGTACCCGGATCCGCCCTTCGTCGCCGGCGCGCAGACACCCCTTCCCGGGTCCTCGAGTGTTGCCCTCGACGCCCCGGTCTCCGCCACCTTGTCCAAGGCTGCGGCGGGTTCGAGCGTGGCGCTGACCTTGACCAGCCCCGACTCCGTCGAGGTTCCGGGTACGGCCAGCTATGACACGGCCACCGGCAAGGTCGCCTTCACGCCTGCGGCGGCCCTGGCGGCGGCCACCACCTACACGGCCACTCTGACCGCCACCTCGACGACGGGCCAGGAACTCAGCGCCGGAGGCACGTGGACGTTCACCACCGTTCCGGCCCCGCGGCCCGACGGCGTGTGCCCGTGTTCGCTGTACCAGGATTCCGTGACGCCCGGCGGGCCGGATTTCAATGACGGGGTTCCCCTCACGCTCGGTGTGCGCTTCGCCAGCAGCTCCCCCGGCAAGGTCACGGGCATCCGCTACTACAAGTCGGCGGGCAACACCGGAACCCACACCGGCGCCCTGTTCACCGTCAGCGGGCAGCAGGTGGCAACGGTCACGTTCACCGGCGAATCCTCCTCCGGGTGGCAGACCGCCTCCTTCAGCGAGCCAGTGGACATTGCGGCGGACACCGAATACGTGGCCGCGTACCGCACGCCCACCGGCGTCTACTCGGCCGTACCGGGAGGTATCGGCTCCGGACTCACCAGTGGACCGCTGCGTGCGATATCCGGCGCCTACACCTACAACGGCGACTTCCCGTCGTCCTCTTCGTCCGCGAGTTACCTCGTCGACATCGCCTTCACTCCGACGGTGCCGCCCCTCACTGTGACAGCCCAGGTGCCAGCGGCAGATTCCCTCGACTTCCCGGTGGCATCGAAACCGGCGGTCACGCTGTCGGCGCCCATCGAAGCTGGCTTTACGTTTGACCTGACAGCCAGCGGGGTCGCTGTCACGGGCACGTCCGCCCTCTCGGCGGACGCCCGGACCATCACGTTCACACCGGCAGAGCCGCTGCCTGCAGCCACCGTGATGTCCGCTCGCGTCGGCAACGTCGTCTCAGCCCAAGGCGCCGAGCTGGCTCCGCTCAGTTGGCAGTTCACCACATCCAACCCCAGCGGCCCGCAACAGTCACTGTTCGGCCCCCTGCTGCCGGCGGTCCCCGCCGAATCCGGGGACACTTCGTCCATTGAGCTCGGCACGGCCTTCGCGGTGTCGACTGCGGGCAGTGCCAGCGGCGTGAGGTTCTACAAGGGCCAAGGCAACACCGGAACGCATGTCGGCTCGCTCTGGAACGCCGCCGGGGAGCGACTGGCACAGGTGACTTTCTCGGACGAGACAGCCACCGGCTGGCAGACAGCTACGTTCCCGGCCCCCGTCGCGCTTGAGCCGGGGCAGACCTACGTGGTGTCGTATCTGGCTCCGAACGGCAACTATGCCTACACCCCGGCGTTCTTCGCGGAACCCTGGATCAATGGCGTCCTGTCGGCGCCCGGCCCGAACAACGGCCGGTACCAATACGGAGGCGGCGGTTCCATGCCGACGAACTCCTGGAACGCCACCAACTACTTCGTGGACATCCTCTTCACCCCCGCAACCCC
>DATIUQ010000031.1:0-28108 GCA_035466775.1 Arthrobacter sp.
AGTCGCTGTTCAGCCCGGTATGAAGGCAATAACTTACAGCGCATACGGAAACCCCGACGTCCTCGAACTGACAGAGCAGCCGATGCCGAAGGTCGGGCCCGGGATGGTCCTGGTCAAAGTCAAAGCGGCAGCAGTGAACCCGGTCGACTGGAAGATCATGGCCGGCTACCTGGACCCAGTCATGGACCTGCAGTTCCCCGCGATTCCCGGATGGGATGTGGCCGGCGTCGTTGAATCGGTCGGGATTGACGCGCCGCACTTCCAGCCCGGCGACGAAGTCATTTCGTACGGCCGCAAAGACTATGTCCACGGCGGCAGCTTTGCGGAGTACATTGCCCTGCCCGAAAGGCTGCTTGCCCGCAAGCCGGCGTCCCTGGGGTGGAACGAATCCGCCGGGTTACCGCTGGCGGGCCTGACCGCCTATCAAGTCCTGAACCGTCTGGGCCTCAAGGCAGGCGAAACTGTGTTGATCCACGGCGGCGCCGGCGGGGTCGGGTCCTTGGGCATCCAGATCGCCGCGGCGCTGGGCGCCAAGGTCATCGCGACCGCCTCAGAAAAGAACCACGGCTTCCTGCGGTCGCTCGGGGCCGAGCCCGTCAGCTACGGCGAAGGACTCGCAGGCCGAGTGCGCGCCCTGCGGCCCGACGGTGTCGACGTCGTCGCGGACTTCGTGGGCGGGAACCTTGAGTCCACCCTGGCTGTCCTGGCCGACGGCGGCCGCCACGCCTCCATCGCGGACAGTGACGTGGAACAGCACGGCGGCACTTGGATGTGGGTGAACCCGGTCGGCGCCGAGCTGCAGGAGCTCGCCGACCTGGTGGACGAGCACAAAATTCGAGTAGAAGTTGCCCGGTCGTTCCCGTTGCGGGATGCGGCAGACGCCTTCCGGCTCAACATGGAGGGTCATACGCGCGGCAAGATTGCGGTCACGGTCGACGACGTAGAGTGATGCGGCGCGGCGGCACGCCCCTGCGCCGTAACCACCGCGGGTAGTATCGGTGACATCTGTCCCTTGGAGAGTGGAGCAACACATGCAGCTCGGCGCTTTTTCCATCAGCCTCGCCGTCAAGGACATCGCGGCTTCCGCGGCCTTCTACGAGAAACTCGGCTTCAGCAGTTTTGGGGGCGACATCACCCAGAACTGGTTGATCCTGAAGAACGGCGAGACGGTCATCGGCCTCTTCCAGGGGATGTTTGAGAAGAACATGCTCACGTTCAACCCGGGCTGGAACCAGAATGCGGAGGCGGTGGACCCCTTCACCGATGTCCGCGAACTCCAGCGGGAACTGAAGGCCAAGGGCACGGAATTCCTTGCCGAGGCTGACGAGGGAACGTCGGGGCCGGCGAGCTTCATCGTCCTGGATCCGGACGGCAACCCGGTGCTGGTGGACCAGCACGTCTGACCCGCGTATGGGCCGGCGCGGAGGCGGGTAAGAATCCTCATTGTGGTGGCTGGCCGACTGCGCCACCATGATCCTATGGATGCTGAAACACCTAAGGCGGCGGAGCTGAGCCTTCCCCAGGCTTTCCTGCTTTTGGCCACGAACGACAAGAACGGCAAACGTGAAGTGCCGGCGTATGCACTCAGGACCACCTTGGCCGGGGCAATACTGGCCGAGCTGGAACTGCTTGGTGCCATCGGGCTGGAGGGGAAGCTCGTCAGGGCTACCGGCACCGCCCCGCCAACGGATTTCCAGCACGAACTGGAGCTCATCCGCGGCAAATCCCGGCCCCACACTCCCAAGCAGTGGGTCTCCATGCTGGAGGGCCGTGCCGAAGTGCAGCGGGTCTACGAGGGGATGGCCGCACTGGGCTTCGTGGAACATGTCGGAGAAAAACACCTTGGCCTGTTCAAGTCCACGCGGTACCCGGAAAAGGACCACGGCCCGGAAGCCGCACTCTTGGAAAAGATCGAGGCGGCACTCAGCGGTGCGCCGGCCGAGCCTGCAAAGCCTGATGCTGTGGCGCCTGATTCCAGCGCGCCTGACGCCGGGGCACCGGAGGCCGGGCCTGGCTCCGAGACGGCGCCCGAAGTGCCGGTGGTGCCCGAGGCGAAGCCTGATGCCGGCGCCCCCGTTGCCAAGGCGCCCGACCCCAAGTTCCCCGATGCCAGGACCACGGCGCTGATCGCCCTCCTCCAGGCGGCCGGGCTGCTCAGGAAGCTCTTCCCGGCGGCCGATCGAACCCGCGTCATGAAGCTAACCACGGGCTATTGGCCCTCCCTCGCGGTGGAGGACGAACTTCGCATGATCAGGCTGGCGGAGGAAGAAGAAGCAACCCTTTGATCCTGCCCGGGTTGTCGAGGCGGGGCATGACAGGACGCCGCCTCGTCCGACCCCTATGCCGCGCCTGACGGGACTTTCAGAGGCTCGATCCTGCCCAGAACGAAGACGTAATTCGCGGCGCCAAGCAGCGACACGAATCCGATAATCGCGAGGGGCGCCACGAAGGATCCCGTCTGGTCCACGAGCACGCCAATCAGGATAGGTGTGAAGATACCCGCCAGATTGGACGCGAAGTTCTGGAGGCCGCCAATGGAGCCCACATGCCGGGAACTCGGAGCGACGTCCGCAGGCAGCGACCAAATCCCCGTGGCGGCGACCGTGAGGCTCGAGTAGGCCAGGGACAGCAAAGCCAGGGCCATCCAAGCCTCGGGAACCAATGCGGCGAACATGATGACAGAACCGCCGGTCAGGCCGCCAGCGATGGCGGTCTTGCGAACCCGGGTGACCGAGGCGCCGCGCTGTACGGCGCGGTCGGCGATGTAGCCGCCTAGCCAGCCGAAGACCACCGCGCAAATGCCGGGGATGGCGCCGAAGAAGCCAAGTTTGAGCAGGTCGAATCCGTGCTCCCTCACGAGGTAGCTCGGAAAGAAGGTGATGAAGAAGTAAATGGCGCTGTTCAGGCAAAAGAAGCCAAACATCATGCTGAGAATGGTGCGGTATCTGAACAGTGATCGCCATGGGAGTCCCGCCGCATCCTTGTCATCGCTTGCTTCGCTCCGGGCGCCACCGTCTCGGATGTAGGCCAGTTCCTCGGCGTTGGCGCCCGGGTGCTCCTCGGGGCTGCGGTAGGCCTTCCACCACACTGCCGCCCAGACGATGCCAGCCAGGCCGATGATGATGAAGACCGCTTGCCACGAGGTGAACGCGACAATCAGAGTCACGATCGGAAGCGCGATAACTGCTCCCACACGGGATCCGGAATCCCAGATGCTGGTTGCGAAGGCGCGTTCGCGGACGGGAAACCAGGTTGCCACCACCTTGGCCGCAGTGCTGGGCGCGGGGCTCTCACCCACGCCGAGCAGGAACCGGGAGGCGAATAGCGACCAGAAGTTCTGCGAAAAGGCGGTCACGATCGTGAACATGGACCACCACACCGCCGCCAGCGAGAAGGACTTCCGGGGCCCAACCTTGTCGACGTACCACCCGGCCGCCAGTTGGCAGAAGTCGTAGGCCCAGAAGAAGGCCGCGAATATCAGCCCCTGCTGGGTTGCCGAAAGTTGAAAGTCCTTGCCCATGAACGGCAATGCCACGCTCAGGCTGGAGCGGTCCAGATAGTTAATGCTGAGCCCAATGAACGCGAGCCAAATGATCATCCACCGTCTGCGAGACATAGTACGGGTAACAGCGGGGGACGATAAGGGTGCGTGCCTGCTGCCTACGGCAGTCATACGATCTCCTTTGACGTAGACGAGGCTTCGGGTGTTAGACACCCCGGGCAGGGAGACTCCAGGACGCCGCCAAATCCATACTGAAATCTGGCTAATCATATAGACGATGGGATCCTGCATAGGTCCCCGCGAGCAACCTTTCGACACAGCCCGGCACGGGCCGTAGCTTATGATTCCCACAGCGACTCCGTTCAACCAGCACAAAGAGGTAACCGCGTGCCCCCACGTCAATCGTCCGATTCGTCCAAAAGCAAGGCGGGCGTCAGCGATGTCTACGCCTCAATGCGGGCTTCCATCCTCAGGGGAGAAATTGAGCCCGGCGCCCGCATCAACATTGATGCGGTTTCCCGTGAACTGGGTGTGTCGCAGACACCGGTCCGGGAAGTGCTTCAGCGGTTGGAGGGCGACAACTTGGTGGTCTACAGCCCCGGGCGCGGTTACAGCACCACTCCATTGCTGGACCTGGCCGAGTTGCGTGCGCTCTTTGAATTCCGGTTGTTGGTGGAGCCGTGGGCGGCCCGATCGGCTGCCGTGGACCGGCTCGCCAACCCCGCAGCGGCGCTGGAAAAGGAGCTCTCCGCCTTTCGCGCCACGATGGAAGCCGGGGGAGAGTTACGACAGGACCTCGTTGCCCATGACACCCGCTTCCATGACACCATCCTCGCCGCGGCCGGAAACCCAGTAGTGCGGCACGCCTTCGCGCAGACCCATTGCCACCTGCACACGTTTCGGCTCTACCCGGCGGACATCGACGGCGCCATCACTGCGGCGGAGCACTCCGCTGTGCGGGATGCCATCTCGGCGTGCCTGCCGGATGAGGCCGAGCAAGCCATGGCCGAGCACATCAGAAACTCGTTCTACCGGTTCTCTCAGGCGTTCGAGGGCGGCGATGACCTCCCGCCGCTGGAAGACAGCGGGCCTCCGAGAAGGCACATCGTCGAGTGAAAAGAAGCCCTGGCCAGCCGGCCAGGGCTTCTTTGTTTCCCAGGGCACTTGATCTGGATCACTGTTCCTATATGATTAACTAAATTCATATAGGAATTGCGTCCGCTCGTTGAATTGACCAGAGAGAAGATAACTGTGACTTCCATCATTTCCATCCACACCCAGGACGTACGCTTCCCCACGTCCCTCGAGCTTGATGGCTCTGACGCCGTCAACGTCGACCCGGACTACTCGGCCGCCTATGTCGTCATCCGCACTGATGCGGGCGACGAGGGCCACGGCTTCGTCTTCAGCTGCGGCCGCGGCAACGAAATCCTCACCCATGCGATCGACGCCTACGCCAAGCTGCTGCTCGGCCGCGATATCGACGAACTCATCTACGACCTCGGCGGGGCGTCCAAACGCCTCATCCACGATTCTCAGCTCCGCTGGCTGGGTCCGGAAAAGGGCGTCACCCAGATGGCCTGCGGCGCGCTCGTCAGCGCCCTCTGGGACATCCGCGCCCGGCGGGAAAACAAGCCCCTGTGGCTGCTGCTAAGTGAGATGCCTGCAGAGGAGATTGTCGACGTTGTCGACTTCACCCACATCCGCGATGCCCTGAGCCCGCAGCAAGCACTCGACATCCTGCGTGCCGGCGAGGACGGCAAGACCGCCCGCATCGCGTCGCTCAAGGTGGATGGCTTTCCGGCGTACACGACGTCGCCCGGCTGGCTCGGCTACAGCGACGAGAAGCTGGTCCGGCTCAGCAAGGAAGCGGCCGCTGACGGGTTCTCCATGATCAAGCTCAAGGTGGGCGGCGACATCAACGACGACCGCCGCCGCATGGCCCTGGCGCGTCAGGCCGTCGGCGACCTGCCCATCGCCATCGACGCCAACCAGCGCTGGGAGGTCTCCGAAGCCATCGAATGGGTCAACCAGCTCGCCGAGTTCAACCCCTACTGGATCGAAGAGCCCACCAGCACCGATGACATCCTGGGCCACGCTGAGATCCGCAGGGGCGTTTCCCCCATCCGCGTCGCCACCGGCGAGGCCGTCGCGAGCCGCATCGTCTTCAAGCAGCTGCTGCAGGCCGGCGCCATCGACGTGCTCCAGCTGGACTCCACCCGCGTGGGCGGCGTGAACGAGAACATCGCCAACCTCCTGCTCGCCGCCCGCTTTGACGTCCCGGTGTGCCCGCACGCCGGCGGGGTGGGACTCTGCGAGCTTGTCCAGCACTTCTCCTTCTTCGACTACGCGGCCGTCAGCGGCAGCCAGGACGGGCGCATGATCGAGTACGTGGACCACCTCCACGAGCACTTCGCCGAGCCGGTCCGGATTGTCAACGGCCGCTACGCTGCCCCGCAGCTGCCGGGTACTGGTGCCGAAATGATCAGCGCTTCCCGCTCCCGGTGGGAATTCCCGGGCGGCGCAGGCTGGCTGGAGGTCGGGAACCGGGCCGCCGTCACCGGCGCCTCGCTGACAGCGACCGGCGCAGTCCGATGACGACAGCAGCCGCCGAGCTCAACGCGAAAGTCGAGGCGGCCCACACGGCGTTCGAGAAGGGCCGCGCCGCGGACCCCCGGACCCGCGCGGGTTGGCTCGAGGCGGTGGCCGACGGCCTCGAAGCCGACGCGGAAGCCCTGGTGGAAATCGCCGGCGGGGAAACGCACCTCGGGGAGGCGCGGCTACGCGGCGAACTGAAGCGCACGGTCTTCCAGCTCCGCCTCTTCGCCGCCGAAATCCGCGCCGGCGAGCACTTCGATGCCACCATCGACCACGCGGATGCGGAGTGGGGCATGGGCCCGCGGCCGGACCTGCGCCGGCTCAACGTGCCAATCGGCGTCATCGGCGTGTTCGGGGCATCCAACTTCCCCTTCGCCTTCAGCGTGATCGGCGGGGACAGCGCCTCGGGGCTCGCCGCGGGCTGCGCTGTCGTCCACAAGGCGCATGACGGACACCTGAAGCTGGCCCTGCGCACAGCCGAGACGGTGGCCGCGGCCCTCGACGCCGCAGGGGCGCCTTCCGGGATCTTCTCGCTGGTCACCGGAAGGGCCGCGGCGGAGGCTTTGGTCGACCACCCCCTGGTGAAAGCCATTGGATTCACGGGTTCGACGGCGGGTGGCCGGGCACTCTTCGACCGCGCCAACGCCCGTCCGGAGCCGATCCCGTTCTACGGCGAACTCGGCGGCATCAACGCGGTGTTCGTGACCGAAAAGGCCTGGGCCGCCCGGCGTGACGAGATCCTCGGAGGCTATGCCGGCTCCTTCACGATGGGCATGGGGCAGTTTTGCACCAAGCCGGGCCTGCTCTTTGTGCCCGGCGGCCAGACCCACAGGGTGCGGGAGGTACTCGGTGAGGCGCTGGCGGACTTCGTGCCGGCACGGCTGCTCAGCAGCCGGCTGCACGAGGGCTTCTCCGAGGCAGTCCGGGCGTTGCAAAGCGGGGACGGAGTCGACGTGCTGGTCGAGGGCGACTTCGCCGCGACCCCGGCTCCCACCCTGCTCCACACGACGTCCGGCGCCGTGCGCCGTGATCCGTCAGTCCTCCGCCAGGAGATGTTCGGACCCGCCAGCGTGCTGGTGGAATACGGCGACGAATCCGAGCTCCCGGCGCTCGCGGAGCTCCTGGAAGGCCAGCTCACCACCACGCTGCAGGCGGAGCCGGATGATGACGTCTCCGAGCTAGCAGCACGACTGACGGACATCAGCGGCCGGGTGCTCTGGAACGGCTGGCCCACCGGAGTCACCGTTAGCTACGCCCAGCACCACGGTGGGCCCTACCCGGCAACGACGTCGGCCACCACTTCGGTGGGCACGGCGGCCATCCGCCGCTTCCTGCGGCCCGTGGCCTACCAGTCCTTCCCCGAGGGACGGCTGCCGGAACCCCTGCGGGACGCCAACCCGTGGCACGTGCCGCAGCGCATCGACGGTACCTGGCGGCGGCCCGCGGCTAATTCCGCGGGCCAGGGCGGGGGGCAGCGGTGAGCGCGCCGCTGGCTTCCGCAGCTCTGGTCCTGCCCGATGATGCGGCGCGGGCCCTGCTGGTCGGCCGGCTCTGGGACCCGGCAACGGGCGGCCCACGGGTGGTCGCGGTCCAAGAGGACGATGTCTTCGACCTGACCGGCCTGGCGGGAACTGTCTCGGAGCTGCTGGAGCGTCCCGACCTGGCCGCAGCGGTGCGTGCCGCGCTGACGGAGCCGCGGTGGAACACCGCCGACGTCGTCAGCGCATCCCTGGCGCGGGATGCGGACCGTCCGCACTTCCTGGCCCCGGTGGACCTGCAGGTCATCAAGGCCTGCGGGGTGACCTTCGTGGACAGCATGATCGAGCGTGTCATCGAGGAGCGCTGCGGCGGAGACGCCAGCCGCGCCCTCGAGGTGCGGGAGCTCGTGGGCCGCGCACTCGGCGGCAGCATCGGTTCCATCCGCCCCGGTTCGGCGGAAGCCGCCGAGGCGAAGAAGGTACTGATTGCCGAGGGACTGTGGTCACAGTACCTGGAGGTTGGCATCGGGCCGGACCCGGAGGTCTTCACCAAGGCACCGGTGCTGTCCTCGGTGGGGCTGGGAGCCGGGATCGGCATTCCCGCTTTCTCCACCTGGAACAACCCGGAGCCCGAACTGGTGCTCATCGCCACCTCGGAGGGCGCCGTTGTGGGCGCAACGCTGGGCAACGACGTGAATCTCCGGGACGTGGAAGGACGCAGCGCCCTGCTGCTGGGGAAGGCGAAGGACAACAACGCGTCCAGCGCATTGGGTCCCCTGATCCGCCTGTTCGACGGCAGTTTCACCCTTGAGACGTTGCGCCAGGAGGAAATCCTTCTGCGCGTGGAGGGGGTGGACGGCTACGAGCTGGAGGGCCGCAACTCCGTGGCACGGATCAGCCGGCCGTTCGAGGAGCTTGTCGGGGCAACGTTCGGCAGCCATCACCAGTACCCGGACGGGTTCGCACTGTTCACGGGGACCCTCTTCGCGCCGACCCAGGACCGCGACGAGCCGGGGCAGGGCTTTACCCACCGGCCAGGCGACCTCGTGACCATCCGCAGCCGTCATCTCGGAGCACTCATCAACCGGGTCGGGGCAGCGGAAGAGCTGCCGCGATGGTCGTTCGGCTTGCGGGAACTCTTCGGCTATCTGCAGGACCAGCGCACGGCCCGGGAATCCACCCTCAGCGCCAGCTAAGCCACACAGCTCGGCAAGCCGGTCTGTTAGCTGGCGGACCGAATCGGGAGGACGGCGGCCGGGAACTTCCCGCCGTCGTCCTTCTGCGTACCAATGAATGACCGAAAGGAACTCTCCATGAAGTTTGCCCAGATTGGCGCCCCGGGCGCCGAGCAGCCCGTTCTCGTCCACGAGGGGCGGCACTATGGACTCAGCAGCCTCACCCCCGCGATCGACGGAAACTTCCTCTCCCAGGGCGGTCCTGCGGCCGCCGCCGCCGCGCTGGCCGTGGGCACGCTCCCGGAAATCAGTTCGACGGGCGTGCGCTACGGCGCTCCGGTTGCTCGGCCGTCGGCAGTTATCTGCGTTGGCTTGAACTACGCCGCACACGCCGCCGAATCCGGCGCGGAGCCGCCCACGCACCCGGTCATCTTCCTCAAAACCCCCAACACCGTCGGCGGGCCGGATGACGCCGTCGGCATCCCCCGCGGATCGACCCGGACCGACTGGGAGGTTGAGCTCGGTGTGGTCATCGGGAGCCGCGCTTCCTACCTGGAATCCCCCGATGCGGCCCGGGACCACATTGCAGGCTTCGTAGTGGTCGATGATCTCTCCGAGCGTGACTTCCAGCTGAACGTTTCCGGCGGCCAATGGTCCAAGGGCAAGAGCTCACCGGGGTTCTGCCCCACCGGACCATATCTGGTCACCCCCGATGAGGTTGGTAGCGGTGACCTGCGGCTGCGCAGCTGGGTCAATGGCGAACTTCGCCAGGACTCCTCCACCGCGGACATGATCTTCGACGTCGAGACCATCGTCTGGAACCTCAGCCAGTACATGGTCCTCGAACCTGGCGATCTGATCTGCACCGGCACACCGGAGGGGGTCGCATTGTCCGGGCGCTTCCCGTACCTGAAGGCCGGCGATGTGGTGGAAGTCGAGATCCAAGGCCTGGGGCGACAGCGCCATGAATTCGTAGCATGAAGGGGGAGCAGGGCATGGAGTTTGCAGGTATCCGGATCATCGTCACCGGCGGAGCCTCCGGCATAGGTGCCGCCACAACGGCCCATCTGGTCGGCAGGGGAGCCAAGGTGGCGGTGCTGGACCTGAACCCGGAGGCCGTGGCCGCGCCCGCGCTCGCGGTCCGGTGCGACGTGGCCGACGACGCCTCCGTCCGCGCCGCGGTCCAGCAGGCCGCCCGGAAGCTGGGAGGAATCGACGTCGTGGTCAACAACGCCGGGATAGGTGCGCAAGGCACAGTCGCGGACAACGACGACGCCGAATGGCACCACGTTTTCGACGTCAACGTGGTCGGCGTAGTCCGCGTGAGCCGGGCCGCGCTGCCCTACCTCCGGCAGTCGACGGTCGCCGCCATCGTCAACACCTCATCCATCGCCGCCACCGCCGGGCTGCCGGGGCGGGCGCTCTACGCGGCCAGCAAAGGGGCTGTCCGCGCCCTGACCATGAGCATGGCAGCGGACCACATCCGGGAAGGCATCCGGGTCAATTGCGTCAATCCGGGCACCGCGGACACACCCTGGGTCAGCCGTCTGCTGGGCCAGGCCGAAGATCCGGTAGCCGAACGCGCCGCACTGGAGGCCCGCCAGCCGCACGGACGGCTGGTTACTCCGGAAGAGATTGCCGCAGCAATTGCCTATCTTGCGAGCCCCCTTGCCGGCTCGACTACGGGAACCGAACTGGCCGTCGACGGCGGCATGCAGGCGTTGCGCCTGCGTCCCGCCGTTTAGGAGGCGGCCGGCCGGTCCGGGGCCATCCGTACCAGTCCGGCTTCGGCGAGGGGTGCCGGCTCCTCGTCAAATGCCCGCGCGAAGCGGTGGAAGGAGTTGCGGATGTGTTCGCTCATGGCATCCTCGGCCGCGCCCGGATCCCGGTCCGCGATGGCTTCGTGGATGCCCTGGTGCTCCACCAGGGTGATCCGGCCGTCCCAGTCGGCCGGGTAGAGGCGGAACATGTGCAGGTGGCAGTGGGTCTGCAGGTAGGCCTGCTGAACCACTTGGTTTCCGGCAGACGCCAGGATCAGGTCATGGAAGCGTGCATCGTGAGCCACCAGGTCCTGGCGCAGGTTTGCCGTGTCATCGACGTGGCGTTCGAGGGCCGCGAGCTCGGAACGCAGGGCTCCAGCGGGGTTTGACAGCCGCTCCACCGCCGCGGAGCGCGCGGCCCAGGGTTCAATAAGGAGCCTGAATTCGAAGAGCGACCGGAGTTCCGGCAGGCTCAACAGCGGTGTGGTGCTGTAGCCCCGGCTTGGGTAGTAACTCAGCAGGTTGTCCCCCTCAAGCCGCTGCAGCGCCTCCCGGACCGGCGTGTGCGACACGCCCAGCCGCCGGGACACGGCGTCGATGTTGATGCGCGTGCCCGGCGTGATCTCGCCGTCCAGAATCGACAGGCGCAGCGCCGCATAGACCCCGCCGGCAGCAACCCTGGTCATCGACGTGTCGCCTGCGATTGATGCCGTCATTTCTTCCTCTCCGTAGCCGCCTGGGCCCCCGAGGGCTCCTCGATGGCGGTTGTTCGACAGACCTAACTTCACAAAGCTTGACCTGGATCACATTGCATATATGATACAACGTATTCCTATACGATCCTCACCACGCAAGTGGCCGGGGATACCGGGACGCCCTCGGCGCCCGGCTTCCGATACGCATCAACGATCACAGGAGAGTTCCCATGTTCAGAGCAACACCGAAGTTGCTTCTTGTTCCGGCTGTCGCTTTGGCCCTGGCGGTGGGGGGCTGCTCATCGGGCGGCGCCGCGAACGCCGGTGCCTCCGCAGGAGCCGTCGCGGACAGCCACCTCACGAAGATTGTTAAGTCGAAAACCATCAAGATCGCCGTCAGCGCCGACTCCCCGGGTTACGGGGTCATGAGCTCATCCGGCTCCTACGAGGGGTTCGACATTGACGTCGCCAACGCGCTTGGTGCCTCGCTGGGCGCAAAGGTTGAGTTTGTAACTGCCACTAACGAAAGCCGCATTCCGTTGCTGCAGACCGATAAGGCGGACGTCGTGATTGCAACCTTCACCGCTTCTGATGCGCGTGCCCAGGTGGTCGAAATGTCTGACCCATACGCGGCCAGCTCCACGGTCTTCATGGTGCCGGCAGGCAGCCCGATAGCCAGCTACGCCGATTTGGACGGCAAATCCGTTGCCACCTCGAGGGGAAGCGTGGGCGAACAGATCCTCAAAGCCAGCTTCCCCAATGCCAAAGTGACTGGGTTCAACACCACGGCCGACTCTATTCAGGCGCTCAAGAGTGGCAAGGTGGACGCCTTGATCGAAAACAACGCCATTGTTGGCGGACTCGTCAAGAAGGAACCTTCCGCGTTCCAGGTCGTGAAGGGCGACCCGATCAAGCCGGCGCTGTTCTCCATCGGCGTTAAGCCGGGGGACCAGACATGGCTGAACTACCTCAACAACTTCATCCGGAACTACAACATCTCCGGACAGAACGAGGCCTCGCTGCAGAAGTGGTTCGGGCTGAGCCTGCCTCCCTTCCTCGCCCACTAATAGCAGTCGGACGCGCCTCCAGCGTGGGTGGAGGACATGAAGTTCTCCACCCACGCTGCCGTTCACGGACAGGACCTTTTGCACATGGCTTTATATTTTGGAGACCTTCTCCCGTACAGCTCGCTTCTTCTGGAGGGGCTTTGGACCGCTTTGTACATCACCATCGTGGCCATGCTGGCGGGAAGCGCGCTCGGCGTTCTCGTGTACCTGGGGAAGGCCGGACCAGGAAAGCTGGTCAGTGTCCTCTGCACCTGCTACATCGAGGCCATTCGTAACACGCCTCTGCTCGTTCAGTTGTACTTGATCTACTTTGCCCTTCCTGCCCTGGGCATCAACCTCGAGCCCGTCTGGGCGGCCGTTATCGGCCTGACGTTGAACAATGCCGCCTACACAGCGGAGATCTACCGCGCAGGGTTCGAATCGGTGCCCCGCGGGCTTCGGGAGGCTGGCAAGGCGCTAGGCATGAAACCCGCACAGATCGTCCGATACATCGTGCTGTTGCCGGCAACCCGAAACGTTTTCCCCGCACTGACCAACCAGCTCATTCTGCTGTTCTTGGCCTCGTCGATTGGATCCATCATCTCGCTACCCGAATTGACCAACGCGATCATGAGCGTCAGCAACACCACGTACCGCACCATTGAGGTGCTTGCCGTCGGTGGGCTCCTCTACCTCGGAGTATCAGCGCTGATGTCGCTGCTCTCAAAGCGGGCCGAGACGACACTGTTCCGGTGGGCGGTGGGGACGCATGTTTAGGCCCTTTGACTGGCAGGACCTCGTGCCCCTGGCCGAGGGGGCCTGGCTGACCATCCAGCTCTGTGCTTTGTCCGGAGTTCTCGGGGTCATCTTCGGCCTGGTCCTCGGTATCGCCAGGACCTCCCCGAGCAGAGTCGCCCGGTGGATCAGCACTGTCTACATCAGCTGCGTACGGGGGATTCCCGTCCTGGTCATCATCTTCTTCGTCTTCTTCGGGATTCCACTGCTGTTTCCAGGGCTGGAACCGGACAAGTTCTCCTCGGCCGTCATAGCGCTGACCTGCTTCGCAGCCGCCTACGTGGCCGAAATCGTACGAGGAAGCATCGAAGCGGTGGCCAAGGGCCAGAGTGAAGCAGCCGACGCATTGGGCCTCGACTACTGGCGGAAGCTGCGATACGTCATCCTGCCCCAGGCGGTAAAGATCATGGTTCCACCCGGCATCGGCTTTCTCATCGGTTTGGTCAAGGACTCGTCGCTGGTCACCGTCACAGGCCTGCTTGAGCTCACCCACGCGGGCAACGTTGTCACGAATCTGACCGGTGACCCCATCAAGACATTCCTGGTTGTGGCTGCCATGTATTTCGTCATTTGCTACAGCATCTCCTTGTTGGGGCGGCTGTACGAGAAAAGGACCGGGATTCACGTCGACCCCCTCAAACTCCCAGAGCCCGCGGGCCTCTAGAACGGAATATGAAGTGATTTTTGTTGAGAACCTGCACAAGAAGTTCGGGCCCAACCATGTGCTGAAGGGGGTGGATTGCCATATCCGTGAGCGGGAGGTCGTGTGCGTCATTGGCCCCTCGGGTTCCGGCAAAAGCACCTTTCTGAGGTGCATGAACGGTCTGGAATCGATCAGTTCCGGCAGCATCGTCATCAACAAGCACAAGCTGGATGATGCAAAAACGAACATCAACCTGGTTCGGCAGGAGGCAGGGATGGTATTCCAACATTTCAACCTTTTCCCGCACTTGAAAGTCATCGACAATGTCATGCTGGCCCCTCTGAAAGTGGGGAAAGCGACGAAGGAAGAAGCCCGCGCCAAGGCGGAAATGCTGCTGGCAAAGGTCGGCCTCGCAGCAAAGATGGACACGTTCCCGGGGAGCCTGTCGGGCGGCCAGATGCAAAGGGTTGCCATCGCCCGTGCTCTGGCGATGGATCCGAAAATCATGCTCTTTGACGAACCGACATCAGCTCTCGACCCAGAGATCGTCGGTGAAGTGCTGACAGTGATGAAAGACCTGGCCCATGAGGGTATGACCATGGTGGTCGTCACTCACGAGATGGGTTTCGCCAGGGAAGTAGCCGACCGGGTGCTCTTCATGGATCAGGGACTAATCGTCGAGGAAGGCACGCCGGAGCAGATCTTTTCCTCTCCCCGGCACTCGCGAACTCAAGGATTTCTCAGCAAGGTTCTCTAGCGACCGGACCGCTGTGCTGGGATGTCGGGAGCCATTTCAACGGCTCTGGCACTCGGCATCGCAGGGCGCGTTCCACAATCTTCCTCAACCACTGCAAGGAGCATCTCCATGACTGCTGCCACGTACAACGGATCCCGAACTTTCAGCACGAGTGAGCCGGCCCCAACCCCGCCGGGACCTGGAGAAGTTCAGATCGCAGTGTCCTACACCGGCCTTTGCGGAACCGATCTGCACATCTTCCACGGGGACATGGACGCCCGCGTCAGCATGCCGGCGATCATTGGACATGAGATGTCCGGTGTCATCGCCGAGTTGGGTGAAGACGTGACCGGGTGGACCGTCGGCCAGCCAGTAACCGTCATGCCCACGCTGTCCTGCGGTTCATGCGCAGCATGTACCCGCGGCCACGGGCATATCTGTCACAAGCTGGACTTCATTGGCATCGACTCGGACGGTTCGATGCAAAGCGCCTGGAACGTACCGGAGGAAGTCGTCGTCGCCCTGCCTGAAGACCTGGCGCTCGACGAGGCGGCGCTTATCGAGCCAACGGCGGTGGCCGTCCACGATGTACGCCGCGCGAGGCTGGTCGCCGGTGAATTCGTCGTCGTCATCGGCGGGGGCCCGGTCGGCCAACTCATCGCGTCCGTCGCGCTGATATGCGGTGCCCGCGTGGTGCTGGTCGAGCTGGACCCTGCCAGGCGGACGCTCGCGAAGGAGTCCGGCATCAACGCCATCGACCCCCGCGAACAGAACCTGCTCGACCTCGTGATGCAGGAAACGGGCGGAGCCGGGGCCGATGTTGCCTTCGAGGTCTCCGGCGCAGCGGCCGGCGTGAATTCCGCCGTCGACGTGCTGACGACCCGGGGGCGGCTTGTCATGGTGGCGATTCATCCTCAGCCCAAGGAGATCGACCTGCACCGCTTCTTCTGGCGGGAACTGGAAATGTTCGGTGCCAGGCTGTACCAACGCGAGGACTTCGAGGAAGCGGTGAGGCTCGTGGCCTCCGGCTCGATTCCGGCCCGACGGCTGATCTCACGGATCGTCACCCTGCACGACGTCGAACAGGGATTCCTGGCACTGGAGTCCGGCGGAGCCATGAAGGTCCTTGTCGACTGCCGACCCGAAGCCGGGGCTGCGTCATGAGCGCGGCCGGCCTTTTCGACCTCTCGGGGCAAACCGCCGTCGTCACGGGGGCCCGGCGGGGAATTGGCCTTGCCATGGCTGTGGCCTTGGCCGAGGCGGGCGCGGACATCGTCGGGGTGTCGGCAAATCTTGAGTCCGAAGGCAGCGCCGTCGAGCGGCGCGTTACGGAGCTGGGGCGCCGATTCACCGGCATTCGCGCAGATTTTGCCGACCGTGACGCAGTCCGCGGCCTGACCAGAAACCTGGTCGCTGCGGGCCCGATTGACATCCTGGTAAACAACGGCGGCACGATTTCCCGGACGCCCGCGGCGCAGCACCCCGATGACATGTGGGACCAGGTCATCGAAGTGAACCTCTCCAGCCAGTTCATGTTGAGCCGGGAAATCGGCAAAACCATGATCGAGCGGGGCAGCGGGAAGATCATCTTCACGGCTTCCCTTCTCAGCTTCCAGGGCGGCATTAATGTGCCGGGGTACACCGCCTCCAAGGCTGGCATTGCCGGTCTCACGAAGGCGCTGGCGAACGAGTGGGCGCCGAGGGGCGTTAACGTCAACGCGGTCGCGCCCGGCTACATTGCCACCGATAACACGCAGGCGTTGCAGGACGATCCTGTCCGCGAAAAGGGCATTATCGACCGAATTCCCGCTGGCAGGTGGGGACGCCCTGACGACCTCGCCGGCGCAACGGTGTTCCTTTCTTCCCGGGCCTCGGACTACGTCAACGGCGTAATCCTTCCCGTCGACGGGGGATGGCTGGGCCGCTGACGCGAATCAGTGTCCTGCGCCCGTCATGTCCCTGCCCTCTTGACCTAAGGAAATATCCTTGTTCTCTCCCCCACGCCCAGCAGTTGCAAGCCGCCCCGCGCCGTCGCAGATCTTGCTCGATACCCGGGTGATTGCGGTCATGCGGGCACACCACGCCACAGCCTACGCGCCGGTTATTGAAGCACTCCTCGACGGCGGCGTCCTCAGCATCGAACTGACGTTGAGCACTCCGGGAGTCTTCGAGGAACTTCCACGGCTTCAGGAACGGTTTGGGGATGGCGCCGAATTCGGGGTTGGGACCATCATTACCGTCGCCGAGGCGCTGAGGGCAATCGAGGCCGGGGCGCAGTACCTCGTAACGCCGCTAACAAATCCGGCCATCATCGCGGTCGCCGTCGAACATGGGGTTGCCGTCTTCCCTGGTGGCCTGACCCCTACGGAGTTGTTCTCCGGTTGGTCGGAGGGTGCTACCGCCGTCAAGGTCTTCCCGGCATCCGTGTTCGGCCCGGGCTACGTTTCTATGCTCCGCGGCCCGTTCCCGGGGATCGAAGTCGTTCCGTCGGGAGGAGTTGGGATCGCCGACGCCGCAGCCTGGATCAGCGCCGGGGCACTCGCCGTCAGCCTGGGTGGGCCGTTGATCGGCGATGCCTTCCACGGCGGAGATTTGAAACAGCTTCGTGAACGCGCCGTGCTGTTGCGCGGCCTGGTCGATGAGGCGAGGGCAGCGAAGTGAGTCACTCGACTCCGCCGGGCCCATATCTTGTGACCCTGGGGGAGACGATGGCGCTCCTCACCGCAGAGCAGCCGGGACCACTGGCCCACGTCTCGGCGATGGGCTTAGGAATCGGAGGCTCCGAATCCAACGTTGCCATCGGTGTGCAACGGCTCGGGGGAAATGCCGTGTGGTGCGGTCGGGTGGGCGCCGACGCCCTCGGGCAATTAGTTATGCGTGAGATACGGGCGGAGGGAGTTACGGTTCGCATAACGGAGGATCCAGCCGCGCCGACCGGACTCATGCTGAAGGAACGCCGCACGGTGACGACGCAGAAAGTGAGCTATTACCGCGCTGGAAGCGCGGGTTCACGCATCTCGCCGGCAGACTTGGATCCGCAGCTGATCGCGGGCGCCTCGGTCCTGCATGTCAGCGGTATAACGCCGGCCCTGTCCGCCTCCGCTGCAGCAACCGTCCGACAGGCCATGGAATTGGCGAAAGAAAACGGGGTAGCAGTCTCTTTCGACCTCAACTACCGGGCCAACCTCTGGGCTGCGGATGCCGCAGGAGATTCCTACCGCGCGCTGATTCCCCTGGCCGACGTTGTCTTTGCCGGCGACGGCGAAGCGGCCCTGGCGGTCGGGAAGGCGGACAGCCCAGTTGCACTGGCAGAGCGTATGGCTGCCCTCGGCCCCGCGCAGGCCGTCATCAAACTGGGCAGCGAGGGCGCTGTCGCATGCATCGACGGTGAACTCTTCCAGCAGGACGCCATGCCAATCCAAGCGGTGGATACCGTTGGCGCGGGTGACGCGTTCGTAGCTGGGTATCTAACGGAACTCATGGTCGGCAGCACACCGCCGCAGCGCCTTGACCTGGCTGCTAAGGCCGGCGCCTTCGCCTGTCTCGCATACGGAGATTGGGAAGGGCTCCCGCGGCGGGCGGAACTGGGGCTCCTGCAACAAAACGAATCCGTGACACGGTGAGGCTCGCTCTCCACCCCGCCCGCCGGCCCCATCGGTCGCGGGTTCCTGCGATCTTCACTGTCGCCGGGTAGGGCGCCAGCGCCACTGGTAACGCCAGAGCGCCTTCCTGGGATCATCCCTCCGGGAGGCTCTCCAGGAGCCCGCCGCTGGCCCAGCGTTTCAGCGCGAGCTTCTCGGCGTCGTCGAACTCCAAAAGGGCCACCCGGCAGAGCTCCTCAACGTTCCTTGTCCACGCCGCGGCGAGCTCGACGGCGGGCACCTCGCCGGCGAGTGAAGCGCCTGCGTAGGCCACACCTTGGATCACGAAATTCACTGCGGAGCGGGACACCGGCTGCCCGGCCGTGACGCAGTCGTCGCGGACAGTGCGGGACAGCTCGTTTCGGGCGACCGGCTGCTCGCGGAGCCTGGCGGCCAGGGCCTCGAACACTTGGCGGAACTGGGCGGCGGAGAGGGCTGGCACATCCGTGACCCGGGCGACCCGTTCCGCGATGCCGGGCTCGGCTTCAGCTTCGGCGGGCAGGTCGCCGTCGGAAAACCTCTGAAAACGACGACGGCGGGAAGCTTCCCGCCGTCGTCGTGGTGTTAGGTCGCGCAGTGGTGCTAGAGGTTGACCGTCTCGAGGTTGGCTTCGCCGTGGTTCAGGCTGAGCGTGAACGTGCTGGGGCCGCTGGCGTGGACCGCGATATTGCTCTTCGGGGTGTTGTGCCGGACCGAGAGGTCGTGGATCAGGGCGTCGAGCTCGTGGTGCATCGTGGAGCGGTCCCAGAGCTTGTGGGTGACAGAGGTGGCAGTTTCAAACGTCATTGTTCAGTGCTTCCATTCGTGAATCCGGGTGTCCGGCTGCCGCACCGATGCGGAGCCGCCGTGGGGCCAAACCGGGAACGCTCCGGGACCGTGGGCAGCTCAGCGAGCTCACCGGTTTGGCCTCATTGCGTCCACCAGGATGGGTAAAACTGTTGCCGCCGGCTCTCTTATCCGCTGCTTGCGCGAAGCGTCGGAGGGGCCGGGGCTGCTGTGGCGGGGACGTTGAATTCCCTGCCGTGCCTTTCCATAGTGCACAGCGCGGTGCGGCCGGCTCAAGCTGATTTGGCATTGTTGCCCGTGAGACTCATCACAGGCGCCGGGGGTAGCGGGCGTCCCGGCCGGCTCGGTTATGGTGATGAAACCGCGCAAGAGCCAAAGAACCTGAAGGAGCCAGTTGTCCGCCGAAGTGTCCGCTGCCCTTGCAGGGCCGGTCTTGATCGCCGTCGAGCTCATCCGGTCAGTCCCCGCGCTCCGGCGCGTGCAGCGCACCGGGACCAGCGACGGCGTCAGCGGCGTGAGCCTTGGTGTGCTTGCCGGCACCGGACTGGGCTGGCTGGCCCTGGCCGTGATCGTCCAGAGCTGGTGGGTGCTGGCGGCCAACATCCTGTGGATCGTCATCCACGCCTTCCTCTGCCGGGAGGTGGCCAAGACGGCGACCGGGAAAAGGCGCGAAATTGTCCTCGCCGGGATCGGATCTGCGGTGCTCCTGGCCCTCGCCACGATCGGGGCCCGGTTCTTTCTGCCGCTGGAGGAAGCCCTGGGGATCATGCTGGGCATATCAACGCTCTTTTATGCCATCCCGGCGGCGTACGAAGGCCTGGCCAGCGCGTCAACCCGCGGACTGAGCCTGCTCTCCCTCGGTGTGAACAGCGTGGAAGGGACCATCTATTTCCTGGCCGGAATCGCCGTGCTCAAGTTCGCCGAGTCGGGGGACCCGGTGTTCGGCTTCGCCTTCTTCGGGGTCGTCAGCATCGCTTCCAACGGGGCGCGGTTCGTGCGCGTCGCGTACCGGCGGACCAAGGGCCTCGACCTGGTGCTGCCATCGGAGGCCGAGCCGGCCGCCGGGGCCCGGCCGTAGCGCGCCTCAGGAGCGGGCCCGCTTCGGCCGAAAGCTGGGAAGGGGCATGTGCCTGCGGCTCAGGCCCCGGGCGGGAGAAGGATTGACCGGCACCGGACCGCCGGGTTCCGGACCCGCTGCGGCCTCGGCCCGTCCGTAGCGGGCGGCCAGCGGCGCCGCGCTGAAGCCGTGGGCGAGGACGCTGAGCAGGACGGTGGCCGATATGACGGCCACCGCCTCATTGGACAGGGGGCCGAGGGCTTCCAGCGCCAGCAGCGCGAAGACGAGCGAGGCCAGGCCGCGCGGACCGAACCATCCCACAAAAAGGACGGTGTTCCGGTCGAGTCCGGAACCGATCGAGGCCAGCGCCACCGGCAGCATGCGCACCACCGTCAGGCTGAGCACGGCATAGACAAGCGTCAGGGGGACGAAGTTCGCCAGCATGGTCGGAACGGAGATGGCGCCAAAGGCCAGCCAGACCAGCAGTGACACCAGTCCGCCCATTTGCTCGACGAAGACCAGCTCGGCTGGCCCCCGCCGGCCGGCGCACGTGCCGAACGCCAGTCCGCCGCAGAACGCGGCGACGAACCCGTTGCCTCCCGCGGCGAGGGCTGCGGAGTAGGAGAGCAGGCTCAGGGCAAGGACCCCGATGCCGGCGAAGTCTTCGACGGCCGTCCCGTGCCGGCGGGCCAGCTGCAGCAGCCACCCGCCCAGCGCCCCGGCTGCCGCGCCGACGCCGGCGCCGAGGAGAAGCTCGACGACGGCGCTGCCGGGACCATGGGCGCTCTCCAGGCCTGCTGCGGCGGCCGCGCCGGCAATAGCGACCATCACCACCGGGGTGGCGATCCCGTCGTTGAGGCCGCTCTCGACGGTAATCAGCTGGCGGATCCGCGACGGCACCGCCGGGTTGGTCACGACGGGGATCCCCAGGGCGGCGTCGGTGGGGGCCAGCGCTGCGCCCACGAGGAGGGCCAGCCACAGACCGAACTGGGGGAAAAACCAGAAGGCCAGGGCCCACCCGAACACGATCGTCAGCGGCAGGCCGACGCCCAGCAGCCGCACGTAACGGCCCACATCCCGGCGCAGCTGCTGGAGGGGCAGCCGGGCGGCGTCGGAGAAAAGCACCCACACCAGGGTGACCTCGACCACCGGTGCGACGGCCTCCGGAGGCGAGGAGCCATCCACCATCCCGGACCAGGCCATGGCCGCGCCGACGGCAGTGAAGACAACGGGAGCGGTAAGGTCCGCCTGCTGCAACCGCGCCGAAACCAGCGCCCACACGAACAGCGTGGCGGCGATGAGGACCAAGACCGTCAGCTCCATGGCGGACCGGCGCCCCCTTCCGTGCCGGGTCCACTTCAGAAGTGCCGGAACCGGCCATACCCAATTCTAGGCGGGGTGGGCCAGACTGGGCCCGTGTCCAAAGTCCCTTGGGACCCGGGCTTCCGGATGGGAAGACCTGGCTACTCCCCTCGGAGGGCCGGTCCGCCGGCACGGAACGCCTAGTTTTTGAGCTCACCGTGGAGGCGGTTCCGTGCACTGTTTTCGACCAGCGTCGGGATGTAGATTCTGATCCGCCCGGTGTCCAACGAGTCGTATTCCTCGGCGACGATCCCTTCAATGCGGTGCCGGGGCGCCGTGGGAAAGCGGGAGGCGAGGCGATCTGCAACCTTGCGGATGGTCGGTTCCCTCTCGGCATCGCTCACTTGTTCATTGTGATTCACGCCGATTCCCGGCGTCAATCATTGGGGGCGCCGTTCACCGGCCGTTAACCGGACGACCCTACGCTGGGAAGGACCCATCTCCGTTTACGGGAAGGCGCCGCCATGAGCTTAGAAGGAAAGTCTGGGAGGAATGTTCACGGGAGCGAACTGAAGCGGGGGCAGGAGGTCCGGGTCCGGGTCGGCGACCAGGACCTGGGCGTCGGCGTCGTCGATGAAGTGACGGTCGACGGCGGCAACGCCGTGTGGATCTTCTTCCCGGGGTCCGCGCCGCGCCGGGTCCCAACGGACCATGGCTCGACCGAATTCACGGTGCTGGAGTACGAAGACCGTTCGGGCCGGTGAAGCCCTGCCCGTCCGGAGCACACGGTCGCCGGTTTTGGGGGTAGCCCCGGGGGCGGAACGGTATGGATGCTCCTTACCGGGCGAGCCGGTCCGCGTTGTGGCTCATGCGTTCCAGGACGCTGACAGCCATCGCATACTCATCGGCCCCGATGCCGGCCGTAAGCTCACGGCGGGTGTCCTCCATCAGGGCGGCGGCCTCGTTCTGCAGTGCGGAGCCGGCCTCGGTCAGGGCGAGGCGACCATCCAGCAGCAACACGAGCCGCCTGCGGACCAGCCCGGCCATGTCCCGGTCCTGCGCGTCCCCGCCGTCCGCTGAGCCGAAGGGGCGCAGGATGTTTCCCACTTCCGCGGGCGTGACGGGGCCCGCACCCAAGGCGTTGAGAACGTGCCACTGTCGTCTCGTCAGGCGCAGGCGGGCCAGCGTGGAATCGAGCTGTGTCTCCAGCGACGCATCCAGCCGCTTGATCCAGTATCCGATTGGCCTGTTCACGATTCCATCGTCGCAGGACCCTTACCCCTAGGCCAAGATCCGCCTCCGTCGTGCCTGTAGTCTGCCGTCGTGCCGGTCAGGCACCCTGCCGCGCGAGGTGGCTGCTGAGACTGGCCACGTTGACTTTGTGGGGGAGGACGTCGCGCCGCTCCATGTACTTGAGGATCGCAGCGGACTTTCCCTGGTGGCTCAGCACGACAGCCGCCAGTGGTCCTGTCATGCTCATGGCCGCGGCCTGGGTGTAAATGGCCCGGGTCCCGCCGGCCCGCCGCTGGGCATTGGTCATCATGCCCCAGAGTGTTCGGGCCAGTTGCAGGTACGCCCCGTAGGCCACCTTCAGTAGCTCGGTGACGCCGTCGGCTGAGTAGTTCTTGACACCCTCGACGGCGAGGCTCGACCCGGGCACGACACGGATCGCGGAGTGGACGCTGCGCAGCACCGCTGCCGCGGCCCCGGCCGTGGTTCCACTCGCAGCGTCCAGCCGTTCGGCGTCGAAGACGTTCCTAAAGGTCAGGAAGTCGAGTTTGATGCTGCTGGGGACGGCGGCCCATGAATGGAGGAAGAATGCCAGGTCATCATCGGGGCGCAGATTCGCCGTCAAGGCCTCGAGGATTGCCAGGGGCTCCCGCTCAAGCGCGGCACCAAGCTCGCCGGCCAATGATTCCGATTGCGCCGAAGCCGGCTGCGTCGATCGTCTGAGCCGCGCCTGCAGGTCGACGAGCAGCGTTCGACGGCGTTCCTCGTCGCCGCGCGGGAGCGTGCTCCCCGCCGCCGGCACTATCCGGTAGGCGCCCGAGGCGTGTCCTCCGTGCACGGATGGCCACGCCGCGGGGGCGCTGCCCTGTCCGAGCAGCTGGGCGACGGGTAAAGGTGTCAGCCGCCTCTTAATGGCGGGCAGCGCGTGAAACTGCGCCAAGACAATCAGGGCGGTCATGAGCGCCGCGACCGCCACGCTGGGAAGGATTGCCACCGGGCCCCAGTACCGCCACAGGATCCGCGCAAGAAAGTAGACGTTGATCGCAAATATGGCGGCTGCGAACAGTTTCTGCCATGTGGTCAGCGCGAGGCGCCGCCTGAAGTTCGGTGCATCCGCAACGGGCCAGTTCAAAGTGTCCCCCAAGACTAGAACGGTGATTGAGGGACACCTTACGCCTATGCGGTGGCGGGGACCGCCAAGACGCAACCTCCAGTCGCCCAAACCGCGCTATGGCGCAAACCGCGCGTCCGGGCGCAGAATGCAGACACGGACGGAGAGGAACGTGAGGACTGTGGAAACTGCCAACGAGAACGTGGTCAAACGGCTGATCGGGTGCATCAATGACCGTCGGGTTGAGCTCATGGACGAGCTGTTCCACGACGACGCGGTGATGCACTGGCCGCAGTCCGGAGAACTCGTCCGCGGCGCCGAGAACCGTCGGGGCATCTACAACGCCTTTCCCCAGCTGCCGACCATCACACCCCGCAGGCTGGTCAGCGGCGGGGACCTGGTGGTCCTCGAGGCATCCTTGGACTACGACGGCCCGGTGTATGAAACGGTCTTCATCTTCGAATTCCGGGACGGCAAAATCGCCACGGAGACGGCGTACTGGAGCGAGGCCTTCGAGGCGCCGGCCTGGCGCGCCCAGTGGGTCGAAAAGACCTAACGGGTAAACCAGGGAGAGGCCAGGTCCCCGCGGGAAACATCCCTGGCGGACCGGGCGCGGATGCAATGATGGTCGCCATGAACATTGTCGAGTTTCTGGAAGCGCGCATCGCCGAAGAGGAAACAGCGATCCGGGACGGCATGTTCGTTGTCGGCACGACCGATCTCCCGGAGGACGGAAGTGGCGGCAAGGGTTCCCTCGGGGAGCGGATGCGCGAGGAGTGCGCACAGAAGAGGGCCATTATCGCCAGCTGGAAACAGGCTGCCGAGGACGAGGGAATCGAGGATCCCGCGGACGCTGAAGGGACCGTCGCCATTTCCCGCCGGGCAATGCTGACCATTTTGGCCGGGTCCTACCGGGAGCACCCGGACTACGATCCGGGATGGTCGCCGGATCTGCCGACCGACGTGCCGGCCGAGTAGCCCCGGGGCTACTCCGCGGGGGGCCGCCTGCGCTGCATTTTGGTGGCCGCCCGCTGTCCCTTTGCCGCCAGACGGCGCTGGTTGGAGCCCCGGGTGGGTTTGGTCGCCCGGCGACGGGCAGCTTCGGGGGCAAGGCCCTCTGCGACGAGGTGGGCAAGCTTGGCCAGGGCCATCTCGCGATTGCGCAGCTGGGAGCGCCGTTCGGAGGCGGTCACGGTGATCACCCCGGCGACGAGGCGCCGTCCAAGACGCGTGACCAGCAGCAGCCGCTGGCCATCCGACAGAACTGCCGAATCGGCGACGCTCCACGAGAGTTCCACGCGGCTGTCCGAGGTGTTGACGTGCTGACCGCCGGGCCCGGACGACCGTGAGAACCGCCAGCCGAGTTCCGACGCCGGAATCGTGAGCGCGGGTGACACCTCCAGATCCATGCCACTAGCGTCGCACGGTTTCGGCGGACCAAAGCCCAGGAGCGGCGAACTTCCGCGCCACCGCCGTCGGCTGTCTGCCGGGACTACCCAGCCTCAGCCGCGCGGGCCGCGTCGCGGCTGGGCGCCAGCCGCAACCGGCCCACCCGCTCAGCCAGGATCCGCCGCGCCTCACCGGGCAGGCCTTCGTCGCTGATGAGCTCGTCCGCCTCCTCCAGCCCGGCGATGGTGCTGATGCCGAAGGTGCCCCACTTCGTGTGGTCGGCCAGGACCACCACCCGGCGGGCCGCGGCCACGAACGCCCGGTCCGTCTCGGCTTCCAGCACGTTCGGCGTCGTGAAACCCGCGTCGGCATCCACACCGTGAACGCCCAGGAACAGCACGTCCAGGTGCAGCTGCTTGAGGGCCGACGTGGCCAGCGGCCCCACCAGGGCGTCCGAGGGGGTGCGCTCGCCGCCCGTCAGGATCACCGTGGATGGCGACGGGCTCTGGTGGAAGACGTCGGCCACCCGCACCGAGTTGGTCACCACGGTGATCCGGGGGCCCGCGGACAGCAGCTGCGCCAGCGCCCAGGTGGTGGTGCCCGCGCTGAGGCCTACCGCCATGCCCTCACGCACCTGGGCCGCGGCCTCATGCGCGATCGCCATCTTCTCGTCCTGCAGCTGCGTCACCTTCAGCTCGAAGCCGGGCTCGTGGGTACTGACCGCGCCGGGCAGCTTTGCCCCGCCGTGGATCTTCTCTACGGCGCCCGCCGCGTCCAGCGCCTCGATGTCCCGCCGGACGGTCATGAGGGACACGCCCAGCATCCGGGCGAGGTCCGCGACGCGGACGATCCGCTCGCGCTGGACCTCCGCGAGGATGGCGGAATGGCGGGCTGCGGCGAGCATTCTGCGTCCTTCGGGGTGTGCTGGCAAGGGATCAGGGGGAGCGGGCAGCGTTGACTGCGCTGGCGTCCCTCAGCACATCCTAGCGTTCGCACCCACCAAAAGCACACACTTTCTGCTTCATTTTGTGCTCTATTGTTTGAAAATGTTTAGTCGTGTAGAACTGACACCATGACGCGAACCACCCTGACCCGCCTTGCCGACGGCCGCGAGATCCTCTATTTCGACGACGCCGGGTCCGCCGAGCGGCCCGCCGCCTCCCTCGTGGACCACCGCGAGCTGCCCGCCCGCCCCGAACCGGGCCAGCTGCGCTTCGATGCGCTCAGCGGCGAATGGGTGGCCGTCGCCGCGCACCGGCAGTCGCGCACGCACCTGCCCCCGGCGGACCAGTGCCCCATCTGCCCGACGACGCCGGCCAACCGGACCGAGATTCCGGCGCCGGACTACGACGTCGCCGTCTTTGAGAACCGCTTCCCCTCCCTTGGCCCGGCCGCGCACGACGTCCCGCCGGCGCCGCGCTGGGGGACCACCGCCCCCGCCGTCGGCCGCTGCGAGGTGGTGGCCTTCACCCCGGAACACACCGGGTCCTTCGCCGAGCTGGGCTGGCAACGCACCCGCACGGTAATCGACGCCTGGGCCCACCGCACGGAAGCGCTCAGCGCGCTGCCCGGCATCCAGCAGGTCTTCCCGTTCGAAAACCGCGGCGCTGACATCGGCGTCACCCTCCACCACCCGCACGGGCAGATCTACGCCTACCCGTACGTCACGCCCCGCGCCGCGGTCCTGGCTGCCGCGGCCGGCGAATTCGCCGCGACGTCCGGCAGCGGGGCGACGCTTACGTCCTCCCTGCTGCGGGCCGAACGCAGTGACGGCAGCCGCATGGTCCTGGCGGGTGAACATTTCAGCGCCTACGTTCCCTTCGCGGCGCGCTGGCCGCTGGAAGTCCATCTGGTCCCGCACCGCCAGGTACCGGATCTCGCCGCCCTGAACGGCGCCGAACGCGACGAGCTGGCCGAGCTGTACCCGGAATTGCTGAAACGTTTCGATGCCCTCTACCCGACGCCGACCCCGTACATAGCGGCCTGGCACCAGGCCCCGCTGGAGCCGGCCCTTCGCCGGGACGGCCATCTGCACCTGCAGCTGACCTCGCCGCGCCGCGCCGCGGACAAGCTCAAGTACCTGGCCGGCTCCGAAGCCGCCATGGGGGCCTTTATCAACGACACCACGCCGGAATCCGTCGCCGCACGGCTGCGGGAGGTGGCCGGCGAATCGCCAGCCGGCGCCGCCACCCGCACCACCCTGACCCCGGAAGGCGCCCCCGCATGAACACCACCACGCGCACCGCCGCCGGCGCCCTGGCGGACCGGTTCGAGGCCACGTTCGGGGCCGCCCCGCACGGCGTCTGGGCCGCGCCGGGCCGGGTGAACCTGATCGGCGAGCACACCGACTACAACGAGGGCTTCGTCCTGCCGTTCGCGATCGACAAGCGGGCCCGGACCGCCGTCCGGCTCCGGGGCGGCTCCCTCCCTGCAGACAACAGGATCCGGCTGCTGTCCACCTATGGCGACCAGGGGCTCGTCGACGCCGACGCCGCCGCCCTGGTGCCGGGCACCGTCAAGGGCTGGGCCAAATACCCGCTCGGAGTGGTGTGGGCGATGCAGCAGCGCGGCATCGACGTCCCCGGTTTCGACCTCCTCCTTGACTCCGACGTCCCGCTCGGGGCCGGACTGTCCTCCTCGCACGCGATCGAATGCGCCGTCGTCACGGCCCTGAACGAGCTCACCGGCGCCGGACTCACCGCCGAGGAAATGGTCATGGTGACCCACCATGCCGAAAACGCCTTCGTCGGCGCGCCCACCGGCATCATGGACCAGTCGGCGTCGCTGCGCGGCGCCAGCGGGCACGCCGTCTTCCTGGACTGCCGGGACCAGTCCGTGGAACTCGTCCCGTTCCGGGCGCGGGACGCCGGGCTGGTGCTGCTGGTGATCGACACGAAGGTGGCGCACTCCCACGCCGACGGCGGCTACGCCTCCCGCCGCGCGTCCTGCGAGCTCGGCGCCGAGGTCCTGGGCGTCAAAGCGCTGCGGGATGTCGCCGTCGCGGACCTGGAGGAAGCCGGCGGCCTGCTCGATCCAGTGACGTTCCGGCGGGTACGGCACGTCGTCACCGAGAACGACCGCGTGCTGCAGGCCGTGGACACCCTCCGGTCCCAGGGCCCGGCCCTCCTCGGCGCCCTCCTCGATGCCAGCCACGCCTCCATGCG
>DATIUQ010000032.1:0-11730 GCA_035466775.1 Arthrobacter sp.
CGGCCGCGGCGGGATCCACGTCTCCCGTGACCACGGCCTTGCCGTTGCCGTCATCGACCCGGCTGACGCCGACGTCGAGCACGATCGCGCCGGGCTTGAGGTCTTCGGCCTTGATCATGTGCGGCTGGCCGGCCGCGGCAATCACGACGTCGGCCTGCCGCAGTTCGGCGGGCAGGTCCACCGTGCCGGTGTGGGCCAGGATGACCGTGGCGTTGACGTCCTTGCGGGTCAGCAGGAGCCCCACCGGGCGGCCGATGGTCACTCCGCGGCCCACCACGAGCACGCGCTTGCCGTTGAGCTGGATCCCGTGCCGGGTCAGCAGCTCCACGCAGCCCTTGGGGGTGCACGGCAGCGGGGACTTCATCGGGCCGCTGACGTTGGCCACGAGCCGGCCGAGGTTCATCGGGTGCAGGCCGTCGGCGTCCTTGTCAGGATCCATGGCCTCGAGAATGACGTCCTGGTCGATGTGCTTGGGCAGCGGGAGCTGGACGATGTAGCCCGTGCACTCCGGGTTCTCGTTGAGCTCGCGGACCACGGCCAGGAGCTCCTCCTGCGTGGTGTCCTCCGGCAGGTCGCGCCGGATGGACGTGATGCCCACCTCGGCGCAGTCTTTGTGCTTGCCGCCGACGTACCAGGTGCTGCCTGGGTCGGAGCCCACCAGGATGGTGCCCAGGCCCGGGACGATGCCTTTGGCTTTTAGGACGGCGACGCGTTCGGTCAGTTCGGCCTTGATGGTGGCGGCAGTGGCTTTGCCGTCAAGGATGCGGGCGGTGTGGGCGGGGATGCTGGTTGCCTCCGTTGTCGTCATCCGTTTACCACTGCTCGTGCTGCGGGTACAGCGGGAAGTCTGCGGCGAGCTTGTCCACGCGGGACTGGAGCGCCTCCACGTCCGTGGCGGGGCCGGCCTTCAAGGCGGTGGCGATGATTTCCGCGACCTCGGTGAACTCCGCGGCGCCGAAGCCCCGCGTGGCCAGGGCCGGGGTGCCGATGCGGAGGCCGGAAGTGACCATCGGCGGGCGCGGGTCGAACGGAACGGCGTTGCGGTTGACTGTGATGCCGACCGAGTGCAGGAGGTCTTCGGCCTGCTGGCCGTCCAGCTGGGAGTTGCGCAGGTCCACCAGGACCAGGTGCACGTCGGTGCCGCCGGTGAGGACCGAAACACCAGCGTCGGACACGTCGGCCTGGTTCAGGCGGTCGGCGATGATCCGGGCGCCTTCCAGGACGCGCTCCTGGCGCTCCTTGAACTCTTCCGTGCCGGCGATCTTGAACGCCACGGCCTTGGCGGCGATGACATGCATGAGCGGGCCGCCCTGCTGGCCCGGGAAGACATTGGAGTTGATCTTCTTGGCCCACTCCTGCTTGGCCAGGATCACGCCGGAGCGGGGTCCCGCAAGGGTCTTGTGCACCGTGGAGGTGACGACGTCGGAGTACGGGACCGGGCTCGGGTGCAGACCGGCGGCCACGAGGCCGGCGAAGTGCGCCATGTCCGTCCACAGCAGGGCGCCGACCTCGTCGGCGATCGAGCGGAACGCGGCGAAGTCCAGGTGGCGCGGGTAGGCGGACCAGCCGGCGATGATCACCTGGGGCTTCTCGGCGATGGCCTGGGCGCGGAGCTTGTCCATGTCGATGCGGAAGTTGTCTTCCTCGACCTGGTACGCGGCCACCTCGTAGAGCTTGCCGGAGAAGTTCAACTTCATGCCGTGGGTCAGGTGCCCGCCGTGGGCCAGGGAGAGGCCGAGGATCTTTTCGCCCGGCTTGATCATCGCGGACAGGGCCGCGGCGTTGGCCTGGGCGCCGAAGTGCGGCTGGACGTTGGCGTATTCGGCGCCGAACAGCTCCTTCACGCGGTCGATCGCCAGCTGCTCGGCGATGTCGACGTATTCGCAGCCGCCGTAGTAGCGGCGGCCGGGGTAGCCCTCGGCGTACTTGTTGGTCAGGACCGAGCCCTGGGCCTCCATGACGGCGCGCGGGGCGAAGTTCTCGGAGGCGATCATTTCCAGGGTGCCGCGCTGGCGGCCGAGCTCCTGGGCAAGGACGGCGGCGATTTCGGGATCGAGGTCGGCCAGCGGCTGGTTGCTCACGGCGGCTGACGAAAGGCTAAGGGAGGTGGTCACGGGGAACTCCTGGCTAGGCAACGGGCACTGCTTAAGGTCAGGTTACCGGCTGGCCCGCGGCGGCGCCCCTAGATTACGGCCCCGGATGGTGGGGACGTGCCAAGGGACCGGACCCCGTAAGCGGGGTGCCGATGCGGGCCGGCAGCGGGGTGCTGCCGACCGGAAAACATGACCCTCGGCCCAGGCGTACGATCCGTGGTCTTCGTGAATGCCGCTCCCTGGTGGTTAGCCACCCAACGCCAGTTGCGACCCGTCCAGACTACCCCAGGGAGGCGCCCGGACCACAGCCCTGCCCTGCCCCTGCGGTTCCCCTGCGCCGGCCCCTGCGCCGCCGCGGGTAGGCTATTCTCCGTGACTGACGACCAGCTGACTGCTTCCTATATCCTGACCCTCTCCTGCCCGGACCGCCCCGGAATCGTGCACGCCGTCGCCGGCGCCCTGCTCGTCGCGGGCTGCAATATTACGGACTCGCAGCAGTACGGCAGCCAGAGCACCGGCACCTTCTTTATGCGCGTCGAGGCCACGACGGCGGCTTCCCAGCTGGAGCTTCAGGCCGCCCTGGAGCCCGTGGCCCAGGCCTTCGGCATGCAGTGGAGCCTGAACCCGGCCGGCCGGAAGGTCCGCACCCTGCTGATGGCCAGCACCTCGGCGCACTGCCTCAATGACCTGCTGTTCCTGCAGCGCTCCGGCACCCTGCCCATCGAGATCCCGGCCATCGTGTCCAACCACCGCGACCTCGCGGGCCTGGCCGAGTTCTACGGCATCCCCTTCCACCACATCCCGGTCACCCCGTCCACCAAGGTCCGGGCCGAGAATGAACTGCGGGCCCTGATGGCCGAGCATGACGTTGAGCTCACGGTCCTGGCCCGCTACATGCAGATCATCTCCGACGAGCTGTGCCAGGAGCTGACCGGCAAGGCCATCAACATCCACCACTCTTTCCTGCCGTCCTTCAAGGGCGCCAGGCCCTACCACCAGGCGCACGCCCGCGGCGTGAAGCTCATCGGCGCCACGGCGCACTACGTGACGGCCGCCCTGGACGAGGGCCCGATCATCGAGCAGGAAGTCATCCGCGTGGACCACCGGCGCACGGCCGAGCAGTTCGTCCAGATGGGGCGCGACGTGGAGGGCCGCACCCTGGCCCAGGCGGTGCAGTGGCATGCCGAGCACCGGGTCCTGCTGGATGGAAACCGGACGGTTGTCTTCAACTGAGCGCTGTTGTTTTCAGCTGACGGCGGTCATTGAATAGGGGTATGGCACTTTCTCCGGAAGACCCGCTCTCGGAATTCGTGGCCCTGCTCAAAGCCGAGGGCCGCAGGGGCGTGCTGGGCCTCGATTGCGGCCCGGGCGCGGACGGGCTGCGCTTCGTCCAGTCCGGCATCCACTTCACCGGCGTCGACCCGTCCGAGGAGAACATCCATTCCGCGCGCGCCCGCGGGCTGGAGGCCTCGGTGGCGGGGGCCGGCTCCCTGCCGTTCGCCGACGCCGTCTTCCCCTCGGTCTGGGCGGTGGAGGCCCTGGCGGGCCTGCCGCCGGAGGAATGGGACGACGTCGTCCGCGAACTCGGCCGCGTGGCGGCGCCCGGCGCCCCGATCGCCGTCGTCCTTCCCGACGCTGGACCGGGCAGCGAGGGCGGGGGCTTCACCGTCCTGCGCTCCCCCGCCTGAAAACAACCGTTGACCTGTCAGTTGTTGTCGTTCTCAGCGCTCAAAACGACAACAACTGATAGCTCAACGGGGTGGTCCGGGGATCAGGGGCGGCGCCGGCTGCGCATGTACCCGCCCAGGAACCCGCCGACGATGAGCAGGGAGCCGCCTGCGCGGGCCAGGTTCACGCCCAGGCGGTGGCGGTCCCGGAGCCGTGCGGCCCAGGACGCCAGGAAGATGAGCGTGGCGGTGAGGTTGGCTGCGGCATGGACGACGCCGATGCGCCGGGTGCCGCGGTCCGCCCGGGCCCATTCGGCCCAGCCGCTGATTCCGGTGGGAGCCGCGGCGGCGACGCCGAGGGCCACCAGCCGCGTCGCCGCCCGGCGGGTGCCGGCGTCGGGGAACAGGTCCAGGAAGATCGCCATGAACCAGGCCCCGAACGGCAGGTCCGTGGCGATGCCGTGCAGCGGGATGCCGGTGGCGTCGCCATGGAAGAACCGCCGCAGCCGGGGGTTGGCCACGAGTTTGCCCGCGAGGGGATCGGCTGCCCGGACGGCCGGGTCCAGGCGGTCCGATTCCTCCAGCCTGCGCATCGTTCGCAGGAACATGTTCTTTTCAGTCACCACGGACCACCTCCCGGACGGCGCGATTGATGGGCCCGATCCTACTCAGCCCCGGGCGCGGTTCAACCCTCCCGGCCCACCCCCGGGGCCGGGGACGTGTCCTAGGGTGGAGGAATGGCTCCCATCTACGCATTTGCCGGCGACACCCCGGCTGTCCACGAATCCGCCTTCGTCGCGCCGAGCGCCTCGGTGATTGGCAAGGCAACGCTCGCCGAGGACTCCAGCGCCTTCTACGGCGTCTCCGTCCGGGCCGACACCGCCGCGATCACCGTCGGCGCCGGCACCAACCTCCAGGACAACGTGGTCCTGCACGCGGACCCGGGCTTCCCCTGCACCGTCGGGGCCCGGGTCAGCGTCGGCCACAGCGCCGTGGTGCACGGCTGCACGGTCGAGGACGACTGCCTGATCGGCATGAGCGCCACCATCCTCAACGGCGCCGTCATCGGCGCCGGTTCCCTCATCGCGGCCGGCGCCGTGGTCCTGGAAGGAACCATCATCCCGCCCCGCTCGCTCGTCGCCGGCGTGCCGGCCAAGGTCAGGCGCGAACTGAGCGACGAGGAGTTCGCCGGCGTCCAGCAGAACGCCGCGCACTACCGGGAACTGGCCCGGGCGCACCGGGAACTGCACGCCTGACACCCCGGAACCGGGGGCCATCGGACGACGGCGGCGCCACACGGCCGGGGCGCCGCCGGAAGCGACACGCGCGGGCCAGTTGCGTTAACTTCTTGACTACAAGCGTCTGATGCGGGATTCTTCATTGCATGCCCTCACCAACGCGCTCAACGAGGAGCCGAACCAAAAACCCCGGATCGCAGTCCGCCCTCCGGCACCTGAACCAGCAGCGGATCATCGAATGCCTGCTCGCCGGCCCTTCCACGCAGGCGGAACTGGCCCGGCAGACCGGCCTCTCCACGGCCACGGTCTCGAACATCGTCAAGATCATGCAGGACGCCGGGCTGGCGTCCACGGAACCGATCACCAGCTCCGGGCGCCGCGCCCTCAACGTCCGGCTCAACAGCAACGGCGCCGTCGCCGTCGGCATCGACTTCGGCCGCCGCCACCTGCGGGTGGTCCTGGCCTCGCTCAGCTACCACGTGGTCGCGGAGGAGTCGGTCCTGCTCCCCCTCGGCCACCACGCCGAGGAAGGCATCGCGGCCGCCGTCGCGGTGCTGGACCGGCTGCTGGCCGGAAGCGGCGTCGAACGCAGCGCCCTCGTGGGCGCCGGCGTCGGCATCCCCGGCCCGATCGACCGGCGCACCGGCACCGTGGCCCAGGGCGCCATCCTGCCCGAATGGGTGGGCATCAACATCCTCAAGCGGCTCGAAGAGGCGCTGGATCTCCCTGTTTTCCTCGACAACGACGCCAACCTCGGCGCCCTGGCGGAGGTCACCTGGGGCCCGCACAGCGGCATCAGCAACCTGCTGTTCCTCAAGATCGGCTCGGGCATCGGCGCGGGGCTCATCCTGAACGGCATGCCCTACTACGGCAACGTGGGCATCACCGGCGAGATCGGCCATGCGACGATCCACGAGCACGGCCTGGTCTGCCGCTGCGGCAACCGCGGCTGCCTGGAAACCATCGCCTCCACCACCACCATGATGGAGCTCCTGAGCCGGGGCGAGGACAAGCCGCAGAGCAGCGACGACATCGTGCGCAAGGCCCTCGCCCGCGACTCGGCCACGCTCCGTGTGGTGGACGACGCCGGGCTGGCCGCGGGCCGCGCGCTGGGCAACGTCGCGAACCTCATCAACCCCGAGGTGATCGTGGTCGGCGGCCCGCTCGCGGGGCTTGGGGAGCTGCTGCTGGATCCGATCCGGCGGGGCCTGGTCCGGCACGCCGTGCCCGTCATCGGCGAGACGACGACGCTGACGATGTCGTCGCTGGGCGACCGCGCCGAGGCCCTTGGAGCCACCGCGCTGGTGTTCCAGCACGCGGGAATCCGGCGGAACTGAGCTTTCGTTATCGGGCCGTTGCGTTAAAGACTTGACGACAATGCCCGTGATCCAGTTTACTTTTCCATCAGACGGCCCTGCGGTTTGCAGGGGCGGACAACGAAGTCATGCATTGGAGGCGTAAGGGCAGATGACGTCCCTCAACACGCACAGCGATCCGGTAATTCTCGAGATGCGCTCCATCACCAAAGAGTTCCCCGGCGTTAAAGCATTGTCCGAGGTGAACCTGCGGGTGAAGGCCGGTGAGATCCACGCGATTTGCGGTGAGAACGGCGCCGGCAAGTCCACCCTGATGAAGGTGCTCTCCGGCGTTTACCCCTTCGGAAGCTACGAAGGCGACATCGTCTACCAGAGTGAAGTCCAGCACTTCAAGGACATCCGGGCCAGCGAGCACGCCGGCATCGTGATCATCCACCAGGAGCTCGCGCTGATTCCCGAGCTGTCCATCATGGAAAACATCTTCCTGGGCAACGAACCCACCAAGCGCGGCGTGATCGACTGGGCCGAGGCCCGGACCCGCTCCACCGAGCTGCTGGCCCGGGTGGGGCTCCGGGAAGACCCGGAAACCCCCATCAAGGAAATCGGCGTCGGCAAGCAGCAGCTCGTCGAAATCGCCAAGGCCCTGAACAAATCGGTGAAGCTCCTCATCCTCGACGAGCCCACCGCCGCCCTGAACGAGTCCGATTCCCAGCACCTGCTGGACCTGATGCTCGGCCTGAAGGGCCGCGGCATCACGTCCATCATCATTTCCCACAAGCTCAACGAGATCGAGCAGATCGCGGATTCGATCACCATCATCCGCGACGGCAAATCGATCGAGACGCTCAACGTCAAGGCCGACGGCGTCGACGAGGACCGCATCATCAAGGGCATGGTGGGCCGGACCCTGGAATCCCGCTTCCCGGACCATGAGCCGAAGATCGGCGAGGTCTTCTTCGAGGTGAAGAACTGGAACGTGGGCCACCCGCAGGTCCAAGACCGTATGGTCTGCAAGAACTCCAGCTTCTTCGTCCGCCGGGGCGAGATTGTCGGCTTCGCCGGGCTGATGGGCGCCGGGCGCACCGAGCTGGCCCGCTCCGTCTTTGGCCGGTCCTACGGCCGCTACCTCTCCGGGCATGTCTACATGGACGGCAAGGAAGTGGAGCTCAAGACCGTGCGCCAGGCGATCGACGCGGGCCTGGGCTACGTCACCGAGGACCGCAAGACCCTGGGGCTGAACCTGCTGGACGACATCAAGGAAACCACGGTCTCGGCCAACCTGCGCAAAGTCAGCAAACGCAACGTCATTGACGCCAACAAGGTGTTCACCGTCGCCGAGCAGTACCGCAAATCGCTGCGGACCAAGGCGCCCTCCGTGGAGGAGGGAGTGGCCAAACTCTCCGGCGGCAACCAACAGAAGGTGGTGCTCGCGAAATGGATGTTCACCGACCCCGAGCTGCTGATCCTCGACGAGCCCACCCGCGGGATCGACGTCGGCGCCAAGTACGAGATCTACGGCATCATCCAGCAGCTGGCCAACCAGGGCAAAGGCGTGATCGTGATCTCCTCGGAGCTGCCCGAGCTGCTGGGCCTCTCGGACCGGATCTACACCATCTTCGAAGGCGCCATCACGGGCGTGCTGAACAAGGACGAAGCCAGCCAGGAAAACCTCATGAAACTCATGACCTCCGCCCGCAAGACCGCCTGACCGCTGTGGCCAACTGCTCCGAACACTCCGGAAACAAGGACTGAAACAATGAACGCGCTCAAGAAGCTCTTTGGCGGCAACACCCGCCAATTCGGCATGATCTTCGCCTTGGTGGCCTTGATCATCTTCTTCCAGATTGCCACCGATGGCCGCACGCTCACCCCGGGCAACGTCATCAACCTCTTCAACGGCAACTCCTACATCCTCATCCTCGCCATCGGCATGGTCCTGGTGATCATCGCCGGCCACATCGACCTCTCCGTAGGCTCGGTTGCGGCGTTCGTGGGCGTCTGCGTGGCCCTCTTCATCCGCGACTGGGGCATCCCCTGGTACCTCGGCATCCTGATGGGGCTCCTGCTGGGCGTCCTGATCGGCGCCTGGCAAGGATTCTGGACTGCCTACGTCGGCATCCCGGCGTTCATTGTCACGCTGTCCGGCATGCTCATCTTCCGCGGCGCCAACCAGTACGTCGGCAAGTCCAACACCATCCCGGTGCCCGCCGACTTCCAGAAGATCGGCTCGGGCTACCTGCCCGAAATCGGACCCAGCACCGGGTACAACAACCTCACCCTGCTGCTGGGCCTGGCCGCGGTCGCGTTCGTGATCTTCAGCGAGATCCGCTCCCGCCGCAACGCCAAGGCCCTGGGCGCCGAGGTCCCCGAAGCCTGGGTCAGCATCACCAAGATGGTCCTGATCAACGGCGCCATCCTCTACGCAACGTACCTGTTCGCGACCGGCCGGCCGGGCACGTCCTTCCCGATCCCGGGCCTGATCCTGGCTGCCTTGGTCATCATCTACGGCTTCATCTCCTCGAAGACCGTCATCGGCCGCCACATCTACGCGGTCGGCGGCAACCGGCACGCCGCCGAGCTCTCCGGCGTCCAGTCCAAGAAGGTCAACTTCCTGGTGATGATGAACATGTCCGTCCTCGCCGGCCTCGCCGGCATGATCTTCGTCGGCCGCTCCACCGCCTCGGGCCCGTTCGACGGCGTCGGCTGGGAACTGGACGCCATCGCGGCCGTGTTCATCGGCGGCGCCGCGGTGACCGGCGGCGTCGGCACCGTGATCGGCTCGATCGTCGGCGGCCTGGTCATGGCCGTCCTGAACAACGGCCTGCAGCTCCTCGGCGTCGGCGCCGACCTGACCCAGATCATCAAGGGCCTTGTGCTCCTGATCGCCGTCGCCTTCGATGTTTACAACAAGACCCAGGGCAAGAAATCCATCATCGGCCTGATGTTCAAGAACTTCGGCCGCAGCAGCGAGATGAAGCCCGACGAGACCACCTCCACCAAAGAGGTCATCTCCAGGGGCGCCTGACCTGGGCAGCTCGAAAGTTCTCCGAACACCATCTAAAGAAAGTGAACCAAGCAATGCGACTGATTGGTAAAGCAGGAAAGGCAGCAGCAATCGCTGCTATTGCGGCACTGGCGCTGACGGCCTGCGGCCGCACGGACTCCGGGACCACCGGCGGTTCCACCACGGGCGGGGAGGCGTTCCCGAAAGATTCCCTGATCGGCGTCGCGCTCCCCCAGAAGACCAGTGAAAACTGGGTCCTGGCGGAGACGCTCTTCAACGACGGCCTCAAGAACGCCGGCTTCAAGCCGGATGTGCAGTTCGCCAACGGCGGCGTTTCGGAACAGCAGAACCAGATCAGCGCCATGATCACCAAGGGCGCCAAGGTCATCATCGTCGGCGCCATCGACGGTGCGCAGCTGGGCACCCAGCTCCAGCAGGCCAAGGAAGCCGGCGCCACGGTCATCGCGTATGACCGTCTGCTGCTGAACACCCAGAACGTGGACTACTACGTGGCCTACGACAACTTCAAGGTCGGTGAACTCCAGGGCCAGGCCCTGCTGGAGGGCATGAAGGCCAAGAAGCCGGAGGGCCCGTACAACATCGAGCTCTTCGCCGGTTCCCCGGATGACGCCAACGCGAAGGTCTTCTTCGACGGCGCCATGAGTGTCCTGAAGCCGAAGATGGACGACGGCACCCTCAAGGTGCTCTCCGGCCAGACGACCTTCGAGCAGGCCGTTACGCAGGGCTGGAAGGCAGAGAACGCCCAGCGGCGCATGGACACCCTGCTCGCCGGAACGTACGGCAGCGCAACGCTCGACGGCGTGCTGTCCCCGAACGACACGCTGGCCCGCGCGATCATCACCTCGGTCAAGGCCGCCGGAAAGCCCATCCCGGTGGTTACCGGCCAGGACTCGGAAGTTGAGTCCGTGAAGTCCATCATGGCCGGAGAGCAGTACTCCACCATCAACAAGGACACCAGCAAGCTCGTTGAGCATGCAATCACCATGGTCAAGGACCTCCAGGCCGGCAAGACGCCTGAGATCAACGATGACAAGTCCTACAACAACACGGTCAAGGTGGTTCCGGCGTACCTGCTGGAGCCGGTCATCGTGACCTCGGCCAACGTCAAGACGGCCTATGTCAACGATCCGGTACTCGGACCGCTGACCCAGTAGTCCGCTCACCGCACCACAAGGGCCCCGGCTCCGCCTCCAGGCGGGCCGGGGCTTTTTGCTGCCCGGCCTCCGCGACACTCCCCGAGCGTCGGCGCGGCCGCCCGGGGCCTCCTGCCCCGGGTGAGAAGATGACTCCATGACCGCCCTCATCGCCAAGCCCTGGTTGTTCAGCCAGGCGGACCCCGATCCCCGCACTGCTACCGGCGCCAGGCTGCGCTGGGGGGTCATCGCCACGGGAGGCATCGCGGCATCCGTCACCCGCGATCTGGAACTCCTCGCCGACGCCGAGCTCTACGCGGTCAGTTCGCGCACGCAGGCGGCGGCGGATGCCTTCGCCGCCGACTTCGGCTTCGCCCGCGCCTACGGCGACCAGAACGGTCAGACCGGGTATGAACGGCTGCTCAACAACGACGCCGTGGACGTCGTCTACGTCGCCACGCCGCACGCCCACCACTACGAGATCGCGCTGGCGGCCCTCACCGCGGGCAAACACGTCCTCTGCGAGAAGGCACTCACCGTGAACGCCCGGGAAGCCTCCGAGCTGGTGTCGCTGGCGCGCGCCAACGGTCTGTTCCTGATGGAGGCCATGTGGAGCCGCTTCCTGCCAAGCATGCAGCGGGCCTTCGAGATCGCCGCCTCCGGCGAAATCGGGGCGGTCAAGTGGGTAGGAGCGGACCTGGGCTTCCCGGCGCCATATTCGCCCACCTCGCGCCTCTGGGCCCCGAAGGACGGCGGCGGCGCGCTGCTGGACCTCACCGTCTACCCGCTGCTCTGGGCCTTGGGCACTCTTGGCTTTCCGCAGACCGTCAGTGCCACCGGCTGGCTGAACGACGACGGCGTCGACGCCCAGAACGCGCTGACGCTCGGCTACCATCACGGGGCCCAGGCACAATTGACGTCCTCTTTGCTGGCGCACGGCCCCCGGACCGCCACAGTTGCCGGCAGCCACGGCTTCCTGCAGTCCATCGGCTCCATCAATAACCCCAAGGAGCTCCTCGTGCAGGTCGGCTTCGACGACGCCCGCAGCGAGACTTTCGACGTCGTCGGGCGGGGCTACTGCTACGAGCTGCGCGAGGTGACCCGGTGCATCCAGCATGGGCTCACCGAAAGCCCCGTGATGCCGCTCGAAGACTCCCTCAACACCATGCGGCTGTTCGACGGCGTGCGTGCCCAACTGGGAGTGAGCTACCCGAACGACGCCCGATGACGGCCGTTCTCCGCGCCTGAACCCGCCAAG
>DATIUQ010000033.1:0-24128 GCA_035466775.1 Arthrobacter sp.
CCCGTGGAAGGTCTCTCCATGTCTGTCTCCTCCGGACGCAAATTTTCCCTGCTGCCCATGCTCGGCCACACCAAAGGCAAGCGCAGCCCCGTCACCTGCGCGCTCAAGTGCGACAACGCCTGCTCGGGCGAGGTCTGCAACACCAGCTCGAACAGCTACTTCCGCGACATCGCCTCGGCCACGATGTCCCGCCGCGCCGCCCTGGGCTTCGGCGCCGCTGGCGCCCTCGCCGTCGCGTTCGGGGGAGCCCTCACCTCGCCCGAAGCTGCGGTGGCCGACGGCGGCCCCGGCCTGTCCGCGGCGGCCAAGAACGGCTACGGCGCGTCCAAGCTCAAGTTCACCGCCATCGCTCCGGTGGATGCCGCCGTCGACGCCTTCACGGTTCCGGAAGGCTTCACCTGGCAGCCCGTGATCCGCTGGGGTGACCCGATCTTCAACGACGCCCCGGACTTCGACCTCGACAACCAGAGCGCTGCAGCCCAGGCGCGGCAGTTCGGCTACAACAACGACTACACCGACATCCTCGAACTCCCTGGCAGCAAGGGCCGCCGTGCTGTGCTGTTCGCCAACCACGAATACACGAACGAGACCATCATGTTCCCGGCCTCGATGCCCGCCGCCGACGTCCGGAAGGTCGGCGCCGCCGCGCACGGGCTCACTGTCGTCGAGCTGGAACGCAAGAACAAGAACACGCCGTGGAGCTACGTCAAGGGCGCCAAGCTCAACCGCCGCTACCTGAACGACACGGCGTACGAGCTCACCGGTCCGGTGGCAGGCTCCCCGCTGGTCAGGACCAAGGCAGACCCGTCCGGCCGCACCATCCTCGGCACGCTGGGCAACTGCGCCGGCGGCACCACGCCTTGGGGCACCATCCTCTCCGGCGAGGAGAACTTCAATGGGTACTTCGTGGCCCCCGGCTCCTCGGCCGAGGACAAGCGCTATGGGCTCACCAACAAGCCCACGGCCCGGCAGTGGGAAATCGACGATCCTCGGTTCGATACCCGCAACCCCGACTTCGCCAACGAAGCCAACCGCTTCGGCTGGATCGTGGAAGTGGACCCCTTCGACCCGACGTCGACCCCAAAGAAGCACTCATCGCTGGGCCGCTTCAAGCACGAGGGCGCCAACGTGATCGTGGCCGAGTCCGGGCACGTGGTGGCCTACTCGGGCGACGACGAGCGCTTCGACTACCTCTACAAGTTCGTCTCAAAGGACAAGTACCGCGAAGGCGACCGCAAGCACAACATGACCCTGCTCTCCGCCGGGGACCTCTACGTGGCCAAGTTCACCGGCAATTCCCCGGCTGCAGAGATCACCGGAACCGGCACCGTGCCGGCCGACGGCGGCTTCGACGGCACCGGCGAATGGCTGCCCCTCGTCGTCGGCGGGGTGTCCAAGGTGCCCGGGATGTCCGTCGAACGAGTCCTGGTGTACACGCGCCTGGCCGCGGACCTGGTGGGCCCCACCAAGATGGACCGCTGCGAGGACGTCCAGCCCAGCCTGCACACCGGCAAGGTCTACGTCGCCTGCACCAACAACTCGGACCGCGGCAAGGCCGGCAAGGAAGGCGCCACCGAGGTCAACCCCCGCAACGAAAACCGCGACGGCCACATCGTGGAAATCATCGAGACCGGCGACCAGACCTCCACGAAGTTCACTTGGAACCTGCTGATGGTCTGCGGCGATCCCGCCCAGGGTGACGTCACCTACTTCTCCGGCTACCCGGTGGACAAGGTCTCGCCGATTTCCTGCCCGGACAACCTTGCGTTCGACTCGGTCGGCAATCTCTGGATCTCCACCGACGGCGCCCCCTCCGGCATCAAGAAGGCCGACGGGCTGTTCAAGGTCACCCTCGACGGCGCCGAGCGCGGACGCGTCGAGCAGTTCCTCGCCGTTCCGCGCGACGGCGAAACCTGCGGGCCCATCATCCACGACCAGGAACGCACCGTGTTCGTCTCCGTGCAGCACCCAGGCGAGGACGGCACCTTCGACGCGCCGCTGTCCTTCTTCCCGGACTACGTACCGGCAGGAACGACGCCGGCGCGGGGCCAGGCGCGCGCCCCGCGCCCCTCGGTCGTCCAGGTCTTCCGCCTGGACGCCTAGCCCCTTCCCGCCTCCAAAAAACAACGCGGGGTCAGATCCGGCCCATGTTCGGGCCCTGGATGGGCGGCATCTGACCCCGCGTTGCTCCTGAGTGGGGGAGCGTCGGGGCGGGGCGGAACTGATAATTTGAACAGTGTGAATAATCCGGCCGAAATGGTTGTCCCCAGAGTCCAGGCAGCAATTGCCAGCGCGTTCGGCGAAGAGTACCGCGGGACGGATCCCGTGGTCCGGCCCTCGCAGTTCGCGGACATCCAGATCAACGCCGCCATGGCACTGGCCAAGAAGGTCGGCATGCCGCCACGGGACGCCGCCGCCAGGATCGTCGAGGCCCTCGACCTGGACGGCATCTGCACCGCCGTCGAAATCTCCGGACCCGGCTTCATCAACCTGACCTTCGACGGGACCTGGATCGAAGAGCTGCTCAACGCCGAGACCCCCGGCGCCCCCGGCGTGCCGCCGGCGGAAGCCCAGCGCGTCGTCGTCGACTATTCCTCCCCGAACGTCGCGAAGGAAATGCACGTCGGCCACCTGCGCACCACGGTGGTGGGTGACAGCCTCGTAAAGGTCTTCGAGGCGCTGGGGGACACCGTCATCCGGCAGAACCACATCGGCGACTGGGGTACTCCGTTCGGCATGCTGATCGAACACTGGCTGGAGATCGGCGAGGACTCCCCGGAAGCGGCGCTGCTGGTCGATGACCCCAGTGCGTTCTACCAGGCGGCCCGTGCCAAGTTCGATGCCTCCGCCACCGACGAGGACGGGTTCGCCACGCGCGCGCGGCTCCGGGTGGTGGCGCTGCAGGGCGGCGACGCGGAAACCTTCGCCGTCTGGCAGCGGCTCGTGGCCCAGTCCAAACGCTACTTCAACGCCATCTACTCGATGCTGGGCATCAGCCTCACCGATGACCACATCGCCGGCGAAAGCTCCTACGACGCCCATCTGGCACAGCTGTGCCAGGAACTCGAGGACCGCGGCCTCGCCCGGATCAGCGACGGCGCCCTGTGCACGTTCCCGGCCGGCTTCACCGGGCGCGACGGCGAGCCGATGCCGCTCATCATCCGCAAGTCCGACGGCGGCTACGGTTACGGCACCACGGACCTCGCCACCATCCGCTACCGGGTCCGCGAACTCGAGGCCAACCGCGTCCTGTACGTCGTGGGCGCCCCGCAGAACATGCACCTGCGCATGGTCATGGCCACAGCCCGCGAGGCCGGGTGGCTGCCGGACACGGTGGAGGCCGTGCACGTGCAGATCGGCAACGTGCTGGGGGAGGACGGGAAGATCCTGAAGTCCCGCTCCGGCGCCCCGGTCAAGCTGATGGCCCTGCTGGAGGAAGCCGTGGACCGCGCCCGCGCCGTCATCGACGCCAGCCGGCCGGAGCTCACCGAGTCCGAGCGCGCCGTGACCGCCCGGCAGGTGGGCATCGGCGCGGTCAAATACGCCGACCTCTCCGTGGGGCACGACACCGAATACGTCTTCGACTTCGACCGGATGCTGGCCCTGAGCGGCAACACCGGACCGTACGTGCAGTACGCCGCCGCGAGGATCCGTTCGATCCTGCGCAAGGCCGGGGTGCTGGAGCAACACACGTCCGGGGCAGAAGTTGCCGGGACCGGTGCTGCCGCGACCGGGACAGAAGTGACCGACAGCGACGGCGGCACCCCGGCGACGGTGATCGCCGTCGTCGAACCCGCCGAACGCGCCCTGGCCCTGCACCTCCTCGAGTACGGCGCCACCCTGTACAAGGTGCGCGAGACGCTGGAGCCGCACCGGCTGTGCACCTACCTGTTCGAACTCGCGCAGCTCTTCACGTCCTTCTACGACCAGTGCCCCGTGCTGAAATCCGAGGACTCGGTGCGGGAGTCGCGGCTGGCCCTGTGCGCCCTGGTTTTGCGCCGGTTGTCCGAAGGCCTGGACCTGCTCGGCATCGAGACCCCGGAGAACATGTGAGCCTGGGCCACGGCGAAGGCGGGGATGCCCCGGGCGCGGAGGAACTGAGCGCGGTGGATGCCGCGCGGATCGCCGTCGCGGCCCTGCTGCTCGAAGGGGTGCGCCACGTGGTGGTGGCGCCCGGCTCGCGCTCCGCGCCGATGGCCTACGCCCTGGCCGAGGCCGATGCGATGGGACGGGTCGAACTGCTCGTACGCATCGACGAGCGCGACGCCGGGTTCACCGCCCTGGGCCTGGCCCTGGCCACGGGCGCGCCCGCGGCGGTGCTCACCACCTCCGGAACCGCCGTCGGCAATCTCCTGCCGGCCGTGATGGAGGCCAACCACGCTGCCGTCCCGCTCGTGGTGATCTCGGCCGACCGTCCCGTGGAACTCCGCGGGACCGGCGCCAACCAGACCACCGTGCAGCTGGACCTGTTCGGTGAGCATGTCCGTTTCGCCGCGGATGTGCCCGCCGGCAGCGACCCGCGGCGCGCGGTAGAGACCGCGCTGAGCGCCGCCACCGGGGCCTTCGAGGACACCCCGCCCGGGCCGGTGCAGCTCAACCTAGCCTTCCGGGACCCGCTCGTTCCCGCGCCCGGGGACCGGCTGCCGCCCGAGTCCGGCCGCCGGGTGTACCGCGCGCCCCGCGGCCCGCTGGCCCTCGATTTCCCGCCCGCCTCGCCCGGCCTGCCGGAGCGGCGCACCGTGGTGCTGGCAGGGCACGACGCCGGGCCGGTCGCCGAGGCGTTCGCCCGGGCCCACGGCCTGCCCCTGCTCGCCGAGCCGTCCTCCAACGCCCGGTTCGGGCCGAACGCGGTGGGGCCGTACAGGATCGTCCTGGATGCTTTCGGCCCGGGCTCCGCGCAGCCGATCGAGCGGGTGGTGCTCTTCGGCCGGCCCACGCTTTCCCGGCCCGTGAGCGCCCTGCTGGCCCGTGCCGATGTTCCCTCCGCCCTGTATCAGCCGGTGCCCGTGGCCTGGTATGAGCCCGGCCGCCGCACCGAACTGCCGCTCCACAACCTGGCGGACCTGGCCGACTTCGCCGGCCGGGGCTCCGCCGTCTGGCTGGATGCCTGGCTCCTGGCCGGGGCCGCCGCGCAGCACGCCGTCGACGTCGCCCTGGCCGGATCCGCGGCGGCCACCGGGCCCGGCGTCGGCGCCCTGGTCTGGGAACACACGCGCGGGCAGCTCGTGCTCGGCTCCTCCAACGGCATCCGCGACGTCGATCTCGCCGGGGCGCCCGCCCCGGAGCCGGGCGCCGTCGTCTTCGCCAACCGGGGCCTCTCCGGCATCGACGGGACGCTGGCCACGGCCACGGGCATTGCCCTGGGCGGCCGGCAGGAAACCACCGTGCTGCTGGGCGACGTCACATTCCTGCACGACGCCGGCGGGCTGCTGCTCGGTGCGGGCGAAGAGGAACCCAACCTGCGGATCGTGGTCCTCAACGACGCCGGCGGGGCCATCTTCGGGCTGCTGGAACACGGCGCCGTCGAGGCCACGGGCCGTTACGGAACCGCCGTCGAACGCCTCTTCGGCACCCCGCACAGCGTGAACCTCGCGGCACTGGCGGCCGCGTACGGCGTCGCGCACCGCTCGGTCAGCACGACGGCGGAGCTCGCCGCGGCGCTGGCGGAGCCGTGGGAGGGCCGCAGCATCATCGAGGTGCACACGGACCGCCGCGGGCTGCGGGAGCTGCACGTGCGCATCCGGGCTGCCGTAAACGCAGCGGTGGCCGGAGTCCTCGCGGCGGAGTAGCCGAGGGGAAATCGCTGCAGAAACGGACAGCCGCTACGTGGATCCACGTAGCGGCTGTCCGAAATCGGCGCGGAAGGCTACTCCGCGATGTCGATGTGCGTCGGGTCCAGGACGCGGCGGAGGAACTCCTTGGTGCGGGCGTGCGTGGGGGCGCTGATGACCTTCTCGGCCGGGCCTTCCTCCACCACAACGCCGGCGTCCATGAAGACCACGCGGTCGGCGACCTCGCGGGCGAAGCCCATTTCATGGGTCACCACCAGCATGGTCATGCCTTCCTTGGCCAGGTTGCGCATGACGGACAGGACATCGCCGACGGTCTCCGGGTCCAGGGCCGACGTGGGCTCATCGAAGAGCATCAGCTCGGGATCCATGCTCAGCGCGCGGGCAATGGCAACGCGCTGCTGCTGGCCGCCGGAGAGCTGGTCGGGGAAACGGTCGCTGAGGTGTCCCAGGCCCACACGCTCCAGGTTCTTCATGGCCACGGCCGAGGCGTCCGCCTGGCTGCGCTTGAGCACCTTGGTCTGGGCGATGGTGCAGTTCTGCAGTGCGCTCAGGTGCGGGAAGAGGTTGAACTGCTGGAAGACCATGCCCACCTTGCGGCGCATCTTGTCGATGTCCACATCCGGGTCGGTCGCCTCGAAGCCGCCGACGTGGACGCTGCCCACGTTCGGCTGCTCCAGCAGGTTGACGCACCGCAGCAGGGTGGACTTGCCGGAGCCGGACGGGCCGATCAGGCAGACCACCTCGCCGGGGGCGACATTCAGGCTGATGCCCTTGAGCACTTCGTTGGATCCATAGGACTTGCGGAGGTCCGTGATGGACACGCCGGCGGCCTTGACGGTCCCGCTGCGGTCATCCGCGTTGTGTACGACGTCGTTCATGACTGTCCTGCCTATCGCTTCGTCCGCGTGGAGCGGCTTTCGAACTTCCGGGCCAAGAGGCTCAGCGGGATGGTGATCACCAGGTAGAGTGCGCCGGCGACCAGGAGCGGGGTCAGGCCCGCGCCGAGGCTGGAGATGCCGTCGCGGCCGAACTTCGTGAGCTCGTACTGCGAGGCGGTGAGGCCCAGCACGTAGATCAGCGAGGAGTCCTTCGTCAGAAGGATGACCTCGTTGGTCAGCGGCGGCAGGACGATCCGGAACGCCTGGGGGATGACGATGGAGACCATCGCCCGCCACTGCGGCATGCCGAGCGACCGTGCGGCCTCCATCTGGCCCTTCGGCACGGCCTGGAGGCCGGCGCGCAGGGTTTCGGCGATGTAGGCCGCGGCCACGAGGCCCAGCGAGATCATGGCCACCACGGTCACGTTCCACGAAACACCGAAGGCCAGCGGCACACCGTAGCCGAACGCGATGAAGACCAGCAGGGCCGGGATGCCGCGGAAGAACTCGATGTAGCCGGTGGCCAGCCAGCGGTACAGCGGGAACGAGGAGAGCTTCATGAGGGCCAGCAGCAGGCCGCCGGACAGGCCCACGATGAAGCCGAGGGCGGTGTAGATCAGGGTGTTCTTGAGGCCCACCAGGATGATGTCCGGGAACATCGGGCCAATCTTGGCGAAGTTGAAGACGCTGTTGCTGATGGTCTCCCAGTCGGTGGCCAGGATCAGGGCGATCACGGCCACCACAAAGATTCCGGCCTGGACGTACAGGCTGACTCTGGCTCGTTGACGTGCGGTCATTGCCATGGTGCTCTCACATTCGTTTTGCGCAGTTGAGGCCCCGTACGGACTGTCGTCCAGCGGTACGGGGCCTCAACTGCGTCGGTCTCAGGCCGGGGTGCTACTTGGCGGCTTCGCCGAACCAGGTGGTCTCGAACTTCTTCAGGGTCCCGTCATCGGTCAGGCGCTTGAGTGTGCCGTTGACCTGGGTGGCCATCGCGGTGTTGCCCTTCTTGATGGAGATGCCGAGCTGTTCGCCGGTGGTGAAGTTCTCCACACGCTTGAACTTGGAGTCGTCCTTGACGGCGTAGGCGAGGACGGACTGGTTGCCGAGCGCGGCGTCGATGGTGCCGGCCTGCAGGGCCTGGACCAGGAGGCCGGTGTCCTCGAACTGCTGCGCGTCGAGGCCCTTTTCCTGGGCGTACTTGGCGCCGGTGGTGGCCTGCTGGACGCCGACCTTCTTGCCCTTGGCGCCGTCGAGGTTCGTGATCCCGGAAGCCTCGCTGGCCACCAGGGTCAGGTCATCGTCCATGTACGGGCTGGAGAAGTCCATGACCGACTTGCGGGTGTCCGTGATGGAGATGGAGGAGATGGAGACGTCGCACTGGGTCAGGGCGGTACCCGTCTCGATGGCCTCGAAGGAGCTGTCCACAACGCTGAGTTCGGCCTTCAGGTCCTTGGCCACCTCGGCTGCGATGTCCATGTCGAAGCCGACGATCTTGCCGTCCTTCTGGAATTCGAACGGCTCGTAGGGCACGTCCGAGCAAACGGTCAGCTTGCCGGCGTTGATGAGCTGCACGCCGCCCTCGGAGGTGGCGGCGGGGGTGGAACTGCCGCCGCAGGCCGTGAGCGTGAGAGCGCCAACTGCGAGGATGGCGGCTGCCTTGGCGGACAACTTTGCCGTGGCGAGGGACTTGAGCTGCATGGTTTCTTCCCTTTTGTTGCAGGTTATTGCAGGAGCAGGCGTGACTTAATCGGCTTATAGTGTATCGCCGAATTTGAGATGTGCATCACAGGAAACTTTGTTTCACCATTGGATAACTATTGTCGAGACTAGCGCAAGGCCCGCCGGGCGCGGAGTGTCTCTTATCCCGGACTCTAGCTGTTGATGCCCAGGGACTCCAGCATCGGCCGGAACTTCGCCCAGGTCTCGGCGAGTTCAGCTTCCGGCACGGATCCCTCGACGACGCCGCAGCCCGCGTACAGCCGCACAGTCTTGGGCGATTCAATGACGGCGCCGCGCAGCGCGATGCCCCATTCCCCGTTGCCGGCCGCGTCCAGCCAGCCGACCGGCCCGGCGTAGGGCCCGCGGTCCAGGTGCTCCAGCTTCCGGATCAGGGCGCCCGCCACGGTGGTCGGGGTGCCGCAGACCGCCGCCGTGGGATGCAGGGCGTTGATCAGGGCCAGGCAGGTCGGCACATGGCCCTCCACCTCGGTCAGCTCGGCCTTCACGTCCGAGGCGAGGTGCCAGACGTTCGGGAGCTCCAGGATGAAAGGTTCGCTGTGCGCGTTCATCGCCTCCGAGAACGGCGCCAGCTGCGTGGTCAGCGACTGGATGGCGATGTCGTGCTCGTGCCGCTGCTTTTCGGACCCCGCCAGCACCCGCTCGGCGAACTCCAGAGGCGAGCCGGCCATGCCGTCGGCGTCGCGCCGGTCCAGCGTGCCGGCCAGGACGCGGGCCTGCGCGGTGCGCCCCTCCACCTGTATCAGCATCTCCGGAGTGGCGCCCACCAGCCCGTCGACGCCGTAGGTCCAGCATTCGCGGTACCGGGCGGACAGTTCGCGCAGCACCTCGGCGGCATTGACGCCGGTGGGGACGGTGGCCACGATGTCCCGCGCCAGCACCAGCTTCTCCAGGGCGCCGGCCCGGATCTCCTCGACGCCGGCGGCGACGGCGGCCATCCAGTCGTCCTCGCTTAGCGACCCGGTGTGCAGCGTTGCCCCGGCAGCCAGCGGCATGGGACGGACGACGGCGCGGCCCGCCTGGGCGGCTGCGGCGCCAGCGCCGGCTTCCGACGTCGGGCCCTCCTCGGCGCCGCCGTTCGGATCAGAGGCGCCGTTCGGATCAGAGGCGCCGTTCGGATCGGCAGTGCCGTCCGGATGAGCGGCGCCGCCGTCCAGCCAGCGGTCGAGTGCGGCGCGGGCGCCCGCCTCGGTGAGTTCGACGTCGTCGAACGTTAACTGGGTGAGCCAGGCCCGGCCGCCGCGCAGGCCCACGACGATTTCGGGAACGATCAACCGGGACTCGTGCGCGGAAGCTTTGGAGAAGGCGAAGGAACCGAAGGCGACCGGGCCGGTGCCGGGCCATTCCACGGCGTCCTCGATCTCCGCCTCCAGGACCAGGTGCCGCCACCAGATGTCCGCCTCGAGGAAGCGCTCGGGGCCTGTGGCGGTGAACCGGGCCACCTCGCCGAAGCCGACCAGGCCCGCTTCGCGGCGGGTCCAGCAGAGAAGGTCGTCGCGGACCAGAAACGACGGCAGCCCCCCGGGGAATGAATCTGCATCGAGGGGGACTGTCAGTGTTTTCAGTGTTTTGATAATTCTGGTACGGAACGCGCTCGTCATAGTGAGACAACACTACTCCCGACGCGCCTGAGGCCCTGCTCAGACCGTGGTTCGTGGGTGTGCCGAACATTTGAGACAATGGCAGGGTGAACCGAGCATCCTTGGATAAGCGTCCGGACGAAGTAGCCACGATGTTTGACGACGTCGCCCCCAAATACGACGTCGTCAACGATGTCCTGTCGATGGGGCAGACACGGCGTTGGCGCAAGGTTGTGGTCGAAGCCATGGACGTAAAGGCGGGCCAGCGGGTGCTCGACCTCGCCGCCGGCACAGGCACCTCCAGCGAACCGTATGCCGACGCCGGCATCGACGTGATCGCCTGCGACTTCTCGCTCGGCATGCTCAAAGTCGGCAAGCGCCGCCGCCCCGACATCGACTTCATCGCCGGCGACGCCACCCGCCTGCCCTTCGCGGACAACACCTTCGATGCCAGCACCATCTCCTTCGGCCTGCGCAACGTCAACGAACCGAAGAAGGCACTCGCCGAGATGCTGCGGGTCACGAAGCCCGGCGGCAAACTCGTCATAGCCGAGTTCTCCCAGCCCGTGGTGCCGCTGTGGCGCACCATGTACACCGAATACCTCATGCGCGCGCTGCCGGCGATCGCCGTCAAGGTCTCCTCCAACCCGGACGCCTACGTCTACCTCGCCGAGTCCATCCGCGCCTGGCCGGACCAGGACCACCTGGCCGCATGGCTGAAGGACGCCGGCTGGGACGACGTCACCTACCGCAACCTCAGCGGCGGCATCGTCGCCGTGCACCGCGCCATCAAGCCCGGCGCTGAGTCCGGCCCCGCCGCGGCCGCCGCAGCCCTGGCCGCCCACACCGGGCCGGTGGCGAAGCTGCGCCGCAACACCCGGCCCGGGCGTTAGTTCGTCGCTGCCGTGAAAGTACTGATCGTCGGAGCCGGTCCGGCAGGGTCCACTGCCGCCTACTACCTGGCCCAGGCAGGGGTCGACGTCACGGTGCTGGAAAAGACCAGCTTTCCCCGCGAAAAGGTCTGCGGCGACGGGCTCACCCCTCGCGCCGTCCGCGAGATCCAAAAACTCGGCCTGCCCCACCCCGAAGCCGAGGGCTGGCGCCGGAACAAGGGCCTGCGCCTGCTGGCCGGCGGCCGCAGCATCGAACTTCCCTGGCCCGAGGTCTCCGATTTCCCGCAGTACGGGCTGATCCGGACGCGCCTGGGCTTCGACGAGGAACTGGCGCGGCACGCCCAGTCCGCGGGCGCTGTCGTGCTGGAACGCCACAGCGTCACCGAGGCCCTGCGCTCCGACGACGGCCGCGTCACCGGGGTCCGCGCCGCACTGCTGGACGACTCCGGGCGCAAGACCGGCGAAACCCGTGATTTTGCCGCCGACGTCGTGCTCGCCGCGGACGGCAACTCGACCCGCACCGCCGTCTCGCTCGGCATCCGGAAGCGCGACGACCGGCCGCTCGGCGTCGCCGTCCGCACCTACTTCACCAGCCCGCGGCACGACGACGACTGGATGGAAGGCTGGCTGGAGCTTCCCGGCCGTGACGGCAAGCTGCTGCCCGGCTACGGCTGGGTGTTCGGCGTCGGCGACGGCACCTCCAACGTGGGCCTCGGCATTCTGAACTCCTCCAAGGAATTCGGCAAGCTGGACTACAAACAGGTCCTGCGTGAATGGACCGCCGGCATGCCCGCCGAGTGGGGCTTCACCCCGGAGAACCAGGTGGGCGAGATCCGCGGCGCCGCGCTGCCCATGGGCTTCAACCGCACCCCGCACTATTCGCCGGGCCTGCTGCTGCTCGGCGACGCCGGCGGCATGGTTTCCCCGTTCAACGGCGAGGGCATCTCCTACGCCATGGAGTCCGCGCGTTTCGCGGCCGAGTTCATCATCGACGCCTCGTCCCGTTCTGCTTCCGGCGGGTGGGGCGTTTCCGACGCCGACGCCCGGCTTGCGGGGTACGCGGACTACGTGCGGGACCAGTGGGGTTCGCACTTCACCCTGGGCCGCGCCTTCGCCGCCCTGATCGGCAAGCCGGCCGTGATGAAACTGGCCCTCCGGACGGGCATGCCCATTCCTGTGCTCATGCGGTTCGTGGTGCGCTTGCTGGCCAACCTGACCGATCCCGCGGCCAAGGGTTTCGAGGACCGCGTCATCCGGGTCCTGGAATCGCTGGTCCCGGCGACGTCCAACCAGGGCCAGTCCAGTCCGGACGGCTCGTCGCACTCGAGTGCCGACTCCGCGGATTCCGCAACAAAAGTTAGGGTTAACCCGTGACCAACTCTGCAGACCAAAGCTGGACGCACGCCGGACACGGCCTGCCGAGCTCTGAGCCCGACCTCAACACCACCGCCATCGCCACCGGATTGCAGCTGCCGGCCGGCTTCGCCGCGATCGCGGGGGACCCCGAACTCGGGCCCGCGATCACCACGAACCTGGCCCGCGTGGAGAAGAAGCTCCGCGAGGCCATTGCCAACTCGGATCCGCTGGCTGACGCGACGTCGCGCCACCTCGTGGAAGCCGGCGGCAAGCGCATCCGCCCTCTCCTGACATTGCTCTGCGCCCACCTGGGCGACGCCTCGCTGCCCGCCGTGGTGCAGGCCGCCGTCGTCGTGGAGCTTACGCACCTGGCGACGCTCTACCACGACGACGTGATGGACTCCGCGCCGTTCCGTCGGGGCGCCCCCACGGCTCATGAGGTCTGGGGGAACTCGGTTGCCGTCCTGACCGGCGACCTCATTTTTGCCCGGGCGTCCATCCTGGTGTCCGAGCTCGGCTCCCGTGCCCTCGGCATCCAGGCGCGCACCTTCGAGCGGCTGTGCCTGGGCCAGTTGCACGAAACCGTCGGTCCGCGGCCGGACGAAGATCCGGTGGAGCACTACCTGTCCGTCATCGCCGACAAGACCGGCTCGCTGGTGGCGGCCTCCGGGCAGCTCGGTGCGATCTTCTCCGGCGCCGACGAAGCCTACGAACCGATGCTGGTGGAATACGGCGAAAAGGTGGGCGTCGCCTTCCAGCTCGCCGACGATGTCATCGACGTCACCGGCGTCAAGGTCAAGTCCGGCAAGTCACCGGGCACCGACCTGCGCGAGGGTGTGCCGACGCTGCCGGTGCTGCTGCTGCGCAAGAGGGCCGAGGACGGCGACCAGTCCGCCGTCGAACTCCTGAAGCTCATCGACGGTGACCTCAGTTCCGACGAGGCCCTTGCCGCAGCCGTCGCCGGCCTGCGGGAGCACCCCGTCACGGCGGAATCCTGGGTGGTGGCACGTGCCTGGGCTGATGAGGCGATTGCCGCCCTCGCGCCGCTGCCCGAGGGTGTCGTGAAGGACTCGCTGACCAACTTTGCGCTGGCCGTGGTGGACCGCGCCAGCTGATATTGCTTGTACTCCGGCGGGGCTGCCAGTCTTAACGGAATGGCCCCGGTTCCTCACAACGTTTCGAGTCGTCCGTTGTGCGGAACCGGGGCCATTTCTCCGTTCGCATCAGATTCACCGGAGGCATTTAGTGAACCCACGAATGAGCTTATGACAGAAATGTCACGCTGTCTAGGGTGACTGTAAATTTCGTTGTCACAGGTTTTGCCGGGCGGGTTTCGCGCTCCCGGGGGCACTTTGAGCCGTGTTTCGGGGTTCCCTCGGCTGTGCGGCGGCGTGTCCGTGTCAATGTGCCCCCTTTGTCGCAGCGGAGTTGTCCACATAGCAAGGCCATGCCGGGCTCCAGTGGCGCCCGACAGAGCACAGTGGCGCAATGAACGTTGCCAATTTTCTGGCCGCACGAGGCGGTACGGCGAGCACTGCTGACCTGGCACGCGCCGGATTCAGCCGCAGCCAACTGAACAGGGCCCTGGCCGAGGGCACCATCATGAGGATTCTCCGGGGGCACTACGGCACGCCGCAGGACGCCAGCGCCCACCGCGCCGCCCGTGAACTGGGGGCGAAACTCACTTGTGTCTCTGCGGCGCCCAGCTACGGATTGTGGACGCTGGTGCCGGCCCAGTGTCTGCATCTCTGCGTCGGCCACCGGGCAACGCCGCCCGGTTCCGTGGCACATGGACGCTGCCGGCATCCCAGGCATCCGCGGCTTCCTGTGGTCGGACTGGCCGACGTCCTGATCCACGCGCTGCACTGCCTGCCCGAACTCGAAGCCCTCGTCATGGTCCAATGCGCTGTGGGCCGCGGCGACATCAGCCTGCCGTTCCTCCGGGGCAAACTCGGAGGCAACCGCAACTCCCGCGCCAGGTCGGTGCTCGATCTGGTCATTCCCCGCGCCGACTCGCTACTGGAAGTTCTCGCCAACACCGTCTTCCTGCGGGCCGGGCTGCACGTGCGCAGGCATGTCCAGATCCCCGGGGTGGGGGAGGTGGACTTCCTCGTCGAGGACTGTGTGATTGTCGAGACCGATGGCGAATCGCATCTGGAGCCGCGACAGGTCAAGAAGGACCGTGGGCGGAACAACGCGAGCCAAACCGGGGGCTATCTGGTCCTCAGATTCGGCTACGATCTGGTGGTCCACCACCCTGAGCGGATGCTCGCCCAGGTCATGGCGGTGCTGGAGCAGCGGCGTCGGGGTGCGTTCCGGCCGTGAGGGCAGGTTGCGGCGGCCGTCGAGGGCTACTTTGAAGCCCGAATAGGGGATTCCCGGGCAGGGAGGCGGCGTGTCCGTGTCAATGTGCCCCCGGACCGCCGGCGAAGGCTCCCAAACATGGGGAGAATCCGGCGGCCGGGACGGACCCGCTTAGTCCTCGTCCTCGTCGTTGAACGCCCACTCGAACATGTCGAAGACGAACTCGGAGAATGTCCCTTCTTCGCTCTTCCACTGGCCGCGGGCGTTGTTGCGGCGGTACACAATCGGGTCCGGAACGCTGAGGTCGCCGACGCGGAAACCCCACGTGAACTGTTCTTCCTCGTCCTCAAGGAACATGAGGAAGCCTTCGTCATCAACTTCGAGCTCTTCGGGGTCCCAGAAGTAGTGGTACGCCTCCATGATGTCCTCGCAGCCGCCCACCGCAAGGTAGAACTCCCGCAACACCAGCGGCACCTGGAACTGGTGCTCGGCGAGGGCCGCATCCAGCTCGTCAGCCGGGAGGCCATCCTCTTCCTGCCATTCGTCTTCGAGATACTTCGGAACAAGCGCGCGGAACTTCTCGAGGAACATGTCAGTCATGGTTCTTATCCTAGCTAATCCTTGGGCCCGCCATCCCCAGTATCCAGGCCAAGGCGGTGCCACCCGCGGACCGCCAGCGGAACGTGCCACTTGCGCCGCCAGGCAGTGACCCGGAAGGCGAAAACGACGGTAGCCACTGCGGCCGCGGTGACCGCATTGAACGTGCCGGTGACGGACAGCACGATGGTCAGGAATGCCCCTGCAAACGCCGGCAGCGCATACAGATCCTTGGGGTCGAACAGCTGCGGCACCTCGTTGGCCGTGATGTCCCGGAGCAGGCCGCCGCCCACCGCCGTCGTGACCCCGAGGAGTACTGCCGCTATGGGATTCATCCCCGCGTCCAGCGCCTTGAGGGACCCGGTGATGCAGAACAGGGCAAGTCCGCCGGCGTCGAAGAGCACCAGCAGGGAGGTGAAACGCTGGACGCTGGAGAACAGGAAATACACCAGCACTGTGGCGAGCAGCGGCGGAGCCAGATAGGCCGGGTTGGTGAAGGCGGCGGGCGGGCCCGCGTTGATGATGATGTCGCGGATGACGCCGCCGCCCAGGCTGACCACCGAGGCCAGCAGCAGGGAGCCGATGATGTCGAACTGCTTCCGGGCCGCGAGCAGGGACCCGGACACCGCGAAGAAGAAGACGCCGGCCAGGTCCAGCCAGATCAGGACGGCGCTAAAGGAAAAAGTCATGGAGCGTCCCGGTCGTGTCTCTTGAGGGCGGATGGGGCGGCTCCAAGGTTACGCTAACGGCTATGAATAGCCCCATCCTGATCGCCTGCGCCCACGGCACCTCGAGCACCGAGGGTGCTGCCGAAGTCGACGCCCTCCGCGCGGGGATCGCGGCGCTGCGGCCGGGCCTGGACGTCCGCGAGGCCTACGTTGACGTCCAGGAACCCGAGCTCCCGGCCGTCGTGGCGGGACTCCCGGCGGGGGAGCCCGCCGTCGTCGTCCCGCTGCTGCTCAGCGTCGGGTACCACGTGAAAGTGGACATCGCACGGGCCGTCAAGAGCCGGCCGGACACCCGCGCGGCCGCTCCGTTGGGGCCAGACCCACGGCTCGCGGCGCTGCTGGACCAGCGGCTCCGGGAGGCGGGCGTGACCGACAACGACGCCGTCATCCTCGCCGCTGCCGGTTCCTCCGACCCAACCGCCGCTCAGAACGTCGAGGAACTTACAAGCCAGCTCCGCGCCCTGCGGTCCAACCGGATCGTGGCAGCGTACGGCGCGTCCGCTGAACCGTCAGTGCCCGACGCCGTCGCCATGCTCCGCGAGGAAGCCGCCGGAGGCGCCGGGGCAGGGGAGTCCGCCGGCGCTGTCGACCTGGGCGGCCGCGTGGTCATCGCCGCCTATCTGCTGGCCCCGGGATTCTTCCACGACCAGCTCGCCAAGGCGGGCGCAGACCTCGTCACCGCGCCGCTGCTGCCGTCCCCGGTGCTCGCCGAAATCGCGCTGGAACGCTACGACGACGCCCTCGCCGCGGGCAGCTGACGGCCGCCGCCGCCGGCAGTTGAACGGCCCTTCACCATGCACACCACCCCCGCCACTTCAAGGCTCGCCGACGCTTCGTGACGATTTATTGCCCTAGGTGACCTCGCGTTTCCGGGCCTTTGTGACGGCATTACGGCCACCCCTACAGTCGATCCATGACTGATACAGCTCTAGCCGGAGCGTCCCCGGACCAGGCTGCCCCAGGCCGCACCAAGCGCCCCACCTCCCGCCCCGCCGCAAAGCCGCACGGGCAGTGGAAAGTGGACGGCACCGCCCCGCTGAACGCCAACGAAACCTGGAAGCAGGAGGACAACGGCCTCAACGTCCGCGAGCGTATCGAGTCCGACTACTCCAAACATGGCTTCGACTCCATCGACGGCACCGACCTGCACGGCCGCTTCCGCTGGTGGGGCCTCTACACCCAGCGCAAACCCGGGATCGACGGCGGCAAGACCGCCACGCTCGAGCCGCACGAGCTCGAAGACAAGTACTTCATGCTGCGCGTCCGGATCGACGGCGGCGCCCTCAGCACCGAGCAGCTGCGCGTCATCGGCCAGATCTCCGTGGACTTCGCCCGCGACTCGGCCGACCTTACCGACCGCCAGAACATCCAGCTGCACTGGATCCGGGTCGAGGACGTGCCGGAGATCTGGCGCCGGCTCGAATCCGTGGACCTGTCCACCACGGAGGCGTGCGGCGACGTCCCCCGCGTCATCCTCGGCTCCCCGGTCGCCGGCATCGCCAAGGACGAAATCATCGACCCGACGCCGCTGATCCACGAGCTCGCCGAACGCTTCATCGGCGACCCGGAACTCGCCAACCTGCCGCGCAAATTCAAGACCGCCATCACCGGCCACCCCAGCCAGGACGTGGTCCACGAGATCAACGACGTCGCCCTGGTGGGCCTGGTCCACCCCGAACTCGGCATCGGCTACGACCTCTGGGTAGGCGGCGCGCTCTCCACCAACCCCATGCTGGGCAAGCGGCTCGGCGCCTTCGTCCGCCCGGACCAGGCCGCCGACGTCTGGCTCGGCGTCACCAGCATCTTCCGCGACTACGGCTACCGGCGCATGCGCACCAAGGCCCGGCTGAAGTTCCTGCTGGCCGACTGGGGCCCGGTGAAGTTCCGCCAGGTCCTTGAGGACGAATACCTCGGCTACAAGCTCGATGACGGCCCGGCCGCGCCCAAGCCCTCCACCCCGGGCGACCACATCGGCGTGCACGAGCAGAAGGACGGCAACTTCTTTATCGGCGCCACCCCGCTGGCCGGACGGCTCTCCGGCAGCCAGCTCGTCAAGCTCGCGGACACGCTGGAAGCCCGCGGCTCGCGGCGCCTGCGCACCACGCCCCACCAGAAGCTCGTGGTCCTCGACGTACCCAAGGACCACGTGGAACCGCTCGTGGCCGAACTCGACGCCCTGGGCCTCTCCGCCCGGCCGTCCGTGTTCCGCCGCGGCACCATCGCCTGCACCGGCATCGAATACTGCAAGCTCGCCATCGTCGAAACGAAGGTCACGGCCGCCACCGCCGTCGCCGAGCTGGAACGCCGCCTCGCCGACCTCGTCGAGACCCGGCAGCTCCCGCAGGCCCTGTCGCTGCACATCAACGGCTGCCCCAACTCCTGCGCCCGGATCCAGACCGCGGACATCGGACTCAAGGGCATGATGCTTCCCACGCCCGACGGCGACCCCACCCCGGGTTTCCAGGTCCACCTCGGCGGCGGGCTGGCTTCCGACAGCCGCGAGGAGGCAGGCCTGGGACGGACCGTCCGCGGCCTCAAGGTCACGGCCGAAGACCTGCCCGACTACGTGGAGCGTGTGGTCAGGAAGTTCGTGGCCAGCCACGCCGAGGGCCAGACCTTCGCCGAGTGGGCCTTCGCCGCCGACGAAGGTGATCTGCAGTGAGCAAGCACGCAGCCGGCATCGACCCGGTCACCGAACCGGCAGCGCCCGCCAGGCTCCGCACGCCCGACGAGCTGAAAGTCCTCGCCGAGGCCGGCGCCGCTGAACTCGGCTGGGACGCCCCGGCCCGCGAGGTCATCGCCTGGGTGGCCCGCAACTTCGAGCTCCCGGCCGTCGCCGTCGCCTGCTCCATGGCAGACGCCGTCCTCCCGGCCCTCGTCGCGGACCAGCTCCCCGGCGTCGACGTGCTCTTCCTCGAGACCGGCTACCACTTCCCGGAAACCCACAAGACCCGCAACGAGGTCGCCGCCAACCTGCGCGTGAACGTCGTCGACGTGCTCCCGGAGAACACCGTGGAGCAGCAGGACCGGCTCCTCGGCAAGGACCTCTTCGCCCGCGACCCCGCCCAGTGCTGCGCGCTGCGGAAGGTGGCCCCGCTGCGCCGCACGCTGGCCGGCTACGAACTCTGGTTCACCGGGGTCCGGCGCGACGAGGCACCCACCCGCACCAACACCCCGCTGGTCACGTGGGACGAAACCAACGGCCTGGTCAAGGTCAACCCGGTCGCGGCCTGGAGCTTCGACCAGCTGGTCCAGTACTCCGATGACAACCTCCTCCCCGTCAACCCGCTGCTTTCACAGGGCTACCCGTCCATTGGCTGCCAGCCCTGCACCCGCAAGGTAGCGCCCGGCGACGACCCGCGCGCCGGACGCTGGGCAGGAACCGACAAGACAGAATGCGGACTACACGTATGAGCAACTTGAGCACGACGACGACGATGGTCACCTCCGCCTCCGCGGCAGATGCCGCCCCCGCCCCTTCGCTGGACGGCAATGCTGCAAGCAGCATGCCGTCCAGCTCCGGCAGCGGCAGCGGCCTTCCCAACGCTCGCAAGCTCGCGTCGGGTCCCTCGGCCGATGCCTCAGATGCCACTCCCGGGGCGGCATCTGCCGCTGCGGCTCTGGGGTCGGGTCGCCTGAGTTCTCCGGCTCAGCGCACCGCCCGCTTGTCGTCTTTGGACACCCTCGAGTCCGAGGCCATCCACATCATCCGTGAGGTGGTTGCGGAGTTTGAGAAGCCTGCGTTGCTATTCTCCGGCGGCAAGGACTCTGTGGTGATGCTGCACCTGGCCACGAAGGCTTTCTGGCCCGGGAAGGTGCCCTTTCCGGTGCTGCATGTGGATACCGGGCACAACTTTCCCGAGGTCATCGAGTTCCGTGACCGGACCGTGGAGCGGCTGGGACTTAAGCTCGTCGTCGGCTCCGTGCAGGAGTTCATCGATTCCGGCGAGCTGGCCGAGCGTGCCGACGGGACCCGCAACCCGCTGCAGACCGTGCCGCTGCTGGACGCGATCCAGCGCAACAAGTTCGACGCCGTCTTCGGCGGCGGCCGCCGGGACGAGGACAAGGCCCGGGCCAAGGAACGCATCCTGAGCCTGCGCGACGAGTTCGGCCAGTGGGACCCGCGCAACCAGCGGCCCGAGCTGTGGAACCTCTACAACGGCCGGCACACGGTCGGCCAGCACGTCCGCGCGTTCCCGATCAGCAACTGGACCGAACTCGACGTCTGGCGCTACATCGAGCGGGAAAACATTGACCTCCCCGGCCTCTACTACGCCCACGACCGCGAGGTCTTTGCCCGCGACGGCATGTGGCGCGCCGTCGGCGAGGTCTCGCAGCCGCGCGAGGATGAGCAGGTCATCACCAAGACCGTCCGCTACCGGACTGTCGGCGACATGTCCTGCACCGGCGCCGTCGAATCCGCCGCCGCCACGGTGCGCGACGTCGTGATCGAAGTTGCCGCCTCCACCATCACCGAACGTGGCGCCACCCGGGCCGATGACCGCATCTCCGAGGCAGCCATGGAAGACCGCAAGAAGGACGGCTATTTCTAATGAGCACCGACATCGACACCGCCCGCGCGGCTGCCCTGCTCGCCGATGCCCCGCTGGCACAAGCCTCCCTGTTCCGTTTCGCGACCGCCGGTTCGGTCGACGACGGCAAGTCCACCCTGGTGGGCCGGCTCCTGCACGACTCCAAGGCGATCCTCGCGGACCAGCTCGACGCCGTCGCCCGCACCTCGGCGGACCGCGGTTTCGGCGGCTCCGGCGCAACCGGCACACAAGCGATCGACCTCGCGCTGCTCACCGACGGCCTGCGCGCCGAGCGGGAACAGGGCATCACCATCGACGTCGCATACCGCTACTTCGCCACGGACCGCCGCAGCTTCATCCTCGCGGACTGCCCCGGGCACGTGCAGTACACCAAAAACACGGTGACCGGCGCGTCCACCGCGGACGCCGTCGTCGTGCTCATCGACGCCCGCAAGGGTGTCCTCGAGCAGACCCGCCGGCACCTTTCCGTGCTTCAGCTGCTGCGCGTGGCGCACGTGATTGTCGCCGTGAACAAGATCGACCTCGTGGACTTCAGCGAGGACGTGTTCCGCGGGATCGAAGCCGACGTGCAGAAAGTCGGCCGCGAGCTGGGGCTCGGCCGTGACGATTCAACTACAGGCGGCATCGCTGATCTTTTCGTCATTCCGGTGTCCGCGCTCGACGGCGACAACGTGGTGGACCGCTCGGACCGCACACCCTGGTACGACGGCCCGGCCCTCCTCGAAGTCCTCGAAACGCTGCCGGCCGCGGACGAGCTCGAAAGCCACCTGGAGAGCTTCCGCTTCCCGGTCCAGCTCGTGGTCCGGCCGCAGGGCGCGCTGGCGCCCGACGCCGTCGCCGGGGGACTCGACGTCGAAAGCTACCGCGACTACCGCGCCTATGCCGGGCAGATCACGGAGGGCTCGGTGAAAGTGGGGGACCAGGTCAGCGTCCTGACCCCCGGCCAGGCGCCGCGCACCACGACGGTGGCCGGCATCGACTTCGCCGGGCGCGAGCTGACCGAGGCGGTGGCCCCGCAGTCGGTGGCGCTGCGGCTGGCGGACGAGTTCGACGTCGCCCGCGGTGACACGATCGCGGCGGCCGGGACTATCCGTGAGACGTCTGCTGACCTGTACGCCGCGCTGTGCTGGCTTTCGCCGAAGCCGCTGCGCGAAGGTGCCAAGGTGCTGGTCAAGCACGGCACCCGCACGGTCCAGGCCCTGGTGCGGAACGTGACCGGCAAGCTGGACCTCGCCAACTTTCAGCTGGAACCCACCTCCACACTGGAACTCAACGACATTGGGCATGCCCAGTTGCGGCTCGCCGCGCCGCTGCCGCTGGAGAACTACCTGCACCACCGCCGCACCGGCGCGTTCCTGGTGATCGATCCGCTGGACGGCAACACCCTCGCCGCAGGCCTCGTCAAGGACCACCCCGGCGACCACGAGGACGAGCGCTACTCCATCTAGTCGGTCCTTGCCACCCGGCCTCCCGGACGACGATCATCGTTCTGGGAGGCGACGTGGAAGTCATCAACAGCAGGCTCATCAGCTGGGCGTCGATCCTTGACGACAAGACCCGCGAGCAGGCCCTGACCACCTCCAAGCTGTCGATCATCTATCCGCATCTGGCGCTCATGCCCGACGCCCACCTCGGCCTGGGCGCCACCGTCGGATCCGTCATCCCCACGCTGGGCGCCGTTATCCCGGCCGCCGTGGGCGTGGACATCGGGTGCGGCATGATCGCCGTCCGCACGCAGTATGCCGTGAAGGACCTGCCCAGAGACAGGAAAAGGCTGCGGGAGGGCATTGAGCACGCCATTCCGCTGTCCGCCGGCCACTACAACCACAGGATCACCGCCACCGCCGCGCCCCGGATTGACCAGCTGCGGCGGATGGCGGCCACGGCCCGCTTCGACCCCGGCCAGTACGCCCCGAACTGGACGCTGCAGCTGGGATCGCTGGGCTCGGGCAACCACTTCATCGAGGTGTGCGCGGATGAGGCGGACACCGTGTGGCTGTTCCTGCACTCCGGCTCCCGCGGGGTGGGCAACAAACTCGCCCAGCGGCACATCGGCGAGGCCCGGAGCATGAGCCGGAGCCGGCACATCGCCCTGCCGCACCCGGACCTCGCCTACCTCGAGGAAGGCACGCCCGAATTCGACCGCTACATCCGGGAACTGCGCTGGGCCCAGCACTTTGCGCTGCTGAACCGAGAGGAAATGATGGACCGCGTGGTCCGGCAGTTTGAAACCTGGACCGGCGGCTCCGTGCGGGAGGCCGAACGGATCAACTGCCACCACAACTTCACCGCCAAGGAACACCACTACGGCAAGTCCGTCTGGGTCTCCCGCAAGGGCGCCATCCGCGCCGAAGCGGGGGACCCCGGGCTGATTCCCGGCTCCATGGGCACCGCGTCATACGTTGTTGTGGGCCTGGGGAACCGCAAGTCGCTGAACTCCTCGCCACACGGCGCCGGCCGGGAATACTCCAGGAACGCGGCCCAGAGAATCTTCACACTGACCCAGCTGAAGGCCGCCATGCAAGGCATCGAATTCCGTCCCAGCAAGGCCTTCATCGACGAGATCCCGGCGGCGTACAAACCCATCGACCAAGTGATGCGCGACTCCGCGGACCTTGTCAAGATCCGGCACAAGCTCCGGCAACTCGTCAACGTTAAAGGCGACTAATTCGCGGCGGAGCCCGGTTGGCGGGCCCGCATATGACGCCGCATGAACCCGCGTGACCCCCGGTTTCCGGGCCGTTGAACCGGGTTCACGGCAGTCCCTATGGTGAAGCCATGACAACTACGGAACGGCTTTCCAAGAGCCCCCGCGATGAGTTCCGGGGGCGATGTCGCCGGCGCTGACCACCCGCCCGGCCTCCCCGCACACCCCACGAACAGGACCCCTTCCATGTCATCCCCCTCGAATAGCCCCACCCCCGGCCAGACACCCGGAACCACCCGGATCGTCGCCGGTGAATCCGCCAAGCCCAAACGCAAGCGCACCCTGGAGATCGGCCTGGCAGTCGGCCTTGTGCTGCTGATCGGCGCCGGCGCCGCCGTCGCATCGACGGTGTCCCGCGCGAACGAGACCGCGGCACCAGCCGACGCCGTCAACACGCCCGCCGCCGAACTCAAGCTCGGCTACTTCGGCAACATCACCCACGCCCCGGCCCTCGTCGGGGTCAGCCAGGGCCTGGTCGCCAAGAATCTCGGCGAGACCAGGCTCAGCACCCAGGTCTTCAACGCCGGCCCCGCAGCGATCGAAGCCCTCAACGCCGGCGCCATCGACGCCACCTACATCGGCCCCAACCCGGCCATCAACTCCTACGTCAAGAGCAAGGGCGAATCGATCAGCATCATCGCCGGCGCCGCCTCCGGCGGAGCGCAGCTGGTGGTCAAACCCGAAATCGCCTCGGCCGCGGACCTCAAGGGCAAGAAGCTCGCGACGCCGCAGCTCGGCGGCACGCAGGACGTGGCACTCCGCGCCTGGCTGGGCCGGCAGGGGTACAAGACGAATACTGACGGCAGCGGCGACGTCGCCATCAACCCCACCGAGAACGCCCAGACCCTGAAGCTGTTCCAGGACGGAAAGCTCGACGGCGCGTGGCTGCCGGAGCCCTGGGCCTCCCGGCTGGTGCTCCAGGCCGGCGCCAAGGTCCTGGTCGATGAGAAGGACCTGTGGGAGAACGGCGAATTCATCACCACCGTCCTGATCGTCAACA
>DATIUQ010000034.1:0-25753 GCA_035466775.1 Arthrobacter sp.
CACCCGCAGGGCCATGGTCTCCAGCCCCTTGGTCAGCACCCACGCGTTGAAGGCGGAGAGCGCCGGGCCGGTGTGGCGCATGAGCTGCTTGACCGGGCCGTCGATGAACTCCTTGGTGCCCAGGATCGCGCCGCCGAGCACGCGGCCCTGGCCATCGATGTGCTTGGTGCCGGAGTAGACGACCACGTCCGCGCCGAGCTCCCCGCAGCGCTGCAGCAGGGGAGTGGCGAAGACATTGTCGACGACGACCGTCGCCCCGGCGGCGTGCGCCAGCTCGCTCACGGCGGCGATGTCCACGATTTCCTGCATCGGGTTCGACGGCGACTCGAAGAAGACCGCCGTCGTCGGTTCCGACAGCGCGGCACGCCACTGCCCAAGGTCCGGGCCGTCCACGAAGACCGTCTCCACACCCCAGCGCGGAAGGATCTCGTTGAGGATCACAAAGCACGAGCCGAACAGCGAGCGGGCCGCGACCACCCGGTCGCCGGCGGCCAGCAGGGCGCCGAGGGCCGTGAAGACGGCGGACATGCCCGAGGCGGTGGCGAAGCAGGCCTCGGTGCCTTCGAGCAGCCGGAGCCGTTCCTGGAAGGTGGCCACCGAGGGGTTGCCGTAGCGGGAGTAGACGAAGCGCTCGTCCTCGCCGGTGAAGGCGCGCTCGGCGGCGGCCGCGGATTCGTAGACGAAGCCCGAGTTCAGGAAGATCGGCTCGGAGGTTTCCTGGAAGCCGGTGCGGTCGAGTCCGCCGCGGACGGCCTGGGTGTCGGCGCTCCAGCCGACGGCGTCAGGGTTGAAGGTCACTTAGTGCTTTCCGGGGTTGGTGGGCAGGCCGCGGTTCTTCCACCCATTGACAGTGCGCTCACCGTGGCGGTCCGGTTCGCCTTCAAAGCCCTCGAGGACGTTGTAGGAGGTGTAGCCGGCCTCGGTCGCGGCGATCGCGGCGGCGATGGAGCGGGCGCCGGACCGGCACAGGAAGACCAGTGCGGTGCCCCGCCCGTCGGCGGCCTGCTGTTCCAGCTCCAGCTCGAGCTGTCGTTTCAGCTGTTCTACGAACCGAGAGTTGGGGATGCCGCCGGCGAGGTTCCACTGGATGAACAGCGGATCTTTGCGCGTTCCGCCCGCCGGCGCAGTGTCCGGGATACCGATGTGGGCCCATTCGCCCGCAGTGCGCACGTCCACGAGGATGGCGCCGTCCTCCAGTTTGGCCCAGGCTTCCTGCGGGCTGAGGTCCCCGGCGTAGCTCACGCGTGGCCCTCGCCGTCGAACTCCAGATCGTCCACGGCATTGGCGACGGCGGCATCGGCGGTGGCGATCGCGGCCGGCAGCACCACGGCCTGGGCCACGATGACGCTGCCGCCATTGGACGTGGCGGCCGGGCCGCCGTGCAGCACATAGCCCTCGGCCAGGGCGGCTGAGACGCGCTCGCAGAAGGCACGGTCGTCGGGGCCGGTGAAAAGGCGGTACGCCAGCCTCTCCCCGGCGGAACCGGGGACTGCGGTGGCCGGGGCTGGCACTGTACGGGTTGCTGTCTCGGGGACAGCGGGGGCGGACGCGTCAGGCACGACGGATCTCCTTCTTTCACGTTTGCAGCTCGAATGGTCGATGTGCCGAGTATTCACCTGAGGCACCCCGCCGCGAAAGGGAGGGTTGCCGACCGGCCAGTCAGGGCTTGGCGCCGGTTCTCATTACTCACCAAAAACGTAACACCCGCGGCGCCGGCCGGCACCGCCGCCGTCGTCATGTTAAGTAACGGAATCCACCGGACCGCGGGGATCCCGGGGGCTGTCCAGGAAAAGCCGGTTCGGGTAGTCGAAGTATTGGATGCGAGTACTACCCGCAGCTGCATCTATTTCTGATCAATGGAGTTTCAGGTACTCCCTACTCGGGTTTTCTGATAGGCGACTCACTTTTACTGGAACAGCAAGTCCAAGGTCTCCAGAAAGTCCTACATGCCACGCAACATGCCGGGGGGCAAGCGCGCTGTGCAGCATATGCGCTGGTCAACGCCCAGAAGTGCGCGCGCAACCGGTCACGGTGGCGCCGGTTGCAGTCATGCGCCCTGCCGGAGGCCCCGGGCTGAGTCCACAAAAGGCGCGGCTGGTACTTCTACGAAGGAATGGGATTCCATGGTCTCGATGCATGCCTTGCCCAGTGTTTTCCCGGTTGCTGCATGGCTCCCGGGCACGGAACTGGAAAAGCTGTGAAGCCCCGCGCCCTGGTCACCGGCGCGGGCGGGCCGGCGGGCCGCGCCATCGCGGCCCAGCTGAAGGCCCGCGGCATTCCCGTCCTCGGCACCGACGTTCGCGAGCTTCCCGCCGGGGCGGGCCTCACGGCCGTCCCTGTGCCGCCCGCGTCGGACCCGGAGCTGGTTTCGGCGCTCCGCAGGCTGGTCATCCAGGATGGCATCAACCTGGTCATCCCCACCGTCAGCGAAGAACTCCCGCAGCTTGCGGCGTTCCGGGCGGCGTTTGGGGCGGAGGTCCGCGTGGTCATCGGCGATCCCGGGCCCGTGGCGGTCGCCAGCGACAAGCTCTTCACCGCGTGGCAGCTGCAGTCGGCCGGGGTCCCCGTGCCGCGGTTCGGCGTGCCGGGGGACTTCGCCGACGCGGCAGCAGCCATGGCTGCGCTGGGTGGACCCGTCGTGGTCAAGCCACGGGTGTCCCGGGGCGGGCGCGGCGTCATCGTCATCGACGGCAGCACGGAGGTGGACTGGCACCACCTCCCGGACGGGCAGATCGTCCAGGAGTTCATCCCGGGCACCGGGTACGGTCCCATGGTGTTTGGCACCCCCGCGCACAACAGCGCCGCACCGTTCGTCGTCGTTCTGGAGAAGGCGGAACTGGCACACCGCAACGTCGGGAATGCCGTCACCACCCGCCGGGCCGAAGCGGGCGAAGCGATCGACGTTGGCAACGTGGCGCTGGCCGCGGTCCGTTCCCTGGGCCTCACCGGCCCGGTGGACGTGGACGTCCGCCGCCGCGCGGACGGGACCCCCGTGGTCCTCGAGGTGAACGCCCGGTTCGGCGCGCACAGCGGACTGGCCCCGGAACTGCTCGACGCCGTGCTGGCATCCTTCGCCCTCCCGTCCTTCAACCCGGCGTCCTTCCGGCACAGCGCAGGGGCGTACGCCAATGTCATGGGTTGAATCGATCTTCGTCGCAGCCCTCCCCGGGGCCCGGCTCCTGCTCCTGGTGCTCGGCGGGCCGGTCCTGGTCTTCGGGCTGGTGAAACTGCTGGTGCTGCCGCTGTCCGTGTGGTTCGAAATCCGTGATGCCGGCCGGCGTCGCCGCGAAGACCCCACGCTGCACGACAAATGGCCGAGCGTGTCGATCATCGTTCCGGCCTTCAACGAGGCAACCGCCATCGGGAACTGTGTCCGGTCGATCCAGCGCACGAGATATGACCGGTACGAGGTGATCCTCGTGGACGACGGCTCCACCGACAACACGGCGCAGCTGATGGCGGAGCTGGCGGCCGGGGATCCGCGGATCAAGGTACTGACCCAGGGCAACGCCGGCAAGGGTGCCGCGCTGAACCGGGGGATCCGGAACTCCACCGGCGAGGTCCTCATGTTCGTCGGCGCGGACGGCATTCTCTTCCGGGACACCGTCGACAGGATGCTCCAGGCCTTCGAGGACGGGCGCACCGGGGCGGTCTGCGGCGATGACCGCGCGGCGAACCTGGACCGGGCCCAGACCCGGATGCTGGCGTTCGTCAGCCACGCCGGCACCGGGATGGTCCGTCGTGCCCTGACCATGCTCGGCTGCCTGCCCGGCGGCTCCGGCAACATCAGTGCGTTCCCGCGCAAGGTGGTGGAGGAAATCGGCCTGTTCCGCGAAGATGCGGTAGGCGCGGAGCTGGACCTGACCTGGCGGGTGCACAAAGCGGGGTACCGCGTTTCCTTCGCGCCCCGGGCGCTCGTCTGCGCGGAATCCCCGGCGACCATCGCGGCGCTGTGGCGGCAGCGGGTCCGGCGGGCCCGCGGACTGCTGCAGACCCTGGCCGTCCACAAGGGCGGGACGGGCAATCTCCGGCGCGGCAGATTCGGCGCCCATCGGCTCTTCAACGCCATGACCATGGTGGTCCTGCCGGTGGTCCAGATTGTGGTGATCCTCGACCTGGTGTTCCTGTTCGCCCTGGGCCACGACCCGCTCGGCGGCAACGCCTGGGCGGTCCTGGGCTGGCTGTTCATCATCGTGGCCCTCGTGCTGGCAATGTCCGCCCCGGGCATGGACCGGGAGTGGAAAGACCTGCGGCTTGTATGGGCGCTGCCGCTGCTCCCTCTGTATTCCGTGTTCACCAGCCTGGCCATGGCCGCCGCCCTGGGCCAGGAACTTCGGGGGAAGGAAGCCCGCTGGACCGTGCCGGCCCGGAAAGGGACCGCCCGGACAGGGACCGCCCGGACAGGGACCGTCAGCGTCGGTGTTCCGCAGCCGCGCGCGGAAGTGCGGGCCCGAAACGCGGTCTGGGCCACCGGTCCGACCCTTCCTCCCCCGCACCGCATGTCGTAGGCTCACCGCTATCGCCTCCGGGAGCGGATCATCACAACATCACACAGGAACTGGGGAACTGAATGAATCTGGGAAGCATCACACCGGCCGCGCTCCTTCTCGCAACGACACTTGCGCTCGCCGGCTGCGGCGGCCCGCCTGCGCCGTCCACCGCCGGCACCCCGCCTGCGGCAGCGGCGGAATCGCCGGCCTCGTCGCCGGCCGTGTCGCTGGCGGCGTCGCCGGCCACAATCCCGTCGTCCGCACCGGCACCGGCGCCGGCACCCGCCCCGAAGTCCTACGCAGCGCCGGAGCTGGCCGCTATCATCGCAGGGCTCAAGGACGCCGAAGGCCGGCCGCTGACGGCAATTCCCGCGGCCCAGCTGGACCAGGGCATCGACATCGCCCGGCAGATGATGGCCTCGGCCGTGATCACGCCGGCAGAATGCGGGGCGCTCGCCGAGAGCAACGCGCAGATTCCCCCGGGCAGCACCTACGCCGCCGGCCGCTCACAGCCGGCCAAGGAGAAGGCCATGACAGTGCTTACCCTTGTGGCGGTCACGGACCCGGCAGTCCTGGACAAGGGCGTTGAGACCTCACTCGCGAACGGCACGAAGTGTTCGTCCTTCACCACGGAGCTCCAGAACCAGCGGATCACCAGCAAGACGGAAGTCCTGGACGTGAAAACGGCCGGGGACAAGTCCTTCGGTTCCCTCGCCACCCAGACGATGCCCTCGGGGCAAACCGTGACCACCGTAGTGGTCATGGGCATCAAGGGGACACTGTCGGCCTCGGCCATGGTCTCCGGTGCCGGCCTCACGTCGGCTGCGTCAGCGGACCTGGCCCGGCTCGTCGACGCAGCCCTCGCGAAGGGCTGACGCTTGGAACGCGGGGTCACTCAGCGCCCGTCCGAGGCGTCGGGATGGGCCGTAGCTGACCCCGCGTTGCCTGGCTGTGGGCCGGCGGGGACTACTCGATCGTGGCGTAGAGCGCGTTGAGCTCGGCCGTGAGCTGCCGGCGGAGTTCCGGGGTGCCGATTTCCTTGCCGTCGATGTGGTTCACGGGCGCCAGCAGCCGGATGCTCGAGATCAGCCAGACGGCGTCGGCGTCGTACAGGTCGTGGGGCTCCAGCGGGCCGTAGCCCAGCTCCCAGCCGGCGGCCTTGGCCGCGGTGAACAAGGCCCCCTGCGAGGTGCCGGGCAGGATCCCGCTGTCGAGCTGCGGCGTGATGAGGCGGCGGATGGTGCGGACCCCGCCGGCGCCGTCGTCGGTGGTTTCCAGGTGCGCCAGCAGGACGGTCGACGTCGGACCCTCCAGGACCCGGCCGTCCGATGAGGTAAAGATGACGTCGTCCGCACCCTGGGCGTGGGCGTAGCGGAGCGCTGCCATGTTGACGGCGTAGGAGAGCGTTTTGGCGCCCATCAGCAGCCACGGGGCACGCTCCCCGACTTCGCTGTCGTAGCCGCGGTCCAGCAGGATGACATCGACGCCGGTCTCGCGCTGCCGCCGCCCGGCGCGGCCGGGGGCGGACGCCTGGACCCAGCACGTGGGCGTCCCTGCGCCTTCGACGCCGCGGGTCACCAGGAGCTTGACGACGAGTTCGTCGTCGTCGGCTGCCTGGGTGCCGGGCACGTGCCGGCTGCGGTATTCGGTGATTGCCGTGGCGATGGCCCGGCGCCAGGCTTCCTCTGCCGGGATGTCCAGCTCCAGCAGCCGGGCGGATCCGGCCAGCCGGTCCAGGTGCGCCTGGAGCTTGCGGGGCTGCCCGCCCACGGCCAGCAGTGACTCGAAAACACCGTCGCCGCGGGTGGCGCCCTGGTCCGTCGCCATCAGCTGCGGCTTGGTGGCGTCGGCCAGCCGGCCGTCCTCGAAGGCGGGGTCGAGGAAGACCAGCACCGTGGCGGGGGAGGGGGCGGCGGCAGGAGAAGTCATGGCTTCAGCTTAGTGCGGCGGGGAACGGGATAGGATTTGACGGTTGCCCGTTCCGGAACTGTTCCGCGGGTCTGGAACCTGAGGGGTACGCCTGTGTTGTGGCCGTTTTCGCTGGCGGGTTCGCTCCCGTCCTGGGTCATCCTGATCCTGACCTTGGTGGACCTCGCCATCCGGGTCCTGGCCCTCGGCATCATCCCGGGAAACCGCCGTCCCACCACGGCCATGGCCTGGCTGCTGATCATCTTCTTCGTCCCGGCCGTGGGCCTGGTCCTGTTCCTGCTCTTCGGCAACTTCCGGCTCTCCCGCAAGCGCCGGGCGCAGCAGGACGCCGTGAACACCCGCGTCCGCGCCGGCACCTCCGAGCTGGCGATGCTGGAGAGCGGCTACGAGGGCCCGGAATGGGTGTCCTCCGCGGCCGAACTGAACAAGACCCTGGGCTCGCTGCCGATGGTGGACGGCAACCACGTGGAGCTCCTGCCCGGCTACCCGGACTCGATCAAGGCGATGGCGGCCGCAGTCCGCAAAGCCGAGACCTTCATTAATGCCGAGTTCTACATCCTGAGCTCGGACCACGTCACGGACGATCTGCTGACCGCGATGGAGGAGGCCGCCGAGCGCGGCGTCGAAGTCCGCCTCCTCTTCGACCACCTGGGAACCCTGCGCATCAAGGGCTACCGAAAGCTGATCGCCCGGCTCAAGGCCGGCAAGATCCGCTGGCGGCCCATGCTGCCGCTGAGCCCGGTGCACGGGCAGTGGCGCCGCCCGGACCTGCGCAACCACCGCAAGATCATGGTGATCGACGGCGAGGTGGCCTTCACCGGTTCGCAGAACCTGATCGAGCCCTCCTACAACAACCCGCGGCACCGCAAGGTGGGCCGAGAATGGGTCGAGCTGATGGCCTGCCTGCGCGGGCCGATCGTCACCACCCTGAACGTTGTCTTCGCCACCGACTGGCTCAGCGAGACCGACGAGTCGCTCGAGGGCCAGCTCGCGCACCGGCCCGAACTGCACGCCGGCAACATCACCGCCCAGGTGGTGCCCAGCGGCCCCGGCTTCATCACGGAAAACAACCTGCGGCTCTTCAACACCCTCATCTACTCGGCGCAGCATAAGATCTCGATCTGCAGCCCCTACTTCGTCCCGGACGACTCGCTGCTGTACGCGGTGACGACGGCGGCGCAGCGCGGCGTCGACGTCGAACTCTTCGTCTCGGAAAAGGGCGACCAGTTCCTCGTCCACCACGCCCAGCAGTCCTACTACGAGGCGCTTCTGGAAGCCGGCGTGCGGATCTACCTGTACAAGGCCCCGTTCGTGCTGCACGCCAAGCACTTCACCATCGACAACGAGGTGGCCGTGCTGGGCTCGAGCAACATGGACATGCGCTCCTTCTCACTGAACCTCGAGGTCTCGGTGATGCTCCTGGGCGAGGACATCGTGCGGAGGATCAGCGAGGTGGAGGACACCTACCGGGGCATTTCGCGCGAACTGACCCTCGAGGACTGGATGAAGCGGCCGATGGGGGTCAAATACGTGGACAACGTGGCCCGGCTGACGGCCACGCTGCAGTAGCCCGCACGGCGTCAGTCCTGCGGGAACTCCGCGCCGAGCGCCGAGAGGACCCCGAAGGCCTTGGTCCGGATCTCCTCGTACTCCTCCTGCGGCGAGGAATCCGCCGTAATCGCACCGCCCACGCCGAGGCTGAGCCCGGTGCCGCCTCCGGCCCGCCCGCTGAGCACAAGGGTCCGGATCGCAACGGCGAGGTCGGTGGCGCCGTTCAGCGAGAAATAGCCGATCGCACCGGAGTAGACGCCGCGGGGCGCGCCCTCGAGCCGGTCCAGTATGGCCATGGTGCTGACCTTCGGGGCGCCGGTCATCGAGCCGGCGGGGAAGCAGGCAGCGACGGCCTCGGCCCGGGGCATGCCGGGCCGGAGCCGGGCATCGATGGTGCTCACCATCTGGTGGACCGTGGCGTAGCTTTCGATCGCGCAGAGCCGGCTGACCGACACCGAGCCGGGCACGGCGAAATGGCTGAGGTCATTGCGCAACAGGTCCACGATCATGATGTTCTCGGCGCGGTCCTTCGGGGAGGTTTCGAGATCCTGCCGCAGCCGTTCGTCCTGCGCGGGGTCCGCGTCCCGGTGCCGGGTGCCCTTGATCGGCTCGGCGCGCATCCCGCCGTCGGCCGCGATCCGCAGGAACCGCTCCGGCGAGGTGCTGGCCACGGTGAGGTCCCCGAAGCGCAGGTAGCTGGCGAACGGGGCGGGATTGCGCCGGCGCAGCGCCAGGTAGGCCTGCCGGGGGTCCAGGGCCGAGGCCGGAAGCTGGGCGGTCAGTGCGGTGGTCAGGCAGACCTCGTAGGTATTTCCCTCGGCGATCTCGTACTGGGCCTCCGTGATTTTTGACTTGTAGGCCACTTCCGAGTCCCTTGCGGTGAAGTCCAGGCGTGCGGGGGCGGAAGGTTCGACGCCGCCGCTGCCCATTCGCCCGGGTACCGCCGCCTGCCCGGGTGCCGCCCCGGAAACGGCGGTGCGGGCCCTCTCAAGCCAGTCCCCGGCGTCCGCGGTGTCCAGGGTGAGCAGCCAGACGGTGCGTTCCACATGGTCCAGCACCACGGCGCGGCCGGCGAACAGCAGGCAGGCGTCGGGGGTTTCGGCCGTGACGTCGCTGCCGCCGGTCTCGCGTTTGAGTTCGTAGCCGAGGTAGCCGAGCCAGCCCAGGGTGAACTCGCACGGGTAGCCGTCGGGGGCGCGGAGGGCGCGCCGGCCCCAGACTCCGTCGAGCCAGCGGAAGAAGGGGCCCTCGGTCCGGACACTGGCGTTTCCGATGCTCACCCTGGTGCTGCCCGAACTGTGCCGGACCGACTGGCCGAAGGGGCCGCCGTCGTCCGCCAGGATGCTGAAGCGGCTCCGTTCCGCCGCGGCGTTGTCCTCCGGCGCCAGCGAGGAGTCGAGCCAGGCGGCATTGGCGGAGCTGCCGAAGAGGGACTCGAACAGCCGGGCAGGGTCCGGGGCGGCGTCGATCCGTTCGGTGCGAAGCTCGAGGCCGCGGCGGGCGGCAAGCTCGGGAACCAGCACCGGGGACAGCGCCGGCAGGTACTGGAGCGCCTGCAGCACTTCTGCCGGGGCGGCGCCGTCGGCAAGATTGTGCACCCGGACGTCGGCATGGGCAGGGACGTCGTCCTGGGCCAGCCACTCCTGCTCCTGCGCGGCCCACTCGTCCCAGTAGGGTTCGTAGCTTTCGCCGTCCCGGGCCAGGGCTCTGCTGCGCCGGTCCTGTTCGGGGGAATCAGCCCAGATGACCGCGGCCAGGTAGGGGCGGGCTGCCTCTGCGGCGGCCCCCACGCCTTCCACCAGGACAATCTCGGCAGGCAAGGTGGTGCGGGTGACGCCGTCGTAGTGTGCGTTCCAGTCCCAGCTGACCCATTCGGCCGGCTCGCCGCGGTGCAGCGGGGCCAGGACGGTCGAGGCGTAGCGCTCAATGCCGGCCGCGAGCCCATTCCAGCCGGGGTAGATGTCCTCGAGATGGAAAAGGGACACCTTGTGGTGCTCGCGGAGCCGTGCCGCCAATTCGATCGCCAGGGTGGTCTTGCCTGCGCCGGAGCGTCCGTCGATGGCGATGATGACGGGTGCGGGACTCATGAAATAGAGCGTACCGGCTGCTGTGCATTGGGGTGATCGCTGCCGGGATGGTGCCTGTCCGGCCGCCGGCGCAGTGCGAGCTCCGCCCGGACGTGCGCCACGAGCCCGGGGAGCGCGGCGTGGATCAGGTTCCAGGTGAGGTCGAAGTCCACGTGGCCGCCGTACCAGGGGTCTTCGATGCCCTGGTCGAGCGGGTCCTTGCCCGCGACGGCCGGATCGAAGCTGCGCAGCATCCTGATTTTGGACAGGGACTCGCGGTCCGGCGCCGCCTGCTGCAGCCAGCCGAAGTGGTCGACGTCCAGGGCCAGGATGAGATCGCGGTTCCGGAACCATTCCGCCCGCCATTCGCGCGCCACATGATCGTCGGAGGGAATGCCGTGGGCGGTGAGCTTGCGGGCGGCGCGCGGGTCAATCGGCCGGCCCACCTCATAGGCCGTGATTCCTGCCGAATCCACGACGGCGCCGGCCAGTCCCTCGGCGGCGATCGCCTCCGCGAGCATCAGTTCGGCCATCGGGGACCGGCAGATGTTCCCGGTGCAGACCGTGATGATCCGGTACTGGCTCGACATTGAGGTCATAGTGCAAGCATGAATCATGCGGGTCCTCTTGGCTAGTTGCCCGGCAGTGGGTATTACAAAGTTTGTCACACTTGTATTCCGGGCTGTCATGTGCGGTCGGCCGGGAGGCTGGTGCCCGACGTCAGTGGATCAGGGCCAGCATGACGCCGACGGCCATGAACAGGACGCCGAACGTCCGGTTGAGAATCCGCTGCCCGCGGGCATCGTGCGTGAAGCGCTGGAAGGACTTGGCCGCGGCCGCGAAGAAGAACCACATGACCAGGATGTCGATCACCACCACGGTGGCAGCCAGGACCAGGTACTGCGGCAGGAGCGGTTCCGCCGGGCGGATGAACTGCGGCATGAAGGCCAGGAAGAACACGATGGCCTTGGGGTTCAGCAGGTTGACCCACAGGCCGCGGCGGAACATGGAGGCCGCCGGCTCGTTGCGCAGTGCGGCGGCCTTCTCCTGGTCCAGGTCGGGCTTGTGCCGGAACTGCTGGATGCCCAGATAGACGAGGTACGCCGCGCCGGCGTAGCGGATCACGTTGAAGGCGACCGGAGAACTGGCCACCAGGACCCCGACGCCCAGCGCCACGATCACAACGTGCACGATCAGTGCGGCCTGCTGCCCGAGGATTCCCCAGATGGAGCGCCGGAAGCCGGAATTCAGCGAGTTGCTCATGGTGTTGATGGCGCCCGCGCCGGGCGTGAAGCTGATCAGGACGCCGGCGCCTGCGAGGGCCAGCCACAGGGAGGGTTGCACTGGGCCAGTTTACGGCCGCGGACGGGCGCGTCCGGCCGCAGCTTCACAACGCCGTCACACACCGTGTGATGCCTGCCGTCGGGAGGTCGCCGGGCACCTGACTCTCCACTCAGCTGCCGCGCAGGCCGTAGCTCAGAATCATGTTGCCCTTGCTGGTCTGCTGGGATGATTGCAGCTCAAGCCGCGTCAGGGGATCGCCGTCGTTGAAGAGCCGCCGACCACTGCCGGCCACCACAGGATGGACGATCAGCATCAGGCTGTCCAAGAGCCCAGCGAAGAACAGTTGGCGGACCAACGAGATGCTACTGAAAACGCCGATGTCGCCGCCGTCGCCGTCCTTCAGGCCCGCGACAAAATCCTCCAGCGGTCCCGGGATCAGATGCGAGTTCTGCCACGCAAGATCGCCGGTCAGGGTGCGGGACGCCACGTATTTGGGCAGCGGGTTGATGAACGCGCCGAAGTCGGCGTCGGCTTCTGCGTTCGGCCAGTACTCCGCCCATTGCTGGTACCCAACGCGGCCCAGGAGCCCGGTATCGATCCGGCCCATCATCTCGTTCATCCCCGCGCCGAGTTCCTCATCGAAGCTGTCGAATTGCCAAAGGAAAGGGTCTTCCACCACGCCGTCCACGGAACTGAAAAGTCCGGCCGTCACGTTGCGCATGCTTCCTCCTCGTCACAGTGTGTTTGAGTGCACCCTAGCGGCAGATCTGCCGGCGGGGAATGACTGGCGTATACCTGCTCCCGACTCCCTGTCCGCCGGCGGCCCGCGGGTGGAGACAGTCCGTCTGTGGGAGGCTACGATGCTCTCAACCGCGCGGCATCAGTGCTGCACCAGGCTTGGGGGAGTCGATGGACAGGATTGTCGGAACGATGCTAGCCGGGGCCGTCCTGCTGACCTCGTCGTCCTGCGCGCTGCCGGGGACCGGACCGCCGTCGGCATCCGCCACCCAGGCCGGAGCCACGGCGACCGCCACGGCGGCCGCTGCGCCCCGGACTGCCCCCACCCCGTTGATGTTGAATCCCGGGGGCACGGCGGCCCCGGCCGCCGTGCCCCTGCCCGAGGCGCGGTTCGCCATTCCCGACTACTACGCCATGCCCGGCCAGACGATCAACTTCGACGTTTCGGCGTCGCTGCCCCGCGGGGTCAACGTCGCGCAGTACGAATGGGACTTCGACGGCGACGGCGTCATTGATCAGGTGGGGCCGATCCCCGTGGCGACTCACAGCTACCCGGCGGTGTTCGAGGGCATCGCGACGGTGCGGATCACCCATGCCACGGGAGGCTTGTCGACGGCATCGACCGGCGTCCACATCGGCCGCGGCCCCCGGGACGGGCTCCCCGTGGCCCCCGTCAACGTGAGCGTGCTGGTGACCGCCCACTCAGACGGCATCAGCACCGTCCAGGTCTCCTGGGAACCAGGCGGGCCGGAGCCCTACCGCTGGGGTGTCGCCGTGGACGGCATTCCGGCGGGAGTCGTGGAAGGCAAGGCGCGAACCGCGACCATAACGGACGTCCACCGGTCCAGGGACTTGGAGATCGGTGTGGTGGGTTTCACCGAGAACCAGGCCATGGGGACCCTCGCCGTCGTGATTCTTCCCGCGCTGGGCGAATAGGCGCCGGGCTCCGGCGCCTAATCAGGCCCGGGCGATGACTTCGCCGTTGGGGATCAGGAACCAGCCGTCGTCCGTGGAGCCCCACCGGTGCCAGCCGGCCGAAATCCGGGCCAGGTCGGCGGGGTTGGCGAAGCCGTACTCCAGCGCCTGGTCCGCGAAGGCCGAATGCAGCACCCGTTCGCCCCACACCCGTGCCTGCCAGCGGCGCTGCTGGCCGGTGGCGTAGAGCCAGTTGCTGCTGGAAGGGGCGATGTCGGTGAACCCGGCGGACTGCGCCCAGGAGACCAAGCGGCGGCCGGCGTCGGGCTCGGCCCCGTTGCGGCGGGCGATCCGCTGGTACAGCTCCATCCACTCGTCCAGCTCGGGGACGGCCGGGTACCAGCTCATGCCGTGGAAATCGGCGTCGCGCACTGCCACTATGCCGCCGGGTTTGGCGACGCGGCGCATTTCCCGCAGGGCGGCGACCGGGTCCGTGAGGTGCTGCAGCACCTGGTGGGCGTGGACGACGTCGAACGTCTCATCCTCGAAGTCGAGGTCGTAGATGTTGCCGGCGGCAAACTCGACGTTCTGCACGCCGCGCTCGGCCGCAAGGGCAGCCGCCTGGCTGATCACCTCCGGCGAGCGGTCCAGCCCGGTGACCTTGCCGGGGGAGACTAGCCCGGCGAAGTCGCAGGTGATGCTGCCGGGGCCGCAGCCGACGTCGAGCACCGAGACCCCCGGGGTCAGATGCGGGATCACAAACGCCGCGGAGTTCTCCGCCGTCCGCGAGGCGTGGGCGCGGACCACGGACTCGTGGTGGCCGTGGCTGTACACATCTTCAGGCTGCTGCGCACTCATAATGAAACGCTACCGCCACGGGCCGGGAAAGCGGGGAAAGCGGGGAAGGCCGTAGGCATCCGGGCAACGCAACCGCGGAAAGCAACCGGGAAACAGCCGGGAAGCAGCCGGGAAGACGGCAGGATTTCGCGTGTTCCCGTCCGTTTTGCCGCTTTTGCCCGGGGCGGTTCTGCGGATTATTAGAGGAGTGAACATCAACAGCAGCAAGCAGCCAGGGCTCGGCCTGTTCCGAGCGACCGGGATCTATGTCGGGGCGATCCTGGGTTCCGGCATCCTGGTCCTCCCGGCGATCGCCGCCAAGGAAGCCGGGCCAGCGTCGCTCCTGGCCTGGACCCTGCTGCTCGTGTTCTGCACGCCCGTGGCCTTCAGCTTCGCGGAGATGAGCCGGCAGCAGCCCGACGCCGGCGGAATCGCCCACTTCGTGACGCGCGCCTACGGGCGCCGCGCCTCGGCCGTGGCCGGCTACCTTTTCTACTTCGCCATTCCTTTCGGGGCTCCGGCGACGGCCGTCATCGGCGGCAACTACATCGCCCACGCCCTGGGCGGCGGACGCGCGACGGCGCTGGTGGCGGCCGGCCTGCTGCTGGCCGCCGCGTTCGCGAGCAACGCCGTCGGTATCCGGATGTCCAGCGGCATCCAGCTGGTGCTGATGGTGCTCCTGGTCGGGCTGCTGGCGCTGGCAGTCGCCCTCGCCGCGCCGTTCGCCAACGCCGGGAACTTCGAGCCGTTCGCGCCGCACGGCTACTGGGCCGTGGGCGGGGTGGCCAGCCTGCTCTTCTTCTGCTTCGCCGGCTGGGAGGCGGTCACGCATCTCGCCGGGGAATTCCGCCACCCGGAGCGGGACCTCAAACGGGCCACCTGGCTCACCCTGGTTGTGGTCGGCATGGTGTACATCGGCGTCGTCGCGGCCTCGATCGCCGTCCTGGGCCCGGCCCTCCCCGGCAGCGAGGTGCCGATCGCGCAGCTGCTCGAAAAGGGGCTGGGCGGACTCGCGGCCCCGCTGACAGCCGTCGCCGCCGCGGTGCTGACCTTCGGTCCGATCAACACCTTCGTTGCCGGCGCCAGCCGGCTGGGCGCGAGCCTGGCGTCCGACGGCGTGCTGCCGCGGACCCTCGCGCGGGGCGCCGGTCCCGGCCGGGTGCCCGCGGCCAGCCTAGGACTGCTGGCCGTAATGACGTTCCTGTCCTTCGCGGCCGCCGTAGCCGGGTTGAGCAACATGCAGTTCCAGATCGGGGCGGCGTCGGCGTGCTTCACGGCCGTGACGGCGTTCGGGCTGGTAGCCGGGATCCGGCTGCTGCCCGCGCGGACGCCGGCCTGGTACGGGGTCATTGTGGCCGCGGTTGTGATGCTGGCCGTGCTGCTGTTCAGCGGCTGGGCGCTGGTGGTCCCGCTGGGCCTGGCCGCGGGCGCGTTGTGGGCGGCGCGCCCGGTCCTTGTGGCCCGCCCGGAGGGCGCTCCGGGCCGGAGGCTGGCCGGCTGGAGAATACTGCCGGTGCGGCGCGCGGAAACGGTCGCTATTGCGGGTCCGCTGGAGGCGCTGCCGACTGCTGCGCCGCCTCCTGCCCGGCCCTGACCGTCGCGTCGATCATCGAGGTCATGAACCGGGTGGCGATCTCCAGCTCCTCGGGGGTGAACTGGGCCATCGCCGCGTCCATGTGGCGGGCCAGCGGCATGAACATGGCGCTGCCGTCGCGGTAGGCCTTGGGGGTCATCCGGAGCTGGACCTGGCGGCGGTCCGCGCCCTGCCGTTCGCGGACCACATGCCCGGAGTTGTACAGCCGGTCCACCAGCGCCGTTGTGGCCGGTGAGCTGAGATGGAGTTCCTTGCGGAGCACCCCGGGGGTGACGATCTGGTTCTTCGCGGTGTGCTGCATGATCACGGCCAGGGCGTTGAGGTCTGTGCGGTGCATGTCATTGCGGCCCCCGGCTGAATCCACGTAGCGGTTGGCCTCGAGGCTGAACTCCTGAAGCAGCCGGACCAGCGGCGGCGGACCGGGCGATTCGGGGCGGCCCGACGGTTCAACTGTCACGGTGCACCCTCCCTCTTCCTGTCGTTCCTGCCGCCGGCGACGCCAGCTCCGCAGTTGGCGGCGCCTTCCGGAGTTTACTGCAGCGGAAGGACGCATCGGCCCGGGCCGGTCCCGCATGATGCTCAATTTTTTGGCGCTTGCGGGTTATCTCCATGGTGGAGATAGTCTATTATGGACTCAATTCTACTCCTCCGAGGCAATCACCAGAAGGAACCATGAACAAGACTCGACGACCCGGTGCCCGCGTCCCCTTCTGGCTGCGCTGGCTGGTTCCGGTCCTGCTGGTCATCACGTGGCTGGCCATCGCCGGAATCGGCGGACCCACCTTCGGCCGGCTGGACGAGGTCTCCTCGAACGACCAGGCGTCCTTCCTGCCCGCGGGGGCAGAGGCCACCGCGGCCCAGGACTGGCAGGCCAAGTTCCGCGATACCAATGAAATTCCCGCCGTCATTGTCATCGAGAGCGACACCGCCTTCACCCCGGCCCAGCTCGGCGAGATGGCAGCCCTCAAGGGCGAGCTGGACGCCGTCGGTGCCGGAAGCACCGTGATTGGCCCCATCCCGTCAGAGGATGCCAAAGCCGTGCAGTTTGTGGTCCCGATCGATTCGGCCGGCGAGGTGAAGGAGGTCGTCGCGGAACTCCGCACGGTAGTGCAGGGGTCGGCTCCGGAGGGAATGCAGACCTTCGTTACGGGCCCCGCCGGGCTCACCGCGGATCTGGTGAGCGCTTTCGCCGGCATCGACGGCATCCTGCTGCTCGTGGCCCTCGGTGCGGTGTTCCTGATCCTGCTGATCGTCTACCGCTCGCTGCTGCTGCCGATCGCCGTGCTCTTCACCTCGGTCTTCGCCCTCTGCGCCGCCATCCTGCTGGTCTTCGGCATGGCCAAACTGGGCTGGATCCAGCTCAACGGGCAGAGCCAGGGCATCCTCTCCATTCTGGTGATCGGCGCCGCCACGGACTACGCACTGCTCTATGTGGCGCGCTTCCGTGAGGCACTGACACACACCACCAACCGCACGGCAGCCGCGCTCACCGCGTGGAAGAACTCCTGGGAACCCATCGTTGCCTCCGGCGCGACGGTCATCATCGCCCTGCTCTGCCTGCTGTTCTCCGACCTCAACTCCAACAAGGCCCTCGGCCCGGTGGCCGCCGCGGGCATCCTCTGCTCGCTCTTCGCCGCGCTGACCCTCCTGCCAGCACTGATGGCGCTGCTGGGCCGCGCAGCGTTCTGGCCGTTCCGCCCCAAGCTGCTCCCGGAGACCGAGCGCGAGCCCGAACTCGTCACCGGCCTCGAGGGGCAGAAGGGTGTGTGGCGCGCCACCGGTTCCCTTGTTTCCCGCCGGCCACGGACAGTCTGGATCGCCTCCGTGCTGCTGCTCCTCGTGGCCTCCGCCGGCGTCCTGCAGCTCAAAGCCAACGGCGTCCCGCAGACGGACGTCATCCTCACCGCTTCCAACGCCGTCGACGGCCAGGACGCCTTGGCCCGGCACTTCGACGCAGGCTCCGGCAGCCCCGCCGTGATCGTCGCGGACGAGGCCAAGGCCCAGGAAGTGCTGGAACAGGCCAAGGCGACCGGCGGCGTCGGGGACGCCTACCTGCTGGGCGAGGGCGGCGCGCCGATCATTGCCGGGGCGCCGGCTGCCCCCGGCGCTCCCGCGGCTCCCACGGAACCGGCGGTGCGGGACGGCAAGGTCCTGATCAACGCGACGCTGAACTTCGCCGCGGACTCCAACGAGGCGGAAAACGTTGTGGTGGCCCTCCGCGAGGACCTGAAAAAGATCGACGGCGGCGCCCTGGTGGGCGGCGTGACCGCGACAGCCCTGGACACCAACACCACCGCCCAGCGCGACCTCGTCACCATCATCCCGGTGGTCCTCGCCGTCATCCTCGTCATCCTCATGCTCCTGCTGCGCTCGGTGCTTGCGCCGGTCCTGTTGGTGGCGTCGGTGGTGCTGTCCTACGGTGCGGCAATGGGGGTCTCCGCCTTCGTGTTCAACAACGTCTTCGGGTTTCCGGGCGCCGACGCCACTGTTCCGCTGTTCGGCTTCGTTTTCCTCGTCGCGCTCGGCGTGGACTACAACATCTTCCTGATGAGCCGCGTCCGGGAGGAATCCTTGAAGCACGGCACCCGGCCCGGCATCCTGCGCGGCCTCGGCGTCACGGGCGGGGTCATCACCTCAGCCGGTGTGGTCCTCGCCGCCACCTTTGCGGCCCTGGGCGTCATCCCCATCATGTTCCTGGTGCAGCTGGCCTTCATCGTGGCCTTCGGGGTGCTGCTGGACACCGTCCTGGTCCGCTCCCTGCTGGTCCCGGCTCTGGCCTACGACATCGGCCCGCGGATCTGGTGGCCCAGCAGGCTGGGCCGCCCCGAGGCGGACGCCGCAGGGCGCGCCCTGCCCGCCGCGCCGGAGCCGGAGTCCGCTGAGGCGGGAATCCGCTAAGCGGAAGCCCTCCGGCCGAAACCCCGCTCGTCGGGACTCAATCCGCAGCCGCCGCCACGGTTCCCTGGTCCCCCCACCAGGCAACCGTGGCGGCGGCTGCTTCCGGCAGCGGGGTGGGCTGCAGCCCGAGGGCCGCTTCGCTGGCGCGGGAATCCATCACAAAGGGGCGCTCGAACTGGTACAGGGTCTCGGCCAGTTCCCGCATTCCGGGGGAGGCCAGGCCCATTGTCCGCAGCACCCACCCCGGGAGGGCGGCCACCCGCGGCGCACCGGCACCGGCTGCGGCGGCGAACGCTTCGGCGATCTCCCGCTGGCTCAGCGCGGGGCCGGTCGGCGCGTGCCACACCCTGTTCCACAGCCTGGGGTCCTGCGCGGCCACGATCATGGCGGCGGCCAGGTCCGGCACATACGTGAACGAATGCGGCTGCCCGGCATTGCCGATCACCATCAGGGACTTGCCTGCCAGCACCGGCTTCACCATGCGCTCGCCGGCGTGCGCATTGCGGACCCGGGGGCCGAAGAAGTCGCCCGCCGCCACGCTCACGGTGTCCGTTGCGGACGCCGCCCGGGCCTTCAGCAGCGCGGTGCGGACACCGCGCTTGCCGCCCTGCGCCTCGCGCGGACCCTCCTCCGTCATCGGCCGGTCCGGCTCGCTGTAGGAGTACAGGCTTTCCGGGAAGACGACGACGGCGCCCGCCTCGCCGGCCGCGGCCAGCACGGCCTGCTCGGCGACGGGCAGTTCAGCCGCCCAGACCTTCGCGCTGTACTTTGAGCCGTGGATGCAATGGAACACGGCTTCGGCGCCGCGGAACAGCCCGCCGAGCTGTGCCGCGTCGGACACATCCACTGCCCTCTTCTCGATTCGCGGGTGGTCAGGCCCGCTGCCGGAGCGGGTAAGCACACGCACCCGGTGGCCCGCGGCGGCGAGCTGCTCAGCAACCGTCCAGCCCACCGGCCCGGCTCCGGTGACCACAAACAATGCCGGGGCCTGGACCTCCGGGGATTCGGACTGGGACACTGTGTTTTTCCTTTCGCTGGGTTCGCCGGGGTAACGGCCGCTGCTGGCCCGAAGATTGCGCCCGACGGTCGGTTTTGCGCTGGCCTGAGAGCAGTGCTCTCTGATACAGGATGTGGTCGACGTCGGAGAATGTCAAGAGCAGTGCTCACATTTGTTGACACTGCTCTGTTTTGTGAAATGCTGGAGCCGTGCCACAGACCGACAGTGCCCCCTTCCAGAAGCCGCCCACACCCCGCGAGCGGGCCCGGGCCCGGACTATCGAGGACATCGTTCGCCTCGGCCGGGAACATCTGGCGCTGCACGGGGCGGCCGCATTGTCGCTGCGCGCCGTGGCCAGGGATCTCGGCGTCGTCTCCTCGGCCGTCTACCGGTATGTGCAGAACCGTGAGGAGCTGCTCACCCTGCTGCTCATCGACGCCTACAACGAACTCGGCGACGAAGTGGACGCTGCCGTGGCCGCCCTTCCTGCGGACGATTTTGCCGGCCGGTTCGGCGCCTTGGGCTCCGCAGTGCGGCGCTGGGCCCTGCGCGAGCCCGCCCGCTACGGGCTCCTCTTCGGCAGTCCCGTGCCCGGCTACCGGGCGCCGGCCGAGCGGACCACCGGGCCGGGCACGCGGGTGATCTACGCATTGATGGCACTCCTCGACGGCGCCTATCGCGCCGGCAGCCTGACGATGCCGGGCGGATCGGCCGCCGTCGCCGCTCCGCTGGCCGCTGACCTGGAGCGCATCCGGGCCGGGATGGGCCTTGCCGTGCCGGACAGTCTGCTGGCGCGCGGCGCCCTCGCCTGGACCTCACTGTTCGGCGCCATCAGCTTCGAGGTTTTCGGCCAGTACGGCGCGGACACCTTCGCCGCCCCGGATGAACTCTTTGCCCACCATCTGGCCGCCCTGGCAGACCTCGCGGGCCTTGGCCCCTCGGCGGCCGGTCCGGCGGAATAGCTTCTCAGCCGGACCAGCCGCTGGCGGGAGTGGCCGCCCGGCACTTCCCGGTTTCGCTGGTCGTCCCTCTGTTGCCTCCCCGCGGCGCTCGATAGACTGCCACTGCGCCTGCCTGGGCGCGCCGAAGCTTCCAGGAGGGATCCAACCGTGTCTGAAAACAATGAGTTTGACCGCAAGGCAGTAGAACCCGAAGCAGAGACCGACGAGGGCCAGTACGTCGAGGGTGACTACGGCGCCGCGGGCACTGCCGGGGAGAACCCCGCCGAGGCCGCAGAGGGCGAATACCCCACCGGCGACTATGGCTCGGCGGGCGTCGCCGGCGCCACCGCCGTCGGCGCCGAAGAGGGCGACTACCCCGAGGGCGACTACGGGGCGGCGGGAGGCACCCGCGCGACGCCGGCCGCCGTCGAAGAGGGGGAGTATCCCGAAGGCGACTATGGCGCCGCCGGGGACCGGACAACCAAGGGCCGTGCCGCCGAAGGGGTCCCTGTGCGGGACGAATCCGCAGGCGATGAGGACAAGCGCGAACGCTAGGAGGCGGGCTTCGCGCAAAGCGAACAGCGCGGCCTCGGCGCCGGCGCTCTCCGGCCGCGCCCGGAATTCCGGGAAATCCAACCCTTGATGTGAGTTCCGTGGCGCCCAGAAAACCCAAGTTGAGCGTACTTCGCTCAACTTTGAATTGACTTTGAAACGGCCCTGAGTAAAGTTGAGTGCAGATCGCTCAATAACTGTCGGGTCCAGCGAACCAGAACCTCGCGGTCCCGGCCATCTCAGCAAGTTTCCAAGGAAAGAAGGAAGCACACATGTCACGTGCAGTAGGTATTGACCTCGGAACAACCAACTCCGTAGTCTCCGTTCTCGAAGGTGGCGAGCCCACCGTCATTGCCAACGCCGAGGGTGGCCGTACCACGCCGTCGGTCGTTGCGTTCTCCAAGTCCGGCGAAGTGCTGGTCGGCGAGATCGCCAAGCGCCAGGCCGTCAACAACATTGACCGCACGATTGCTTCCGTCAAGCGCCACATGGGCACCGACTGGTCCGTCGCCATTGACGACAAGAAGTACACGGCGCAGGAAATCTCCGCCCGTATCCTCATGAAGCTCAAGAACGACGCCGAGTCCTACCTGGGTGAAAAGGTCACGGACGCCGTGATCACCGTTCCCGCGTACTTCAACGACGCCGAGCGCCAGGCCACCAAGGAAGCCGGCGAAATCGCAGGCCTCAAGGTGCTGCGCATCGTCAACGAGCCCACCGCGGCAGCCCTGGCCTACGGCCTGGACAAGGGCAAGGAAGACGAACTCATCCTCGTCTTCGACCTTGGCGGCGGAACGTTCGACGTCTCCCTCCTCGAGGTGGGCAAGGACGAGGACGACTTCTCCACCATCCAGGTCCGCTCCACCGCGGGCGATAACCGCCTCGGCGGCGACGACTGGGACCAGCGCGTCGTCAACTACCTGCTGAACCAGCTCAAGGTCAAGGGCATCGACCTCTCCAAGGACAAGATCGCCCTGCAGCGCCTCCGTGAGGCAGCCGAGCAGGCCAAGAAGGAACTTTCCTCCTCCACCAGCACCAACGTCTCCCTCCAGTACCTCTCCGTCACGCCCGACGGCCCGGTCCACCTGGACGAGCAGCTGACCCGCGCCAAGTTCCAGGACCTCACCAAGGACCTGCTCGAGCGCACCAAGAAGCCGTTCCACGACGTCATCAAGGAAGCCGGCATCCAGCTTTCCCAGATCGACCACATCGTGCTGGTCGGCGGTTCCACCCGTATGCCCGCCGTCTACGACCTGGTCAAGGAACTCGCAGGCGGCAAGGAGCCGAACAAGGGCGTGAACCCGGATGAGGTCGTCGCCGTCGGCGCCGCTCTGCAGGCCGGCGTGCTGAAGGGCGAGCGCAAGGACGTCCTCCTCATCGACGTCACCCCGCTCTCCCTCGGCATCGAGACCAAGGGCGGCATCATGACGCACCTGATCGAGCGGAACACGGCCATTCCGACCAAGCGCTCCGAGACCTTCACCACGGCGGATGACAACCAGCCGTCCGTGGCGATCCAGGTCTTCCAGGGCGAGCGTGAGTTCACCCGCGACAACAAGCCGCTGGGCACGTTCGAGCTGACCGGGATCGCTCCGGCCCCGCGCGGCGTCCCGCAGGTCGAGGTCACGTTCGACATCGACGCCAACGGCATCGTGCACGTCTCCGCGAAGGACAAGGGCACCGGCAAGGAACAGTCCATGACCATCACGGGCGGTTCCAGCCTCTCCAAGGAGGACATTGACCGCATGGTCAGGGACGCCGAGGAGCACGCTGCAGAGGACAAGGCCCGCCGCGAGGCAGCCGACACCCGCAACACCGCCGAGCAGCTCGCCTACTCCGTGGACAAGCTGATCGCCGACAACGCTGACAAGCTCCCGGAAGAGGTCAAGACCGAGGTCAAGGCCGACGTCGACGCGCTCAAGGCCGCCCTCGAAGGCACCGACGACGCCGCCGTGAAGACCGCGTTTGAGAAGCTCCAGGCTTCCCAGAGCAAGCTCGGCGAGGCCATCTACGCCCAGGCAGGTTCTCCGGACGGCGCCACCGGCGCCCAGGGTGCACCCGCCGGCGAGCCGGCAGCCGGCTCCGATGAGGACATCGTCGACGCCGAGATCGTTGACGAAGACGAGAAGAAGTAGCCATGCCGCATCACGGTAACGAAGAAGAGCACGGTTCTTCCGAGAGCCGTCGCGACGCTGAGCAGCGGGAGAACGAGCCGCAGAAGCCGATCATCCACGACAACCGCAAGGTTGATCCGAAGACCGGCCAGGCCCGCCACCCCGACCAGGAGCACGCCGACTCCGGGGACGCGCTGTCCCAGGCGGAGGACATCCTCAACAGTGTTGAGGTGCCGGCCGCGGAATCCGTGGCCCAGGGTGTCGACGGGGCCGAAGCGGAGGAGCTCAGAAATGACCTTCGCCGCCTGCAGGCCGAGTACGTCAACTACCGCAAGCGGGTCGAACGCGACCGTGCCGTGGCAGGGGAAATGGCCGTCATCGGCGTCCTGAACTCCCTGCTCCCGGTCCTGGACGACGTCGACGCCGCCCGCCAGCATGGTGACCTCACGGACGGACCGTTCGCCGCGATCGCCGCCAAGCTGGAGAACGCGCTGAAGACGTACGGCCTGGTGCGCATCGATGAGACCGGCGTGGAGTTCGACCCCACGATCCACGAGGCCCTCATCCAGCAGCCCGGCCCGGACGTCGAGATCGACACCGTCAGCCAGGTCCTGCGCTCGGGCTACAAGTCAGGCGAGCGCGTGCTCCGCGCAGCCCAGGTCATCGTGGCTGTCCCGGCCTAGCAGTACGCCATCGAGGTGACAGTTCGCGCCGATGTTTCCACGGAACATTGGCGCGAACTGTCACTTCGGCACACAGATTTGAAAGGAAACGCCATTGGCTAGCCAGGACTGGGTGGACAAGGACTTTTACAAGATCCTTGGGGTCGCCAAGGACGCTTCCGACGCCGACATCAAGAAGGCCTACCGGAAGCTCGCGCGGCAGCACCACCCGGACACCAACGCGGGCGACACCGCTTCGGAGAAGAAGTTCAAGGACATCTCCGAGGCTTACTCCGTGCTTTCCGATGCCGACGAGCGCCAGCAGTACGACGCCATCCGGGCGATGGGCGGCGGAGCCCGGTTCGCGCCCGGCGGCGCAGGCGGAGGTGCCGGCGGGGCCGGATTCGAGGACCTCTTTGGCGGTCTGTTCACCGGCGGCGGCGGACGGCACTCCGGCGGCTACAGCACGGCCGGTGGCATTCCGCCGGAATTCGCCGACCTCTTCGGCGGGGGCGGCGGCTTCGGCGGCGGCCAGTCGTTCCAGCGTGCGCCGCAGAAGGGCGCGGACCGCACCGCGTCCACGTCCATTTCCTTCGCCGGTTCCATCCGCGGCACCACCATCGGCCTGCGTGAACCGGACGGCGAAGTCATCGACGTGCGCATCCCGGCCGGCATCAAGGACGGCCAGAAGGTCCGTGTCCGCGGCAAGGGCCAGTACGGTCCGGCCGGTTACGGGGACCTCATGGTCACAGTCTCGGTGAAGCCGCACGACTTTTACGTCCGCGACGGCGACAACCTGCGCATCCACGTGCCGGTCACCTTCCCGGAGGCAGCCCTGGGCGCCGACATCGAGGTTCCCACCATCGACGGGGACAAGGTCAAGGTACGCGTCCCGGCCGGCACGCCGTCGGGCCGGACCCTCCGGGTCAAGGGGCGCGGCGTCAAGCACGCCAAGGCCACCGGAGACCTGCTGGTGACCATCGACGTCGCCGTTCCGCGGAAGCTGAACAAGGACGCCGAAGCGGCCGTGAAGGCCTTTTCCGCGGCCACCGCCGGCGAAGACGTCCGCGCCGAACTCGCAGCCAAGGCCCGGCTCTAGGAACGGGTGCCTGCCATGGCCATCGACTTCGAGCAGCCGATCTTCGTCATCTCCGTCGCCGCGGAGCTGGCGGACATGCACCCCCAGACGCTGCGGCAGTACGACCGGCTGGGGATCGTCTCGCCCAGCCGCGCCCCCGGCAAGTCCCGGCGGTATTCGCAGCGGGACATCACCATGCTCCGCGAGGTGCAGCGGCTCTCCCAGGAGGGCGTTTCGCTGGAAGGCATCAAACGGATCCTCCAGCTGGAAAACCAGGTGGCCGCCCTGCAGCGGCGTGTCACCGAACTGAGCGAGGAACTCGACCGGCGCCCGCGCGCCCTCGACTCCCGCATCTTCGCCGCCGGAGCCGCGGGCGACGTCGTCAGCCTGGCCCGCGGCAAGCGCCCCCGGGCCCGCTCCCAGGCCGTCGTGGTGTGGCGGCCGCGGAACAGCGAGTGACCGAGCCGTTGCCGGCGCCCGCCTCCCTCCACGTAGTCAACGACCCGGACTGAGTACTCGCACCCGCGTACCGGGTAGCCGCCGTCCGGAAAGACGGGTACAGCGTTCACGTGACTTCCGGGCCACCCGGCCGTTTGAATTGTCCATGGCAGGAACCTGGCTTTAAAGCCAGTGAAGCAGCGAGGACAGCCGGGGGGCACCGCATGTTTGATCCATCAGCGCCGGGAAAATCGGCACCTGGACCCGCACTGATCGCGGGCAGGCCATGAATTCCGGGCTCAGTTCCCTGGCCCTCCTCGCGGGATCCCTGCCGGGCTCGATCCTGCTGTCACTGGGCCAGACCGTCGTCGTCGTCTGTGTCTGCTTCGACATGGTCCGCGCCCTCTCGGTGCCGCGCTCCCACCGCCGCTACGTGGCCAACACCGTCTTCACGACCCTGGCCTGGCCGTCGATCCTGATCAGCGCGGTCACCGTCCTGATCGATGCCGCCAGCGGGACGTGGCAGGAGGTTGCAGGTGGAGTCTTCGTGATGGTCATGGTGGTCTTCCGGTGGCGCCACGGCGGCGACGAGGACAGCTGGTGGAAGGGCAAGGGCAAGAAGCTGGCCGCCTGGTTCCGCGACCAGACGGCCTCCCGGTCCGCGGCTGC
>DATIUQ010000035.1:0-4844 GCA_035466775.1 Arthrobacter sp.
CGGCGGTCGGGATTGGCCCGGGGTTCGGGGGCCGGGTTCGGGGGCCGGCGGGGGACATGTCCAGTCGGAGCCCGGCCCGCGGGGTGCAGGCCTACACTGGTGCCATGGACACCGCATCTGTTCTCGCCGTCTGCCGCGTACACCAGTTGCTGAGCGACCCCGGAAGTGTGGGCGTGACGGCGATCGACAAAAGGCCCGTGGCTGGACCGGTCAAGGTACACAGGCTCGGACTGCACGGTGACGTCCAGGCCAGCCGCGTCCATCACGGCGGCGAAGACCAAGCGCTCTACGCCTACGCCCAGGACGACGCCGACTACTGGGCCGCGGAACTCGGCCGCGAACTTCCGCCGGGGATCTTCGGTGAAAACCTCCGCGTCGCCGGCATCAGCGCCACGGACGCCGTCATCGGCGAACGCTGGAAGATCGGGCTCGACGTCGAAGTCGAAGTGACCTCGCCCCGCACCCCGTGCGCCACGTTCCAGCGCCGGATGCATGAGCCGCACTGGGTCAAACGGTTCGGCGATGCAGGGCGCGTGGGGACCTATCTCCGGGTGGTCCGGGTCGGCAGCATCGAGGCGGGGGACCACATCCACCGGATCTTCCTCCCTTCCCACGGCGTCACCATCGGCAAATGGTTCAGCGATCCCACAGTTGAGGACATGGAGGCCCTGCGCGACGCCGACGCCGACGGGCAGATCCGCCTCCAGCCCGAGTACCACCAGGAGTTCGAGAAGCTGCAGCGCCGCCTCGGCGTATAGCGGGGCGGGCGGCCGTGTGCGCAAGCTCACCGCCGCCGTCGGCCCCTGCGTTACCCATGTGCGGATCGATGCCCTACAATTGAAATATCCCCCACTCCGGAAATCCCTTATTTCCTGCCCAATTCTTGAGGCAAGACTGGTAAGTGTTGGGGCCCGCGCGAATGAGATGCGGGCATTTTCATAGGGAGAGCCGGCTAAAGAAAACGCTGTACAGACTGCTGGGATAGCAGCCAAGAGATGCAGCGGGAAGTCCTGCCACGGGATTGCGAAAGCGCCGGGCTTCTATGTGACCGGCCGGTCAAAGTACGTCCGGCGATTCCGGTCACGCGTACTGCGGCTCCGCTCACCTCGGGTTGTGCCGCTTGGCCCCTATGGATGAGGATATTTCACCTATGCCCGAAAATCAGAACAACTCCGTCGACACCGAACTCGCCACCGAGAATATCCAGGTCGACGTCGAGACTTCTGAAACGGCTGCCCCCGCAGCCGGCTCCGCCCCGGTCTTCACCGAGGCTCCCGCGAACGTTGAGGCTCCGGCTGCTGCCGAGGCCGCGCCGCAGGCTGACACCACGACCGAACCCAAGGCTGCCCCGGCGAAGGAAGACGACGCTGAAGAAGAGGGCGTCAAGTTCACTGACCTCGGCATCGATGGCCGCGTCCTCGCCGCCCTGCAGGACGTCGGCTACGAGAAGCCGTCCCCGATCCAGGCAGCAACCATCCCGCTGCTGCTCGAAGGCCGCGACGTCGTGGGCCTGGCCCAGACGGGTACCGGTAAGACTGCAGCATTCGCAGTACCGGCACTGTCCCGCCTGGCCGAGCTCCACGACCTCAACGGCCCGTCCCGCAAGACCCAGGCACTGGTTCTTGCTCCGACCCGCGAGCTGGCCCTCCAGGTCGCCGAGGCATTCACCTCCTACGCCAAGCACATCGACGATTTCACCGTCCTCCCGGTGTACGGCGGCTCCGCCTACGGCCCCCAGCTCGCCGGCCTGCGCCGCGGCGCCCAGGTTGTTGTCGGCACCCCCGGCCGCGTGATCGACCACATCTCCAAGGGTTCCCTTGACCTGTCCGAACTTCAGTACCTGGTGCTGGATGAGGCCGACGAGATGCTCCGCATGGGCTTCGCCGAAGATGTTGAGCAGATCTTCCAGCAGACCCCCTCGGACCGCCAGGTAGCGCTGTTCTCCGCCACGATGCCGAGCCAGATCCGCCGGATGTCCAAGCAGTACCTGAACAACCCGGCCGAGGTCCAGGTCAAGTCCAAGACCACCACGGGCGCCAACACCCGCCAGCGTTACCTGCAGGTCATGGGCCCGCACAAGCTCGACGCGCTGACCCGCATCCTCGAGGTCGAAGAGTTCGAGGGCGTCATTGCCTTCGTCCGCACCAAGATGGCCACCGAGGACCTCGCCGACAAGCTGCGCTCCCGCGGTTTCCAGGCTGCCGCCATCAACGGCGACATCCCGCAGCAGCAGCGTGAGCGTACGGTCGAGGCCCTGCGCGACGGCAAGATCGACATCCTCGTCGCGACCGACGTCGCAGCCCGCGGCCTGGACGTCGAGCGCGTCAGCCACGTGGTCAACTACGACATCCCGCATGACACGGAGTCCTACGTCCACCGCATCGGCCGCACCGGCCGCGCGGGCCGCTCCGGCGACGCGATCCTGTTCATGACGCCGCGGGAGAAGTACCTGCTGCGTTCCATCGAAAAGGCAACCCGCCAGCCGGTGGAGCAGATGCACCTGCCCACGGCCGAGACCGTCAACACGCTGCGCCTGGGCAAGTTCGCGGAGAAGATCACCGAGACCCTTGCCTCCGAGGATGTGTCGTCGTTCCGCGACCTCATCGCCTCCTACGAGGAAGAGCACAACGTCCCGGCCGCGGAAATCGCCGCAGCACTGGCTGTCATGGCCCAGGGCGGCCAGCCGCTCCTGGTCAAGGAACTGCCGGCAGCGCCTGAATTCCAGAAGCGCGAGCGCGCCAAGGACGGCTTCGGCTCACGCGGCCCGACCCGCACCCTGACCGAGGGCAACGCCACCTACCGGATCGCCGTCGGACGCCGCCAGCGCGTCATGCCGGGTTCCATCGTTGGCGCCATTGCCAACGAAGGCGGCATCTCCTCGGCCCAGATCGGCGGCATCGACATCCGTGCGGACCACTCCCTCGTGGAGCTCCCGGCGGACCTGAGCGCCGACCAGCTGAAGGCCCTGTCACGCACCCGGATCGGCGGCGAGCTGATCCACCTCGAGCTGGACAACGGCCGCAAGCCCTCCGGCGACCGTGGCAGCTACCAGGGCGGCAGCCGCGGTGGCGACCGTGGCGGTTACTCCGGCGGCGGCGACCGTGGCGGCAACTTCAAGGGCAACGGCGGCTTCAAGCGCGAATTCCGCAAGAACGACGGCGAGCGGTCCTCCGCTGACCGTGGCGGCCGCTCCTTCAGCGACCGCAACGAGCGCGGCGTCGGCACCGACGCGGCCCGCAAGCCGCGCACCGAGGGCGGCTTCAAGCCCCGCAACAAGTGGTAACCATCAGCTGCTAAGCACTGATTCACCGTGAGAACGGGCCGGCTGCAGAGCCGGCCCGTTCTTCGTTAAGTTCCCTTCGTCACATCGGCGAATCCGCCGGTGGCACGGTGCCGCTTCAGGGCCGTTGTGTGGCGCCAGATACCCCGGATTTACGCCGTTTTTGACGCTTTTCTTCCCCTCCCGATACCGATTTGTTGGGAGCGGAATCTTCCGGTAGAGTATTTACTCGTTGCCCCCCTAGCTCAGTGGTAGAGCGCGTTCTTGGTAAGAACGAGGTCACCGGATCGATTCCGGTGGGGGGCTCTGAATGAGGGCCTGTGTCAAGGCGGTTTTTGACCGGCTTAGCGCAGGTTTTCCTCATTTATGGCGGCGTAGCTCAGTTGGTTAGAGCGCACGACTCATAATCGTGAGGTCGGGAGATCGAGCCTCCCCGCCGCTACAGAAAGACCCTGCAGGCTCCGGCCGCAGGGTCCTTTTTGTTTTAACCCGGTTGCCCTATCACTTTCGGGGCTCATAGCACCCCCAAAGCGACCAAGAGTGATACCGCAACGGGTGCGGCTGCGGGGCTCGTGGGACAGAATGGGTCCATGACGCGAATCGCAATCATTGGCGGCCACGGCAAAGTGGCGCTGGAACTGTCCCGCATCCTTTCCGAGGAGGGCATGGACGTTACATCGTTCATCCGCAATCCGGACCACGGGGCGGACGTCGCGGCGACGGGTGCCACGCCTGTCGTCCTGGATGTTGAACATTCGACGACGGCGGACATCGCCGAGGCGCTGAGGAACCATGACGCCGTGGTCTGGTCGGCCGGTGCCGGCGGTGGGAGCCCCGAGCGGACTTATGCCGTTGACCGGGACGCCGCCATCCGGTCGATGGACGCGGCGGCGCAGGCCGGCGTCGGGCGCTACGTTATGGTGTCCTACTTCGGAGCCGGCCCCGATCACGGAGTCCCGGCGGACAATGGCTTCTTCGCGTACGCCGAGGCCAAGGCGGCCGCCGACGCGTACCTGCGCGGAACGGACCTGGCCTGGACCATCCTCGGACCCGGGGCCCTCACCGACGGGCCCGGCAACGGCCTCATCGACGTCGACCCCGCGGACGACTCCGGGAACCGGGAAACAGCCCGCGCCAACGTGGCCCTCGTCGCGGCCGCCGTGCTGGGCCTGCCCTCAACCGCCGGGCACACCATCGAATTCCGGGACGGAGACCTGCCCATCGCTGCTGCCCTGGAACCCGTGAGTTAGCCCCGCGCCAGCTCCAGCTCCAGAGCATTCGCCTCGACGTAGTCCAGAGCGTGCCGGATGGCGCCGACGGTCACGATTCCATCACCCAGCGGCGAGACCGTCACTCGCGGGGGAGTGGCGGTGAAGCGGGGCAGTGCCGCGGTGATGCCGGGCAGCAACGCGTCGGCGGAGTCCGCGACGGCGCCGCCGATCACCACCTGTTCGGGGTTGAGCAGGCTGGCGATCGCGGCGATGACCCGGGCCATCCGCTCCGAGAGCCGCTCGAGGATCGCCAGTGCTTTGGGCTCCCCGGCGGCGGCGTCCTCGAAGACCCG
>DATIUQ010000036.1:0-4116 GCA_035466775.1 Arthrobacter sp.
GTGGCCCTCGCGATGGGCGGCACCATCACGGGGGAGCACGGGATCGGCCAGTTCAAGCTGCGCTGGCTCGGGCTGGAGCAGAAGGAACCCGTGCGAGAACTGCAGCGCAGGATCAAGGAACTGTTCGACCCTGCGGGCATCCTGAACCCCGGCAAGGCGATTTAGCCCGGCTGTGCTGTTACCCGGGTGTGCCCTTAGTCGTCGGCGTCCGGGTATTCGTCGATGGACTCGTCGGCGCCGTAGCGCGATTCCTCGGTTTCGACCTCAAGGATCTTGAGCAGTTCCGTGTCCGGGTTGAGCATGATCGCGGCCTCGTCCCGGCGGTGCCGCAGCTCGGAGTCAATGTAGGACTGTACGGCTTCGGCCAGCGGGATGTGCCGGTTCTCCTTCTCGGACATGTACCAGCGGTGCTCCAGGATCTCGTGCACAGCCTCCGCCGGCTCCAGCTTCCCGGACAGGTCGCGGGGGATGGAGCGGACAATCGGTTCGAAGATCTGGCTGACCCACAGGTGGGCGCTGTATTCCTCGTCCATGCCGGGGTTGTTGTCGGCCCGGAAGGAATCCATGTCGTTCAGGAGCCTGCGGGCCTGGTTTTCCTGCGCATCCAGACCGGTCAGGCGCAGCAGCCGGCGCTGGTGGTGGCCGGCGTCGACCACTTTGGGCTGGAGCTGGATGGTGGAACCGTTCTGCGTCGTCTTGATCGCGTATTCCTCGACGTCGAACCCGAGCTCGTTGAGCTTCCGGATGCGGGCGGCCACCCGCCAGCGTTCGCCGATCTCGAACGATTCCTTCTCGGTCAGCTCGGTCCAGAGGCGCCGGTAGCTGTCCATGATGAGCTCGCTTGTGGCCACGGGGTCCACTTTTTCCTCGATGAGGCCGCCGTCGAGCAGGTCCATAAGCTCCCCGGCGATGTTGACGCGGGCGATTTCGAGGTCGTACTCGCGCTGGCCAGTGGAGAGGTCCGGATACAGCTCGCCGGTCTCCGCATCCACGAGGTAGGCGGCGAACGCGCCGGCGTCGCGGCGGAACAGCGTGTTGGAGAGCGAGACGTCCCCCCAGTAGAAACCGATCAGGTGCAGGCGGACCAGCAGCAGGGCCTGCGCGTCGATCAGGCGGGTGAGGGTGTCCTTGCGAAGCATCTGCGAGAAGAGCGCCCGGTACGGCATGGAGAACTTCAGGTGCCGGGTGACCAGCACCGGGTTCAGCGGCCGGCCCTCCGGGGTGGTGCGCCCCGTGATGACGGCCACGGGCTCCACGCAGGGGACGTCCAGCCGGGCGAGTTTGCGGAGCATGTGGTACTCGTGGCGGGCCACGTGTTCCGAGGTTTCCTTGATGGCGATGACCGAACCGCCCAGGTGGGCGAAGCGCACAATGTGGCGGGAGATGCCGCGGGGGAGTGCTGCGAGGTATTCCGCCGGCCAGTCCTCCAGGGCGATGTGCCACGGCAGGTCCAGGAGCTCAGGCTCGGTGGCGGCGGCCGTGATGCTCAGCGAGCTCGAGGCCACGGAGCCTTTGCTGTCATTTGCGCTGGCGGCTTCGAACCGGGGCAGCTTGCCGATCTGGCCGTAGTCGGTGGGTTCGTCGTGCCACTGGGCACTGTTTTCCTCGGTGCTGGGGCTTTGCTCGGTCATAAACCAATTCTTCCGTACTAAGGGCGCCGGCCCTAACGAATGGGTCCTGCAACGTCGGTTAAAGCCCGACGGCGGCCCTCCAGTGAGGAGGACCGCCGTCGGACGCGTCATGCGGGGCGGGGGATCAGTCGCCCAGGCGCAGACCCGTCTTGGTGTCGAACAGGTGTACGTGGCCCGACTGCGGGCGGACCCAGATGGACTCGCCCTTCATCGGGGGACGGCGGCCGTCGACGCGGGCCACGATGTCGTGGCTCGTGCCGTCCAGCGTGGTGTGGCCGTAGACGTAGGCGTCGGCGCCGAGTTCCTCGACGACGTCGACCTCAACCTGGAGGCCTTCGCCCTCGGCGACCTGCTCGAGGTCTTCCGGGCGGGAACCGAGCGTGACGGTCTTGCCGTGGGCCTCTTCGAGGACATTGCGCGGTACCGGGTACACGGTGCCACCGAACTGCACGCCGCCGTCCACGACGGGAAGCTCGAGCAGGTTCATCGCGGGGGAGCCGATGAAGCCGGCAACGAAGACGTTCTTCGGCTTGTCGTACAGGTTGCGCGGGGTGTCGACCTGCATCAGCAGGCCGTCCTTCAGCACGGCGACGCGGTCACCCATGGTCATGGCCTCGACCTGGTCGTGGGTCACGTAGACCGTGGTGACGCCCAGCCGGCGGGTCAGGGACGCGATCTGCGTGCGGGTCTGCACACGGAGCTTGGCATCAAGGTTGGACAGCGGCTCATCCATCAGGAAGACCTGCGGGTTACGAACGATGGCGCGGCCCATAGCGACACGCTGGCGCTGGCCGCCGGAGAGTGCCTTCGGCTTGCGGTCCAGGTACGGCTCGAGGTCCAGGAGCTTGGCGGCTTCACGGACACGCTCGGCGCGCTCTTCCTTGCTGACGCCGGCGATCTTCAGGGCGAAGCCCATGTTGTCCGCAACCGTCATGTGCGGGTACAGGGCGTAGTTCTGGAAGACCATGGCGATGTCGCGGTCCTTGGGGGGAACGTCGGTGACGTCGCGGTCGCCAATCAGGATTCGGCCGGCGTTGACGTCCTCAAGACCCGCGAGCATACGCAGGGAGGTCGACTTGCCACAGCCGGAGGGTCCAACGAGGACCAGGAATTCGCCGTCGGCGATTTCAATGTTGAGCTTGTCAACAGCGGGCTTATCCGTGCCCGGGTACAGACGTGTTGCGTTGTCAAAAGTAACTGTAGCCACAGTTATCAATCCCTTCACCGGCAGGTACGTGCCGGACGATCCGTAGTGAATGGTCTTATTTTTCAGTTGTTAATTCAGTTGTTAGTACCTGATCGTGCGCATACTCCCCGGCCGAAGCCGAGGAGTATCCAATGACGCCGCACGGTACTTGTGCGCCACATCACAACCAGAGTATGTCAGATTTATGCCAAATGGGCCAAAAAGTTACGGATGTCACATGTGATTCGGCCGACTCGCCGGCCCGCATGAGCTAAGGCTCACAGGCCGAGGGCGCGCTTCCGTTCCCGCAGAAGGGCCTCCAGCAGCTCGGAAATGTGCACCGGAGCCTCGATCCGGAACTGCGCCTGGGTGAAGTCCAGGCCCACCTTCACGCCGAGGTCCCCGGGGAGCAGCCGGGCCAGGGCGTCCTCGTCGGTGGTGTCGTCGCCGGCGAAGATCGTGGCGGTCGCGCCGGTCGCCTGGCGCAGGAAGGCTATGCCTTCCCCCTTCGAGGCGTGGATCACGGAGGTCTCCAGCACGCGGTTGCCGCTCTTCAGGAAGACGCCGGGCCGGTCCTGCAGGACGGCCCGGGCCGCGGCGACGGCGTCCGCGGCGACGTCGTCCGCGGCCAGCCGGGTATGCAGTACGACGCCGGCCGGCTTGTCTTCCAGCAGGGTCCCCGGCGCCACCTCCACGATGCCTTCCAGCTCGCGCCGGACCTCGGCGAGCAGGGCGCGACGGTCGTCATCGAGTTCCAGCTCGGCGGACCCGGGCCCCATCCAGACCTCCGCGCCGTGGCTGCCGATCAGCAGGGTCTTCTCCGGAGGGAACGCGACCGCCCGCAGGCTGTCCAGCGCACGGCCGGAGATGAGCGCCGTCGTCGTCCGCGGAAGTTCCGTGAGCGCGGCGAAAGCCGCTGCCGAGCGGGGGAGGGAACGCGCATCGCCGGCATGGTCCACGAGCGGGGCCATGGTGCCGTCAAAATCCATTGCGACGAGCAGATGCTCCGTCGCGGCGATGGCGCGGAGGGCCTCCAGCAGGTCCGGGGCGAGGGATAGGGGGGTCTGTTCCGGGGATAGCTCAGGAGTCATCGCGGATCACCTTTTCTTCCAGCGCGGTCAGGAAGTCGGAGGACCAGAGATCGACGTCGTGGTCCAGGATCTGCTTGCGCATGGCACGCATCCGGCGCGCGGCCTCCGCCGGCTGCATGTTCACGGCCTTCATGATGGTGTCCTTGAGGCCGTCGATGTCGTGCGGGTTCATCAGCAGGGCCTGCTTGAGCTGGTCCGCGGCGCCCGC
>DATIUQ010000037.1:0-8933 GCA_035466775.1 Arthrobacter sp.
CGCCGTCGTCTATCAGATCTATCCGCGCAGTTTCGCCGATTCCAACGGGGACGGCATCGGGGACCTGCGCGGCATCATCAGCAAGCTCGACTACCTGCACCGGCTGGGCGTCGACGTCGTCTGGCTGTCCCCGATCTACACCTCCCCGCAGGACGACAACGGCTACGACATCAGCGACTACCGCAACGTGGACCCGATCTTCGGCACGCTCGAGGAGCTGCGGGAACTGACGGACGGGCTGCACGCCCGGGGCATGAAGCTGGTTATGGACCTGGTGGTCAACCACACTTCTGACGAACACCCCTGGTTCGTCGAATCACGGTCCTCGAAGGACAACCCCAAGCGGGACTGGTACTGGTGGCGGCCGCCGCGCGAGACGGCTGACGGTTCCGCCGGCGGCCCGGGCGGAGATACCAACAGCGCGGCACCGAACAACTGGGGGTCCGCGTTCTCCGGCCCGGCCTGGGAGTTCGACCAGGCCACCGGCGAGTACTACCTCCACATCTTCTCCCGGAAGCAGCCGGACCTGAACTGGGAAAACCCGCAGGTCAGGGCCGCGGTCTACGACATGATGAACTGGTGGCTGGACCGCGGCGTGGACGGTTTCCGGATGGACGTCATCAATTTCATCTCCAAGGACACCGCCCTGCCCGACGGGCCGATCGCCGCCGGGATGCTCTACGGCGACGGGACCCCGTTCTACATAAACGGCCCGCGGATCCACGAGTTCCTGCAGGAGATGCACCGGGAGGTCTTCGCCGGGCGCCCCGGGCCGCTGCTCACCGTCGGCGAAATGCCCGGCGTCACCGTGGACGAAGCCATCCTGTTCACCGACCCGGCACGGGCGGAGGTGGACATGGTCTTCCAGTTCGAGCACGTGGCCCTGGACCAGGAGGACGGCAACAAATGGCGGCCCAAGAAGCTCAAGCTCACGGACCTCAAGAAGACCCTGGGCCACTGGCAGACCGGCCTGGCGGAGCGCGGCTGGAACAGCCTGTACTGGGGCAACCACGACCAGGCCCGGGCGGTGTCGCGCTTCGGCGACGACGGCCGGTACCGGGAGCTTTCCGCGAAGATGCTCGCCGGCGTCCTGCACCTGCACCGCGGCACGCCCTACGTGTACCAGGGCGAGGAACTCGGCATGACCAACATGACCTTCGGTGCGATCAGCGACTACCGCGATATCGAGGTCCTCAACCACCACCGCGAGGCCACCACACACCTGGGCCACACCGACGCCGAGGTCCTCGCCGCTCTGGCGCCGCTGAACCGGGACAACGCGCGCACGCCGGTCCAATGGGACGCCTCGCGGCACGCCGGTTTCACCACCGGCTCGCCCTGGATCGCGGTCAACCCGAACGCCAACCACATCAACGCCGCCGCGCAGGTGGACGACCCGAACTCGGTGTACAGCTTCTACCGCCAGGTGATCGCTTTGCGGCACGCCGAGCCGGTGGTTTCGCACGGGGACTTCACGATGTTGCTTCCGCGGGACGAGCACGTCTACGCCTTCGTCCGCTCGCTGCCGGACACCCGGCTGCTGGTGCTGGGCAACTTCTCCGGCCAGGACCAGGAGGTAACGCTCGACGACGCCGACGTGCCGCTCGCCTGGGGCAGCGCGGAACTGGTTTTGGGCAACTACCCCGCCGACGCCGCCGTGCCCCGGCTGCATCTGCGACCGTGGGAGCTGAAGGTCTTCCGCGCCGGAGCAACTCCGCCGGACCGGTAAATGCGGGCCGGTAAAGCCGGCCGGACCGGCACTCCGTCGGGGGAAATCCGGCGCAAAACGCACCATCCATAGAAAGTGAGGGAGCCCGGCATGACCATTCCACCGCCCCACGAACCTGAGCCGTTTCCGCCGGAACCCGGGCCCACACCGCCTGAGCCCCAGCCCGGGGATCCGTTTCCCCCGGAACCCGGCCCGGTTACTCCCCCGCCGCCGATTCCGGAACCTGGCCCCGCACCAACGCCCGGCCCGTTCCCCACGCCCGGCCCGCTGCCGATTCCCGACCCCGGCCCGGTCCCGCCGCGGCCGGACCCGACGCGCTTCTAGCGACACGCCGTCCCGCCAGCGACGCTCCACCCTGCCCGCGCTACGCAAAAGACCCCTCGACACCCGAAGTCGGGTGTCGAGGGGTCTTTTGCGCGTCGGCAGGCAGAACGCGCGTCGGCGGCTACGCCAGGACGATGTCGCGGGTCCGGTGGTCGTAGTGGATGACCAGCTGGCCGCCGGAGTGGTGCACCTCGTGGTTGGCGCCGTCGAACGCGCCAAAGGCACCGAAGTTCTCATCCCAGGAGCGGTTGAGCGCGATCTTGAAGCTGTAGTTGCCGGCCGGGAGGTCTGCCGCGATCTTCCAGAGCTGATCGACCAGATCCAGTTCCATCTGGGATTCGTCGTACTGCGGTGCCCAGTTGGCCGGAGCGCCCAGCAGGACGTTGAAGTCCCCCGCCACGGCAACGGCTTCCGGCTGATCGATGGTCTCGACGCTGACGGCGGGCGCCGCAGCTGCTGGAGCCTCGACGGATGCCTCAGCGGCCGGAGCCTTGGTAGCTGGCTTGCGCTTGCGGACCGCCTTGGCCACGGGGGCAACGGCCTCTTCGACCAGTTTCGCAGCCTTGTCGGCCACCTTTTCGGCAACCTTGGCAGCCTTCGGAGCAACCTTGGCCGGCTTCGCTGCCGGTTTTCCGGCGGGCGCGGACGGCAGCGGGGTGTCGGCGGGAACGGGAGTTCCGGCGTCGAGCGCTGCGGCGAAAGCGGCAGGGTCAGCGAACGCCACGGTGGCGCGCTGGCCGTCCTCGGTGATGGTCCAGCCGGAACGGCCCTTGACCAGCCAGCCTGCCTTGACCAGCTTCGCGGTGGCAGTGGTCAGCGTTTTGTGGCCGCGGGGAATTCCGCCGCTCAACAGCTCACGCTCGAACTCGTTGAGCGGAACGCGGGCGATCGCCTCGCCCAGCACGGCGCCGGCGTTCAGCTTCTCATCCGTCCACACCCCCTCGGTCAGAACGTCCAGCACGGCTTTCAGCCGTCGGTTGGTGTTTTCGGCAGTGTTCGCGCCCATGGGTCTCCTCTAGAAGCAATTGATCCACCTGCATTTTGCCAAGGATGGATGCGTTTCCGCGAGTAGAAACAGTTAACTCTGTGTGTCGTGACCCACTATTACACCCCAGTCCGGCGGGCGCGAGGGGCCAGGGGCAGGGTACTCGCGAGTAGCTTTGGCCGAATGCGCTGCCGCTAGATCTTGGGGATCAGGACGGGGGTGTTTTTCTTGTACGACTCGTAATCGGCCTGCCCGCCCCACTTTGCGTCGGACTTCTTCTCCAGGAGCGGCACGCCGCTGACCTTGGTGAGCAGCAGCGTGACAAACACCGGGGAAACCAGGGCCACCCACTGCCATCCCTGCAGTGCGGGGACGGCAACAATCGCCACACCGATCCACAGCAGGATCTCGCCGAAGTAGTTCGGGTGGCGGGACTTGGACCACAGTCCGGTGGAGATGAAGTTGCCCTTGTTGGCCGGGTCGGCGTTGAAACGGCCCTTCTGCTGGTCGGCGACAACCTCCAGGCCGAAGCCGACGGCCCACACCAGGAAGCCCGCCAGGGCGAACCCGTCCAGGGCGACCCGGGTCTCCGAGGTCATGGCCACCCATGCCGCGGCAGCGGTGAAGACCACCCAGAGCCCCTGGATGGTCCAGACGTTCAAGAACCGCACGAAGGACGGCTTGATCTCGTCAAAGCGGTCATCCTTGCCGGCCCTGCTGATGCGGCGGAAGAGGAAGCTTCCGAGTCTCGCGGCCCAGACGAGGACCATGGCCGCCAGCAGCAGTGCCCGCGCGTCGATCCCCGGAGTGAGCAGGACCAGCAGCAGCGTAATGGCGATGTAGGTCAGGGAACCCGTCAAGTCATAGAACTTCTCGGTCTGGGCTTTGAAGGAGGGGATGAACACCGCCCACTGAATAACGAACGCCGCACCCACGGCCAGGGCGAAGACGGGAATTCCGCCCAAGGTGGCACCGCCTTGGGATCCTGCCACGGCAAGGAGGGCCGCCAGCAGCACCACCACGGGGAGGGCGATGAGCGACTTACGGTCTGATTCCTTCATCAGGAAGTTCCTTTCACACGCGGATCGGGCCACAGCCGGCACGACCCAAGAGGTGCCGGCTGGCATCAGCAGTTGTGGCAATCCTAGTAAATGATCAAATATGATTGAATAATAGATCATCGAACAAGATTGACTGCAATTGGAATTCGGAACCGAAGGAGTGGACATGACCGCGTCGCAGCAACACCCGGCCACGCTGGCCCTGCAGAGCCTGTTCACCCTCGCCAACGAAACCGAGCGGGAAATCGCTCGCGTCATGGGGCTGAATCTCACCGACTACCGCGCCTTGTCGGCGCTCGCACAATCGGGACTGGTGACGGTGGGCCAACTCGCCGCGGATCTGGGGGCAACCCCGGCCACCGCCACCGCGATCGTAAGCCGGATGGAGTCCCGCGGCTACATGGAACGCCACCGGAGCACCGATGACCGACGCCACGTCCAGGTGAGCGTCACCCCTGCCGCCAACCGTGGACTCACGGACCTTATGCGGCCCCTCATGACCGCCACCAATGAGCACATGAAGGCCCTGCCCGCTGACCAGCAGACCGCCGTCGTGGACTTCCTCGAGTTCGCCCAGCACCTGATCCGGCACCACCTGCACACACTTTCGGAAAAGGACGCCCAATGAAAGAGTTCGCCACCCCGCTGCTGGTTGAGGCGTCCGGCCACCGGAACGCGACCGAACTGCTGATGCAGCGGTTCCGGACCTCCCCCGAGCACATCGCCTTCGAAGTGCGCTCGGAGGGCGCCGCGATCACTGACCCCTGGCGCCAGGTGACCACCGGGCAGTTCGTTGCCGAGGTCCGCGCCCTGGCCAAGGGCTTCATCGCGTCCGGCCTCCAGCCCGGCGAATCTCTCGCCATCATGTCTCCCACCCGGTACGAATGGGCGCTGGCGGACATGGCAGCGTGGTTCGCGGGCGCCGTCGTCGTCCCGATCTACGAGACGTCGGCCGCCCCGCAGGTGACCGCCATACTCGCCGACGCCGACGTGCGGCTCGCGATCGCCGGCACTGCTGGGCATGCCGACCTGTTGAAGCACGGCTTCGACCAGGCAGGGATCCGCGCCCTGGGGATCTGGACGATGGACGCCAGCGCGGGAGCGGACCTGGCCGACCTCGTGGCCCGCGGCGCCGGCGTCGCCGACAGCGACGTCGAGGAGCGGCGGCTGCTGGCTGGCCTCGACGCGGTGGCCACCATCGTCTACACCTCCGGCACTACCGCCGCGCCCAAGGGCGCCCTCATCACCCATGGCAACTTTGTCGGCCAGGTGCTCAACGTGGCCGCGGCCTACACGGAAGTGGTCCGCGAATCCGGCAACACCATCATTTTCCTGCCGATGGCCCACGTGCTGGCCCGTGGCCTGCAGTTGACGTGCCTGGCCAACGGCATGCGCATCGCGCACTTGTCCGACCCGCGTGACGTGGTGCCGGCCCTCGGCGTCCTGAAGCCCACGTTCCTCGTGGTGGTCCCGCGCGTCCTGCAGAAGATCCAGGCATCCGCCGCGGCTGCCGCGGCGGAAAAGCACCTCGGACGGGTGTGGGCATCCGCGCAAGGAACCGCGGTCGCGTGGGGCCGGTTCGCCGAAGCCCGGGACGCCGACCCTGCCGCCAGAGCAGCGCTGGGCCTGCGGATCAGACACGCACTGTTCGACCGCCTGTTTTACACCCGGCTCCGGACGCTCATGGGCGGCCGCCTGGACTACCTGCTTTCCGGCGCCGCCGCGCTCGACGCAGAGCTGTCCCTCTTCTTCCGCGGCCTGGGCCTGCCGGTCATCGAGGGCTACGGCCTCACCGAAACGACCGCCCCGCTGACCGGGAACATGCCCGGAGCGATCAAGGCCGGGACCGTGGGGATTCCCATGCCGGGAACCACCGTGCGCCTGTCGGACCAGGGCGAGGTGCTGGCCCGCGGCGTCGGCGTGTTCGCCGGCTACCGCAGGCCGGCGGACAACGCTGATGCGTTCACGGACGGGTACTTCCGCACCGGGGACCTCGGCGAGCTCGACGGACAGGGGCGCCTCACCCTCAAAGGCCGCATCAAGGACGTGATCGTCACCGCAGGTGGCAAGACCGTCTCCCCCGCCATCTGGGAAAGCCACGTCGAGGGCGACCCCCTCGTGGCGCACGCCGTGATGGTAGGCGAGGGCAAACCCTTCCTGGGCGGCCTCGTGCTGCTGGACCCTGAATCCGTCGCGGCGTGGGCGGAGCGTGAGGGCATCGCCGGTCTGGCCGGCCTGCGGATCCCGGACGACGGCGGCGCCGTCCAGATCGACGACGCCCGGCTCCTCACCGCGGTTGGCCGGGCCGTCAGTGCTGCCAACGCCAAGATCGCGCGGTCCGAACAGGTGCGCCGCTTCGTGTTGCTGCTCACCGACCTCAGTGAGGCCGGTGGCATCGTGACCCCCACCATGAAACTCAAGCGCGGCGCCTTCACCGCGCGCACCCACCACATCGTCGAAAACCTTTACGCCGACACGAGGAGCCAAGCATGAACGCCCGGACCAAGAGATGGCTGCTCTCGTACGCGGTCGCCGCGGTGGTCTTCGCCGCCGTCGACGTCGTCTGGATCAGCACGGTGGCGAACAACCAGTACCAAAGCCAGATCGGCGAGCTGCTGGCGCCCAGCGCCAACATCGCCGGGGCCGTCGCCTTCTACCTGATCTATGTCGTCGGGATTGTGCACTTCGGCATCCGGCCCAACGACCCGGACGCCACGATGCGGGAGCGCGTTACCGGCGCCGCCCTGTTCGGCTTCTTCACCTACGCAACCTGGGCCCTGACCGCGCTTGCGGTCCTCAAGGATTTCCCGGCCGTGGTGGCCGTAACGGACATCGTCTGGGGCGTCGCGGTGTGTAGCGCCGTCACCTGGCTGACAGCCACCCTCCTGCGCCGCATACTCGCGCCGGCTGGCACCTCGAAGTAACGCCGGCGGGCCGCACTCCGGCCCGGTTAGTCCCCGGCGCTCCAGTCGGCGCCGGTCTCTGCCATGTAAGCGGCCACGGCCGCGTCGATGGTGCGGTAAAAGTGGCGGGGATCGATTTGGCGGGTCAGTTCGTAGCGCTCGATCTTCGTCCGGACCCCGTGCTTGAGCTCCGCGAACACCAGCGACGTGCCCTGCGCGTTCAGCTCCTCGTCCAGCTCTAGCAACACGTCCGAGGCAGTGGTGTCCACGTCCGTGATGGGCTCGGCCGCGATGACGATCCATCGCGGCCTGGGGTCGGTCCGTGCCAGCCGCCGGATATTTTCGCGGAACGGCCTGACGTTGGCGAAGAACAGCGGCGCGTCGAACCGGTAGATCACCAGGCCGGGCAGGTGCTTCGCGTCCGGGTGGAAGTGCACGTCATGGAACCCCTCGACGCCGGGCACCCGGCCGATCACCGTCTCGTAGGGCCACCACGCCCGGCGGAAGATGTTGAGGATGGATAGCCCCACCGCAATGCCGATGCCGGGCAGGACCCCCAGCAGCGTCACCCCGAGGAAGGCCGCGATCGAAAGATTGAACTCGGTTTTGCGCTGGTGCCAGAGGCGCACCGTGCCGGGGATGTCGGCGAGGGATATTGATGCGGTGATCACAATGGCCGCGAGGGCCGGCTGCGGCAGGTTCCGGAACAGCCCCGGCAGCAGCACCAGCATCAGGATGATCAGCACGGCGCCCGTCACGCCCGTGAGCTGGGTCTTTGAGCCGGAGCGTTCCGCCACGGCGGTCCGGGAGCCGCTGGTGCTCACCGGGAAACCCTGGAACAGGCCCGCGGCGAGGTTCGCCGCCCCGATGCCGATCATTTCCTGGTTGCCGCGGATCTCGTCGCCGGAGCGCGCGGCGAACGCCGACGCCGTCGAGATCGTGTCCGTCAGGGACACCAGCGCGATGCCGAGGGCGCCGGCGAACATCAGGGCAATGTCCGAGAACTCCAGATAGGGGATGGTGAACGGCGGGAAGCCCTGCGGGAGTTCCCCGACAAGTGAGACGCCCCGGTCGGCGAGACCGAAGATCGTCGTCGCCCCGATCGCGAGCACCACCATCACCAGCACCGACGGGACCTTGGGCAGCCACCGCTGCAGCGCAAGGATCAGCACAATTCCGGAGATGCCGACGGCGGCCGCGGCCAGCACCGTCTGGCCAGTGGCCACGCCCTCGACGAAGCCAACCACGTCACCGAGAAAGCTTTCGCTGTCCACCTTGAAGCCGAAGAGCTTCGGGAGCTGGCCGACCAGGATGGTGACCGCCAGTCCGTTCATGTACCCGATCATCGTGGGCTTGGAGATGAGGTCCGCGATGAAGCCGAGTTTCGCGACGGAGGCGAGGACCATGATGACGCCGACCATGAGCGCGAGCATCGACGCGAGGACCACCGCCTTCTGCGGGTCGCCGTCGGACGCAACGAGCGGCAGGACCGTCGCCGCGATCATCGGGCCGAGCGAGGAGTCCGGCCCCAGCACGAGGATGCGGGACGGGCCGAAGACCGCGTAGGCGAACAGGCACAGGACGGTGGTGTACAGCCCGGTGATCGGAGGCAGCCCAGCCAGCTCCGCGTACGCCATGCCCTGGGGCACCAGCAGCGTCGCCAGGACGATTCCGGCGACGATGTCCTTGCCGAACCAGCTCCGCTGGTAGGTCGCGGCGACGTCGACGCCTGGCATCAGCCGGCGCAGCCATCCCGTCCTCGGCTGTCGGGTCTCGGTCATAACTGCACTCTGCCGGGCACCCGTGCCCGGTGCATCCCCCGCCGGGGGTGATCCGGGCAGCCGTCCGCCCTTGCCCCAATAGGTGAAGTATGTTTCACTATTTCGTACGGAGGGGAGTATCCCCTGAATGTCCCGTCGTCAGTACGGCCG
>DATIUQ010000038.1:0-2052 GCA_035466775.1 Arthrobacter sp.
GGCCATGGCCCGCCTCAATCCCAAGGTGGACTTCGGAGCCAAGGACGGCCCGGCGGACCTGGTCTTCTTCATCGCAGCCCCGGACGGAGCCGACCAGGAGCACCTGAAGCTGCTCTCGAAGCTGGCCAGGTCCCTGATCAAAAAGGACTTCACCACGGCCCTGCGCAACGCCTCATCCCGCGAAGAGATCGTGGAACTGGTGGACGGTGCGCTGGCCGACAAGCCTGCAGCCCATGCAGCCGCGGTACCCGCTGAAGCTGTTGCTTCCGGCGCGTCCGCGGGGGCGTCGGCAGGCACTGCTTCGGCGGGCTCTGGCGCCGCTGCTTCCGGCACGGCTCCGGCCGGCGCGGCTACGGCCGGACCAGCCCCGGCCGGTCCCAAGCGCCTCGTGGCCGTGACCGCCTGCCCCACCGGCATCGCACACACCTACATGGCAGCCGATTCCCTGGTGGCCGCTGCCCAGGAGGCCGGCGTCGACCTGCAGGTGGAAACCCAGGGTTCCTCCGGCGCCAAGCCGCTGGATCCCGCCGTCATTGCTGCCGCCGACGCCGTAATTTTCGCGGTGGACGTGGACGTACGCGGCAAGGAGCGCTTCGCCGGCAAACCGGTCATCAACGCCCCTGTGAAGCGGGGCATCGACGAACCCGCCAAGATGGTCCAGGAGGCGCTGGCCGCAGCCTCGGACCCGAACGCGCGGCGCGTCCCGCACTTCGGTGCCGAGGAACAGGCTGAGCAGGCCGCCGCCGAAAAGGGCGAGCACATCGGCCAGAAGCTGAAGAGGGCCCTGCTCACCGGCGTGAGCTACATGATCCCGTTCGTGGCCGGCGGTGGCCTCCTGATCGCCCTGGGCTTCCTCCTGGGTGGTTACGACATCACCGAAGTCGCGGACAAGGTGGTTGTGGAGAACAACTTCGGCAACCTTCCCGAGGGCGGACTCGCCGCTTACCTGGGCGCAGTCCTGTTCAAGATCGGCGCCCTGTCCATGGGCTTCCTGGTCCCGGCGCTGGCCGGCTACATCGCCTACGCCATTGCTGACAGGCCCGGCATCGCCCCCGGCTTCGTGGCCGGTGCAGTCTCCGGTTTCATGGGTGCCGGCTTCCTCGGCGGCATCGTGGGCGGCCTCCTGGCCGGCTACGTTGCCCACGTGATCGGCACCTGGCAGGTTCCCCGCTGGCTGCGCGGCCTCATGCCCGTGGTCATCATCCCGCTGCTCGCCTCCATCGCGGCTTCCGGACTCATGTTCCTGCTGCTCGGCGGCCCCATCGCCGGCCTCACCACCGCCCTTAACGGCTGGCTCTCCGGCATGACCGGCGCTTCCGCCGTGGTCCTGGGCATCATCCTTGGCCTCATGATGTGCTTCGACCTGGGCGGTCCCGTCAACAAGGTGGCCTACGCCTTCGCCGTTGCGGGACTCAGCGCCGGCAGCGCGGACAACCAGGCGCCGTGGCAGATCATGGCAACGGTCATGGCCGCCGGCATGGTGCCCCCTCTGGCAATGGCCCTGGCCACCGTCCTGGACCGCAAGCTCTTCAGCCTGGCTGAGCGCGAAAACGGCAAGGCTGCCTGGCTGCTGGGTGCATCCTTCATCTCCGAAGGCGCTATCCCGTTCGCTGCTGCTGATCCGCTCCGCGTCATTCCTGCCAGCATGCTGGGCGGCGCGCTGACCGGCGCGCTGACCATGGCCTTCGGGGTCACCTCGCAGGCTCCCCATGGCGGCATCTTCGTGTTCTTCGCGATCGGCAACGTGCTGATGTTCGTCCTCTCGATCGTCGCCGGTGCCATCGTGACCGCCCTGGCCGTGATCGGCCTCAAGCGCTGGGCCGCCCCCAAGAGCGCTGCTACGGTGGAAACCGTCCCAGCAACCGTCTGACCTGCCTCACCCACTACCTCTACCCCGGCATTTCAACCAGCCGCCGGAAGACTAAGGAGCAACAATGCCAGAACGCACAGCAACCGTCGCCAGCCGCGTGGGCCTGCACGCCCGCCCCGCCGCCATCTTTGCCGAGGCAGCAGGAGAGTACGACCTGGACATCACCATCGCCCGCGAGGGCG
>DATIUQ010000039.1:0-27741 GCA_035466775.1 Arthrobacter sp.
CCTCCCTGTGTGCCCGGGCATGGACATGTGGACATTATGTCCGGTGCCCGCGGCCAGGACTGGGCATGTCCCGTGGGGTGGTGAGCCTACGGCTTCTGGGCCGCGCCGGACGCCACGGCAGCCGAACCGTCCGGGCTCTGGTCCGCGCTGGGGTGGAGCCTGACAATGACTGCTTTGGACACCGGCGTGTTGCTGCCTTCGGCCGTGCTGTTCAGCGGCACCAGCACATTGGCCTCCGGGTAGTACGCGGCCGCGCAGCCACGGGCGGTGGGGTAGGAGACCACCCGGAACTTGCGGACCATCCGCTCCACGCCGTCCTTGTACTCGCCCCGGATATCCACGAACATTCCGTCGGCCAGCCCCAGCTCGGCGATGTCGTCCGGGTTGACGAACACCACGTGGCGGCCCTTCTTGATGCCCCGGTAGCGGTCGTTGTGGCCGTAGATCGTGGTGTTGAACTGGTCATGGGAGCGCATGCTCTGCAGGATCAGGGTGCCCTCCGGCCTCTCAACATGCTCCAGGTGGTTGACGGTCAGGACGGCCTTGCCCGTCGGGGTGGGGAACGTGCGGGAATCCCGCGGCCCGTTCGCCAGGATGAAGCCGCCCTCGTGCCGGATCCGCTCGTTGTAGTTCTCGCAGCCGCCAACGACCCGTGAGATGTGGTCCCGGATCAGGTCGTAGTTCTTCTCGAAACCGTCCCAGTCGGCCTTGACCTTGTCCCCGACCAGTGCCTTGCCAAGCCGGCTGACAATGGCTGGCTCGGACAGGAGATGGTGCGAGACCGGTTCAACACTGCCCCAGGAGGGGTGCACGGCGCAGACGGTGTCCTCGACCGAGACGAACTGCTGCCCCGACTCCTGGATATCGATCTCGCTGCGGCCCATCGTGGGCAGGATCAGCGCTTCCGCCCCGGTCACCGTATGGGACCGGTTGAGTTTCGTCGAGATCTGCACCGATAGTTCGGTGTTCTGCATGGCCGCTTCAGCGGCGTTCGTGTCAGAGATGGCGCCCACGAAATTGCCGCCGAGCGCCACGAAGGCGCGGATCCCGCCGTCGCGCATCTTGTTGATGGTTTCCACGGCGTCCACACCGTGTTCGCGGGGAGGCTCGAACCCGAATTCCTCGGCGAGGGAGTCCATAAAGGACTGCGGCATCTGCTCCCAGATGCCCATGGTGCGGTCGCCCTGGACGTTGCTGTGGCCCCGGATGGGGGACGCTCCGGCGCCCGGCTTGCCGATGTTGCCGCGCAGCAGGAGCAGGTTGATGATCTCCTTGATCGTGGCCACACCCTTCTTCTGCTGCGTGATGCCCATGGCCCAGGTGATGATGACTTTCTCGGCCTTCAGGTAGCGGGCGGCGAGTTCATCGATTTCCTCGGCACGCAGGCCGGTGGCCTCCAGGACCGCCTCCTCGTCCAGCAGGCTGAGGTGTTCCTTGAGCTCCGCCAGGCCTTCGCAGTGCTCGGCGAGGAACGCGTGGTCCAGGACGGTGCCCGGATTGCGGGCCTCGGCGTCGAACACCCGCTTGGAGAGGGCCTGCAGCAGCGCCATGTCGCCGCCGATGCGGATATGCAGGAACTGGTCCGCGATCTCCGTGCCGCGGCCGACGATGCCCTTGACTTTCTGCGGGTTCTTGTAGCGGCGGAGGCCCGCCTCGGGCAGCGGATTGACGGCGACGATCTGGCCGCCGTTGTCCTTGCACGCCTCGAGCTCCGTCAGCATGCGCGGGTGGTTGGTGCCCGGATTCTGGCCCATCACGATGATCAGGTCCGCGCGCGCGTAGTCGTCGAAGCTGACCGTGGCTTTGCCGATGCCGATGGTCTGGCCCATTGCCCAGCCCGAGGATTCGTGGCACATGTTGGAGCAGTCCGGCAGGTTGTTGGTGCCGTAGCCGCGGACCATCAGCTGGTAGAGGAAGGCAGCCTCGTTGGACGTGCGGCCGCTGGTGTAGAAGGCGGCCTCGTCCGGTGAGTCCAGGCTTTTGAGCTTGTCCGCGATGATCCGGATGGCCTCGGGCCAGGTGACCGGCTTGTAGTGGTCCTCACCGGCCGGCTTGTGGACCGGTTCCGTGAGCCGGCCCTGCATGCCCAGCCAGTACTCGGAGCGGCTCCGCAGTTCGCTCACGGAGTGCTCCGCCCAGAACTCCGGGGCGATGACCACCGGCGTCGCCTCCCAGGTGACGGCCTTGGCGCCGTTTTCGCAGAACTCGAAGGCCTTGCGGTGGCTGGGGTCCGGCCACGCGCAGCTGGGGCAGTCGAAGCCGTGCTTCTGGTTCATCGCCAGGACGGTCTTGCGCGTGCGGTTCAGGCCCATTTGCTCGATCGCGGGCTTCATGGAGTGCAGCACCCCCGGAATGCCGGCGACCCAGTCCTTTGGACCGTCTCCGACCTCCAGGTCCTTTTCGTCGTTTTCCTCGACCATGGGATTCTTGCGGGTCACGTGAACTTCCCTTCTGCAACCACCGCCCGTTCAGGCCGGCGCGTCTCTACTCCGGCGCTTCTCTATTACAAGGCACCCTACCTGTAGGCCCATTACAGGCCTACCAGCTGGCATGGAGCGCCGCAAGGGATCTGCCGTCGACGGCGGCGCTGCCGTTCCGTAGCATGTGCGGTACGCGGGGCGGACCGATTCGAAAAACTGCCGCGGAAACCGAAGGGGGCCGTCCATGCCGAAGCAGCGGGAAACGCTGGAGGGTTTTACGGAGTCGGACTTCAGCCACGGCGGCATCAGCCACCAGGTCTTCCGGGCCGGGGCGGGCCCGGCAGTGGTCCTGATCCATGAGGTCCCCGGGATCCATCCGGGGGTGCTGGACCTCGCACGCCGCCTGACCGGCCGGGGGTACACCGTGTACCTGCCCTCAATGTTCGGGCAGCCCGGCGAAGCAGTGGGCGGCCGTGCCATCGCGAAGGCCATCGCGAAGGTCTGCATTTCCCGCGAATTCGCTGTGCTGGCGAACCGGAGCAGCCCGGCCACCAGTTGGCTGCGGGCCCTCGCCGCCCAGGCGCATCAGGAATGCGGCGGTCCCGGCGTCGGGGCGATCGGCATGTGCATGACGGGAAGCTTCGCCCTGGCCATGGCGCTGGAACCCGCGGTGCTGGCTCCGGTGATGAGCCAGCCCGCCCTGCCGGCGGGCCTGACCGCGCGGCGGCGTGCCGCCGTCGGGCTCGACGACGGCGAACTGGCCCGGGTGAAGGCGCGGACCGGTGCGGGGCTTGGGCTGCTCGGCCTACGGTTCAGCAACGACCGGGCATGCCCGGCGGCGCGTTTCGAGACGATGCGGCGCGAATTCGGGGAGAGTTTCGAAAGCATTGAAGTCGACTCGTCGCCGGGGAATCCGTTCGGCATAGAACAGTCAGCGCACTGCGTCCTGACCGTGGACCTGGTGGACACCCCCGGGCACCCGACCAGGGCGGCCCTGGACCGGACCATCGAGTTTATCGGCGAGCGACTGCGGCCTGGGGCGGCCCCAGGGACCGGAATCGACGGGCCGTGATGGAGGAAACGGCTCAGTACCCCGCCACCAGCGTGTCCCGGATTTCCCGGCGGAGGACCTTGCCGATCAGCGAGCGGGGCAGGGAATCGAGCACCGCCACCCGGCGCGGCACCTTGTAGGCGGTCAGGTTTTTCCGGGCGAAGGCCAGGAGCGCGTCCGGATCGATGGTGGTGCCAGGGATCGGCACCACGGCGGCGACCACGTCCTCGCCACCTCCCGGGCGCGGCAGGCCGACCACGGAGACGTCCGCAACGCCCGGGAAGGTGGCGATGACGTCCTCCACCTCACTGGGCGAGACGTTGAAGCCTCCCGTAATGATCAGTTCCTTGATCCGGTCCCGGACCGTGACGAAGTAGTCGTCATCCACCGAGACGATGTCACCGGTCCGGAACCAGCCGCCGTCGAGCAGCGCCTCCTCGGTTTCCTCCGGCCGGTTCCAGTAGCCGGCGAACACCTGGGGGCCGCGGATCAGAAGTTCCCCTTCCTCGCCGGGGGCGCGGTCCAGCGCCGTGTTTTTCGGGTCCACCACCCGGATGTCGGTCAGCGGGAAGGGCACCCCGACGGTGCCCGGCTTGCGGCTGGGGCCAAACGGGTTGCCGATCGCGATGGGCGACGTTTCGGTCAGTCCGTAGCCCTCGATCAGGAAGCCGCCGGTCGCCTTCTCCCAGGTCTCCACCGTCGCCGTCGGCAGGTTCATGGCGCCGGAGATCGAGAACCGGATACTGTCCAGTCCGATCCCGCGTTCCGCCGCAGCGGCGGCGATCCGGTCGTAGATCGGCGGCACCGCCGGCAGGAAGGTCGCGGGGGACTTCTTGAGCGCCTTCAGCACGAGGTCGACGTCGAACTTGGGGAACAGGACCAGCTTCGCGCCGATGCTCAGCGCGAAGGTCATGCAAAGGGTCAGGCCGTACGCGTGGAACATCGGCAGCACCGCGTACACGGTTTCCCGGCCGTCCTTGAGCCCCGGAACCCAGGCCCGGCCCTGGGCGGCGTTCGCCTGCAGGTTGGCGTGGGTGAGCATGGCCCCCTTGGGCAGGCCGGTGGTGCCGGAGGTGTACTGGAGGACGGCGAGGTCCCCGGCCGACGGGCGCGGATGCTTTTTCCTGAGTTCCCCGGCGTCGAGGAGCTCCCGCCACGGCAGCACGGGCCGCACGGCGGGAGCCGGCCGTGCCCGCCGCTCGTCCTTGCCCACGGAAAGGGCGGCGCGGGCCTTGCGGGCTGCGGGGACCGGCAGCCGCAGTGCCAGCCGCTGCAGCAGCGGCATCGCCGGGACCAGTTCCACCGAGACAATACTGCGGAGCCCGACGTCGGCCGGCAGCTGGCGGACCCGCTCCGCCGCCTTGTCCCAGACGATCGCGACGACAGCCCCGTGGTCCTCGAACTGGTGGCGGAGTTCCCGTTCGGTGTAGAGGGGATTGTGCTCGACGACGACGGCGCCGAGGCGCAGCACGGCATGGAAGGCAACAATGTGCTGCGGGCAGTTCGGCATGACCAGGGCGACCCGGTCGCCGGCCTTCACCCCCAGTTTCTGCAGGCCGGCCGCCGCCCGGCTGATCAGGGTGCCCAGCTCGCGGTAGCTCGTGCGGGCGCCGAAGAATTCCAGGGCGGTCTTCGACCCGTAGTGGCGGACGGACGTGTCCATGAGGTCCACGAGCGAACCCGTGGGGAGCACGAGCTGCGCCGGCACCCCCGGCCCGTAGGAACCGGTCCACGGGCGGTCGCTCCAGGGCGGCGCCGGCGGCTGGGTTCCGCTGTCCAACCCTGTGCCCTTAGCGGCTGTCCGCGGGGATTTCTTCTTCATGATCCGTCCTTGCCACTGGAATCCGCCTGCGCGGGCCAAAGAGCCTGCCGGAAAAGCCTACCGGTGCCGGAGTCCCACCGCGGCGGTGACCGTGGCCGGGCCTGCCGCGGGACGCGTGCGGACGCTGGCCGTTGGTGACTTTTGGCCCTAGGGGCCGGCCCGGGGCGGGCGGAAGCTGGGGTATGCCACCTGCGCGGGTCAGCCGTGCTCCTGCGTGTCGTTGCAGGACATTCCAGCCGGGAACGGGAGCACCATGAAGCACCAGCAGCCCACCCTCCGTTTCCTCGGAGCCACCGACACCGTCACCGGCTCCAGGTACCTGCTCGAGGCCGGCGGGAAACGGGTCCTGGTGGACTGCGGTCTGTTCCAGGGCTACAAACGCAGCCGGGAACGCAACCGGGCGCCCTTCCCGGTCCCCCCGCACTCGATCAACGCCGTGGTCTTGACCCACGCGCACCTGGACCACACCGGCTACGTTCCCGCGCTGGTGCGGGATGGGTTCAGCGGCCCGGTCATCGCCACCGACGGCACCACGGACCTGTGCAAGCTCCTCCTCCCCGACAGCGGTTACCTGCAGGAGGAGGAGGCCCGGTACGCCACCCACCGGGGATCGACCAGGCACAGTCCTGCGCTGCCGCTCTACACCGCGGCCGACGCCGTCAAGGCCCTCAACAGCTTCAAGGTCCAGGATTTCGACGACCCCCTGGAGCTGGGCGGAGGGATGGAGCTGACGTTCCTGCCGGCCGGCCATATCCTGGGCGCCGCCCAGGTCCGGGTGCGGATCGGCCCGGACTCTGTGCACTTCACCGGGGATCTGGGCCGGACGGACGACCCGCTGATGAAGCCGCCCCGGCCCATGGGGGAGGCCGACGTCCTTGTCACGGAGTCCACCTACGGGAACCGGTCGCACTCCACCGTCGATCCCGAACAGCAGCTGGGGGAGATCATCAACCGGGTCGCGAAGCGCGGAGGCGTGGTGCTGTTCGCCGCGTTCGCCGTCGGCCGCGCCGAAACGCTGATGCTGCACCTCTCCCGCCTCCGGAGCAAGAACCTGATCCCGGACATCCCCGTGTACCTCAACAGTCCGATGGCCATCGACGCATCCGGAATGTACCAGCGGCACCCCGAGGAGCACCGGCTCAAGGAGCAGGAATACATGAACATGTACAAACTGGCCAAGCTCACCCGCTCGGTCGATGAATCCAAGCTACTGAACCTGCGCGGCGGTCCGATGATCATCATCTCCGCCAGCGGAATGCTCACCGGCGGAAGGATCCTCCACCACATTGCCGCCTACGGGCCGGACCCGAAGAATGCCGTGATCCTCAGCGGCTACCAGGCCGGCGGCACGCGGGGCGCCTCCCTCGCCGCCGGCGAGCGCGAGCTCCGCATCTACGGCGAGGACATCAGGATCCGGGCCGAGGTGGTCCAGATGGAAAGCCTGTCCGCGCATGCCGACGCCGACGGAATCATCGCCTGGATGAAGACCGCGGAAAGGGAACCTCGGATGACGTACATCACCCACGGCGAACCCGACGCCTCGGATGCCCTGCGTCTCAGGATCAAGCGTGAGCTGGGCTGGCAGGCGCGGGTTCCGGAGCACCTCGAAAAGATCTCCCTCGAGGATCCCCGGTGACGTCCGGAGTCCGGAGGTCCGCGGTCCTGGCCGAAATCCACTCGCTGGCCCGGCCGCTGACGACCGACCGGGACCTCAGCGGCCTGGTCCGGCGTGCGGCGGACTGCCGGTTCGTCGCCATCGGCGAAGCCTCGCACGGCACCCATGAGTTCTACACCTGGCGCGACACCCTCAGCAGGCGCCTGATCGAAGAGGAAGGCTACAACTGGATCGGCGTGGAGGGGGACTGGCCCGATTGCTGGCGGATCAACGGCTGGGTACGGGGCGAGACGGGACGGGACCTGGGCGTCCATGCCCTGCTCGCCGGGTTTGAGCGCTGGCCGACCTGGATGTGGGCGAACGAGGAAATCGCCGCGTTCCTGGACTGGCTCCGGACCTGGAACCTCGGCCGCCCGCTGAACCGGCGGGTCGGCTTCTACGGACTCGATGTGTACTCCCTGTGGGATTCGCTCCGCGAGATCATCGGCTGGCTGGAGGACAACGATCCCGGCGCGGTCCCCGCGGCCATGCGCGCCTGGGAGTGCTTCCTGCCCCACCACGAGGACCCGCACAAGTACGCCTGGAGCACCCGGCTGGTGCCACAGTCCTGTGAAGCCGACGTCATCGCCCTCCTCACCGAAGTCAGGAACCGGGTGTCCAGTCCGGGCGACCACGACGAGGCGGCGTTCGATGCCGTGCAGAACGCCGAGGTGGCTGCGAACGCCGAGCACTACTACCGGATCATGGTCCGCGGCGACCGCCGGTCCTGGAACATCCGGGACCACCACATGGCTGACACCATCGACCGGCTCAGCAAGCACCTCGGTCCGGAATCCAAGGGCCTGATCTGGGAGCACAACACCCACGTGGGGGACGCCCGGGCCACGGACATGGCCCAGGACGGCCTCGTCAATGTGGGGCAGCTGCTGCGCGAGCGGCACGCCGCGGACGGGGTGATGCTGGTGGGCCTTGCCTCCCACCGGGGCGAGGTGATCGCGGCGGAGGCCTGGGGCCGTCCGGAGCGGATCCTCCCGGTTCCGCCGGCGCGTGCGGGCAGCCACGAAGATTTCCTGCATGAGGCCCTGGGTGTGCCGTCGGTGCTGGATTTCGGCGAGGACAGGTCAGGGCCGTGGCTTTCCACCTGGCTCGGCCATCGGGCGATCGGTGTGGTCTACCATCCCGAGCGGGAGCTGGGCAACTACGTTCCGACGCGGATTGGCGAACGCTACGACGCGCTGATCTGGTTCGAGCGCACCGCGGCGCTGCGCCCCGTGCACCATGAAGGACCCCCGCGGGAACCGGAATTCGAGACGGAGCCCACCGGTTTCTAACCAGCCGTCCGCGGCGGGTTCCCGGCCCGCCGCAGCATTACGACGGCGGCCGGGACGTACCAGAACAGCGGCACCAGCCGCAGCGCGGTGGTCAGGGCGCCGGTCGGGGACAACGGGCCGTCGGCCGGGACCAGCGACAGCGTGGAAACGAACGCCGCCGTGGCCGCCGCGGCGGCGATCCAGCCCAGCCATCGGGGATAGGCCAGCAGCCGGAACGACAGCAGCGCGATGGCCAGGAACATCACGCCGGCGGGCAGGTTGGCGAGGTTCAGGGTGACGAGGCACAGATCCGCCACTGCGGCGGCGACGTCCGGAGGGACCCGGGCCTGTGAGGGCAACGTCAGGGTGATCTGGGCGGCCTGGCCGAGAATGTTCAGCCCCACCGCCAAGACCCCGGCGGCGAAGGCGATGCCGGACACCGTGCCCGGCGCCGGCTCGGCGCGGAGCAGCCTGGCCCGGACGAAGCCGAGGAACCACAGCAGCGCCGCGGAGCTGAAAACGAAGAGCATGCTCTGGGCGAGGATCGGGCCGCGGTTCGCCACCAGGTAGTCCGCGTAGCCGGGGTCCGCGGCGTCCGGCCATGGCCCCGTCAGAGCCCCTTCCAGCAGGCCGCCGGCCACGCCGAGTGCGGCGGAAAGCAAGCCGCTGAGTGCTCCGGCCAGCAGGAACGCCCGTCCGGCGGGGGCCGGCGGCTGCTCAGGCATGCGACCGGGCCAATCCCAAGGGATCGGCGGTGGGGGCGGCACCCGGCAGCGCGCCGCGGGAGAGGATCCGCACGGCGCTGAGGGTGACGAATTCGTTGGGTCCCGTCCGGCCCCAATCAGTCACGTCCGGCTGGCCCCTTGCCCCCGGCGGATTCCACCAGGCGCCCTCGACCGGCCACCGCCCGTCCGGCAGCATCTTGCCCCGCAGCACGCCGGCCGCTTCCTGGGCCCGCGGGTCTCCCGCCAGCCCCATCCGGGACATAAGCAGCAGGGCCGGAAGGATGCCGTAGTGCCAGAACTCGGGGTACCGCAGCTTGACCCAGCGGGGATCGATCGGCCGCCCTGTCGAGGTGGATTTGAAGAGCCGGTGTTCGAGCAACAGCTCAGCGGCCCGCGCTGCGCCGGCTCGGGCCGCCGGATCCCCGCTGGCAGTCCAGTACGCGTGGAGTCCCTTGGCCGCCGGCAGCGTCTCATGGAACGAGGAGCGGCGGCCGCTGGCGTCGACGTCGCAGTTCCAGCCGCCGTCGGGCCACTGCCAGCGGATCAGGTCCCGGGCAAGCCGGGCCACCCGCGGATCCGCGGCCATCCCCAGCCGGCTGCACACGTACAGGGCATTGCCTTCCTGCGACGCGCAGCGGCGGGTCAGGCCGTTCACAGTCCGGATCCGGCTGACGTGCTGATCGCTGTGCAGCCAGTCGAGCACGGTGCCCGCCGCGTCCAGCAGCGTCGGGGCATCCGCCCCGGTCACACCCAGGTCGACGAGGGAGACGAGCCGCCAGTGCGCTCCCGTCCATTTCCGGTACGGGTGGACGCCGAAGCCGCCGTCGGGGGTTTGCCCGGACAGCAGGGAGGAAACGATCCTTCCGCCGTTGACGGTGCCGCCGGGCCACGGTGTGCCGAGGAACTCCAGGTGCGCCGCCCGGCGCACGGCAGGTTCCTCTGACGCCGCCAACCAGGCAATGGCGGGCAGCAACGGGGCCTGCTCCATGGGTCGACGCTACGCGCGGCGCGCCAAGGGGAGTGAGGGGCTTAAGGCCCTAACCGGGGGCCAGGGCCCGGCGCACACTGAAGTGTCGGCGGACTCCGGGGCTGCCGTTCCCGTCATGCGATGCAGGATTGTCCGCGCCATATTGTCCGCGCCATGGAAAAGAGCAGGATTCAGAATGAACAAGCCAATCGTCGTCGGTATCAACGGATCAGCCGGAAGCGAGGCCGCGCTGACGTGGGCCCTGGAACGGGCGGCCCGGGACAAGCTTCCGGTCATTGCCATCCACGCCGTGGACGACCGGTGGATTTCTCCGGATTTCCAGTACCACGAGATCATCAGGCAGGCGGGCATGGAACTGCTCCAGAAGGCCCAGGCCAGTGCCAGCGAGCAGGCCCCCGATGTCAAGGTGGACATCCAGCTGCGCCACGGCAGCGGCGGTTCGGTCCTGCGGGAGGTATCCAAAGAAGCCTCCCTGGTGGTGGTGGGCGAACACGACAAGCACTGGATGGACGGCGGTCCGTTGACGGACCGGGCCCTCCAGATCGTCTCCGCCTCGGAAATCCCCGCCGCGGTGATTCCCTTGAAGCGCGCAGCCGGGGCCGCCGGCGTCGTGGTGGGTGTGGACGGCTCCGAGGAGTCCCTGCAGGCGGTCGACTACGCCGCCGCGGAAGCGGACAAGGGCGGCGACGAGCTGACGGTGGTCCTCGCCTTCCGCAGGCCGGCACGCTGGGTCGAAAACCAGTTGCCGAAGAGCGGCCTCGCCGAATCGATCCTCGAGGAGGACCGGATTGTCCTGGCTGAATCCGTCGCCGGGCTGGGGGACAAGTACCCGGACCTGGTGGTCCACCAGCGGCTGGAGACCGACACCGAGCCCGCGAAGGCGCTGGTCGAAACCGCCAAAGAGGCCCGGCTCCTGGTGATCGGCAGCCGCGGCCGTGGCGGATTCTCCCGGATGGTGCTCGGCTCCACGGCCCACGCCGTCCTGCTTAATGTGCCGTGCCCGACGATTGTCACGAGGGTGCACAAAGTGAAGCACGAAGACTGACAGCCGGCGCGGCCGGCAGCCATCGGGGGAGCCTCCTCACTCGAGGGGGCTCCCCCTGTGACCGGACCCTTGAGCCTGCCCGGGGCGGATGGGAGGATGATGCAGTGGAGCCCTTCTTCGATTTCGTCGGCCACTTCTGGTGGCTTATCTTCCCGTTGAGCGGGCTGTTCGGAGGCTGGGCCCGCGCCTGGTCCAGGGCCAGCGAACGCCGGCACCGCCGCCGGGTGGAGCTCTACAAGCTCCGCAACCGGGCCGCGGAGGCGGAACAGGCCAGCCGGTCCCAGGTCCGGCAGCTCATGGACAGCCACGACGCCGTCAACCGGCGGTGGCTCGACTACGAGCTTGACGTGGGAAAACTCATCGACTTTCCGGTCATGACCGATGTGCGTGAACCCCTGACCGTGGCTTTCCTCCGGGCGAAGCGGCTGGCCGACGGGCTGCGCCCCGCAGCACCCGGGGACATCACGACGGCGGCGCGGCTGGCGGAGTACCGTGAGGCCGTCAACGGCTACGAACTGGCGTTCGACGTCGCCGAGCGGGAAGCCAAGCGGATCAAAGACAGCAACTTCACCGGACCGGAACGGGAACGCCTCGCCACGGCCCGGAAGCTGCTGCGGATCGCCTCGGACGCCGGCGCCACACCGGCGGAACGGCAAACTGCGTACAAACGGGCGCGGCGCGAACTGGACGGACTGATTGTTCTGCCGGACGCCACCCTGGCCGCGCTGGAGGGGAAAATCGCCGGCATGATCGACGCCGGGAAGACGCCCGACCTGCACCCTGGCTGACGGAAGGGCTGGCCACGGCCGCTCCGGCGCTTGTTTTTGCCCTGATGCCATTGCCCCGTACGCTTTAACGCGTCAGGCTACTTTGCTGAACGCCGCACATCCTCCCGGTAAATCCCGGATGAACTATGCCGGCAGCGGGGAATGAAACCTCTGACCGTCGACTCTGCAGATTGGGCAACAGGTGGAAATCACCATCATGGTGGCGCTGGTAATAACCTTGGCGCTCTTTTTCGACTTCACCAACGGATTCCACGACACCGCCAACGCGATGGCCACGCCCATCGCCACCGGTGCCATTAAACCCAAAACGGCCGTCGCCCTCGCGGCGGTGCTGAACCTGGTGGGGGCGTTCCTGTCCACGGAAGTGGCAAAGACCGTGTCCGGCGGCATCATCAAGGAAGGATCGGACGGGATCCAGATCACCCCGGAGATCATCTTCGCCGGGCTGATGGGCGCCATCCTCTGGAACATGATCACCTGGCTGAAGGGCCTGCCGTCGAGCTCGTCGCACGCGCTCTTCGGCGGCCTGATCGGCGCCGCCATCGCGGGCATCGGCATCCACTCGATCAACTTCGAGAGCCTCATGCAAAAGGTGATCCTCCCCGCGATCTTCGCGCCGATCATCGCAGGCGTCGTGGCCTACCTGTGCACGAAGCTGGCCTACGCGCTGACCTCCCGCCACGACCCGGAATCGGGCAGCAAGCTCACGCAGAAGCGCGGCGGCTTCCGCACCGGGCAGATCTTCACGTCCAGCCTCGTAGCCCTCGCGCACGGCACCAACGATGCGCAGAAGACCATGGGCATCATCACCCTCGTGCTGATCGCCGCCGGCATCCAGCAGCCGGGGTCCGGACCGCAGTTCTGGGTCATCGCCTCCTGTGCCTTCGCCATCGCGATCGGCACGTACTCCGGCGGCTGGCGGATCATCCGCACCATGGGATCCGGCCTCACCGACGTCAAGCCCGCCCAGGGCTTCGCGGCCGAGAGCAGCACGGCCTCGGCCATCCTCGCCTCCTCGCACCTGGGGTTCGCCCTTTCCACCACCCAGGTGGCCTCCGGCTCGGTCATCGGGTCCGGCATGGGACGCCGCGGCACCAGCGTCCGCTGGGGAACAGCCGGAAGAATTGCGCTCGGCTGGCTCTTCACCCTCCCTGCTGCCGGCATCGTGGGGGCACTCACGGCAATGCTGGTGCAGACCGGCGTCGTCGGCGTGGTTATCGCCGCGGTGGCCGGCACAGGTGCCGTGCTGTACATGTTCCTGCACTCCAAGAAATCCCACGTCGGGCACCACAACGCCGTCGAGGTCGAGGAAGTCGGCCAGGCTGTGCGGTTCCGCAAAAAGAAGAAAGCCATGTCTGTCAGCACGGCCAAGGACGAACCGAAGGGCGAACTTTAATGAAGTGGCTGGAACTGGTCCAGGTGGCGGGCGCAACCCTCGTCGCGGCAGTGACCGTCGTGGTCCTGTACTCCCTGGGGGTCCGTCTTACCGCCATCGCCGGTGACGTGAGTGAAAGGAAGCCGACCTGGCTGCGGCCGCTCGCCTACGTGTGCTTCGGCCTGTGCGGCCTGGCCGTGCTGTTCGGCCTCTATCTGATCATTCCCTACTTCAGCAAGTAGCCGCCCATGCGCCGGTGCGTCCGCAGCACCCGCGCCGCCGCGGGGGCGGGATGGGCACCGTGGCAGGAATTGGCTAGGCTGTGGCCATGCCTGGTTTCCAGTATTTCGTGGCGTCCTCGCTGGACGGATTCATCGCCACCCGCGACGACAATCTGGACTGGTTGCTCCAGTTCGACGGTTTCGAGGGCGGGCAGGCAAGCTACGACGGCTTCATGGCAGACGTCGGCTGCATCGTCATGGGTGGCGACACCTATGCCTGGCTGCAGAAACACGAACCGGACAACTGGCCCTATCCCGCGACGCCGTGCTGGGTGTTCACCCACCACGAGCACTCGGCCCCCAAAGGCGCCGACGTGACCTTCGTCCGCGGACCGGTGGCCGAATTCGTCGAGGACCTCAGGGCCGACGCGGGGGACAAGAACGTCTGGATTGTCGGCGGCGGGGTCCTGGCCGCCCAGTTCGCGGACGCCGGAGCGCTCGACGAGATCATCATCTCGATCATTCCTGTGGTGCTGGGCAGCGGCAAGGCGGTACTGCCGATGTCGGGTCCGACGGCGCCGCTGGAGTTGCTGTCCTCGCACACCATGGGCCGGGGCATCGTGGAGCTGCGCTACCGTTTCGGCGGCAGCCCGGCCTAATGCCGGCCCAGTGACTGGGAGTGCCGCTGCCTACGCGCCGGTGTCGCGGATCAGGTTGGTGATGCGCGCCGTGGACAGCCGGCGGCCCAGCTCGTCCGTCATTACGACCTCGTGCGTGGTGAGCGTCCGGCCGAGGTGGATGGCCGTGCACGTTCCGGTCACGGTGCCCGTGGTGATGGCCCGGTGATGCGTCGCGCTGACGTCGATCCCCAGCGCCTGCCGCCCCGGCCCGGCGTGCATTCCGGCGGCAAAGGAGCCCAGGGTTTCGGCCAGGACCACATGGGCGCCGCCATGCAGGATCCCGGCGACCTGGGTGTTGCCTTCCACCGGCATGGTGGCCACCGTCCGCTCGGGACTCATTTCCAGGAAATGGATTCCCATCTTCACCACCAGGGCGCCCACGCCGTATTGCCCCAGCCATTCATGCAAATCCTCGGGAATCCCGGCAGCCGCCAGCTCGGCCGCGTACGGGCCCGGCGTGAAATTGTCCGTCATGGGAACTAGGCTGGCACCTGTGAGCGAAACTACCAAACCGGCCGCTGCCCCCCATTCCACTGCCCCCCAGTCTGCAGCCCCCCTGTCTGCTGCCCTCCCTTCCGCAGACGCCGCGGTGGACCTTCTCCCGGCGGCTGAGGCCGCAGCGCTGCCTGCAGCCAAGCCCGCCCGGAAATCCAGCCGGGCCGCCGGGTCGGTTTCCGCCACTGAGGCGCCCGTGATTCCGATCACGGACCAGCCCCGCCTCCTGGTCCTGGACGGGCACTCGATGGCCTTCCGGGCGTTCTTCGCGCTGCCCGCGGACAAGTTCTCCACCGCCACGGGGCAGCACACCAACGCGATCCACGGGTTTACGTCCATGCTCATCAACCTGATCAAAGAGCAGAAGCCGACACACGTCGCCGTGGCCTTCGACGTCTCGGACGACACCACGCACCGCAAGGCTGAGTACAGCGACTACAAGGGCGGCCGCAACGAGACCCCCCGGGAGATGAGCGGCCAGATTGACCTCATCGACAAAGTCATGGGCGCCTGGGGAATCAAGACCATCAAGATGCCCGGCTACGAAGCTGATGACATCCTGGCCACCCTCGCCGCGATGGGCGAAAAAGCAGGCTTTGAGGTGCTGCTCGTCTCGGGCGACCGCGACGCTTTCCAGCTGATCACGGACAACGTTTTTGTCCTGTACCCCAGGAAGGGCGTCAGCGACATTCCCAAGATGGATGCGACGGCCATCCAGGAAAAGTACTTCGTCAGCCCCGCCCAGTATTCGGACCTGGCCGCCCTGGTGGGGGAGTCGGCGGACAACCTCCCCGGCGTCCCCGGCGTCGGGCCCAAGACGGCGGCCAAATGGATCAACCTGTACGGCGGGCTGGAAGGGGTCCTGGAGAACCTTGACGCGATCGGCGGAAAGGTGGGGGACTCGCTCCGCGAAAACGTGGAGGAGGTCAAGCGCAACCGACGGCTGAACCGGCTCCACACGGATCTCGACCTGCCGGTGACGCTGGACGAGCTGGCTGAGCCGCGGCCGGACCAGGCGGCCCTCGAGGAGTTGTTCGACGCGCTCGAATTCAAGACCATCCGCACCCGGCTTTTTGCCCTCTACGGCAGTGAGATTCCGGAAGCGGAGCGGGAAAGCCTCGACACCCCCGATTTCGTGATCCCCTCGGATGCTGCCGAGCTGGCCGTTTTCCTCAAGTCCGGTGCCGGCCAGCGGTCCGCCGTCGCCGTCGACGTCGTGCCCGGCCGGATCGGCGAAGATGCCGCCGCCCTGGCCATCGTCCATGACCACGGGGCCGCGTACATCGACCTCGCCAGCCAGGACGCCGCGGCAGAAAACGTCCTGGCCGACTGGCTCCGGGACGCCGGCGAGGCCAAGGTCATGCATGGCTACAAAGCGGCCCTGAAGGCCCTCTCCAGCCGTGGCCTTGGCCTGGAAGGCGTGGTGGACGACACCTCAATATCCGGATACCTCATCCAGCCCGACCGCCGCAGCTATGAACTCGCCGAACTGGCCCAGCACCACCTCAACATCAGCGTCTCGACCGAGGCGGCCAAGGCCGGCCAGCTCGAGCTGGCGTTCGACGGCGAGGACGACGCCGCCGCTGCCGGCGCGCTGGTCCATGTGGCCGCCGTCGTCCGGGCCTTGAGCCGGTACTTCGAGACGGAACTGGCCGAACGCAAGGCCCAGGACCTGCTGACCACCCTTGAGCTGCCTGTCAGCCGGGTTCTTGCCGACATGGAACTCGCGGGCATCGCGATCGACATGGCGCGCATGGACGAGCAGTTGGCGGACCTTGCCAAGGTGATCGACAACGCCCAGGAGCTTGCCTTCGCCGCGATCGGCCATGAGGTGAACCTCGGGTCACCCAAGCAGCTGCAGACCGTGCTGTTCGAGGAGCTGGGCCTGCCGAAGACCAAGAAAATCAAGTCCGGCTACACTACCGACGCCGCGTCTCTGAAGAACCTGCTGGAGAAGACCGGCCACGAATTCCTGGTCCAGCTCATGGCGCACCGCGAGTCCTCGAAGCTGCGCCAGATGCTGGAGTCGCTCAAGAAGTCCGTCACGGACGACGGCCGGATCCACACCACCTACGCGCAGAACGTCGCAGCCACGGGCCGGATCTCTTCCAATAACCCGAACCTGCAGAACATCCCCATCCGCAGCGAGGAAGGCCGGCGGGTCCGCGGCATCTTTGTGGTCAGCGAGGGCTATGACTGCCTGCTGTCCGCGGACTACTCGCAGATCGAGATGCGCATCATGGCGCACCTTTCCGGCGATCCGGGGCTGATCCAGGCCTACAAGGACGGCGAAGACCTGCACCGGTTCGTGGGCTCCAACATCTTCCATGTGCCCACCGACCAGGTGACCAGTGCGATGCGTTCCAAGGTCAAAGCCATGTCCTATGGCCTTGCCTACGGACTAACCTCGTTCGGCCTCTCCAAGCAGCTCGAAATCTCGGTCGATGAGGCGCGGACCCTGATGAAGGACTACTTTGACCGGTTCGGCGCCGTCCGCGACTACCTGCGCGGTGTGGTCGACCAGGCCAGGATCGACGGTTACACCGCCACCATCGAGGGCCGCCGCCGCTACCTGCCGGACCTCACCAGCACCGACCGCCAGCTGCGCGAGAACGCGGAGCGCATCGCGCTGAACTCACCGATCCAGGGCTCCGCCGCGGACATCATCAAACGCGCCATGCTCGGCGTCTCCGGCGCGCTGGCGGAGCAGGGCCTGAAATCGCGCATGCTGCTGCAGGTCCATGATGAACTGGTCCTCGAAGTGGCCCACGGCGAGCGTGAGGCCGTGGAGAAGCTTGTAACGGAGCAGATGGGCGCCGCAGCGAAGCTGACGGTGCCGCTCGACGTCCAGATCGGCATCGGCTCCAGCTGGTACGAGGCCGGGCACTGACGCCCGCTTCGATCGGGCAATTGGCAGTATTCCTAGGGGGAGAACTACGTGGCTGAGAAGTATGAGATCCGGCGGTTCCGCGCGGCCGAAAAGGGCGAACCGGACTACGCGCTGGGGGTGGACTGGCTGCGCGGCGTCGGCGTCGGGTTCTACGACGAGCGGCACAAGGACGAGTTCGTGGACAAGGTCATGGCCATGTACCGGGTGGACAACCGCGAGATGACGGGTGTCTACCAGACCGGCACCGTCGCCGCGCACTCCCTGGCCGCCGATATCCCGGTGGCAACTTTCGGCACCCTGCGCAAGGACCTCAACGTCGGCTACGGCCGGCAGCTCGAAGCGCAGCTGATCACCGCCGTGACCGTCCGCGGAACGCACCGCCGGCAGGGGCTCCTGCGCCGGATGATGACCGAGGACCTGGCCGCGTCGAAAGCCGACGGCCTGGCGATGGCTGCCCTGACGGCGTCGGAGGCGTCCATTTACGGGCGGTTCGGCTTCGGCGTCGCGACGTTCGAACGCAGCGTCAAAGTGGACACCGGCCCGCGGTTCCGGCTGCGGCACACGCCCACCGGGACCGTGGAAATCGCCGACCGGAAAGTCCTGCTGGAACTGGCGCCGGACGTGTTCGACCGCGTCCACCGGGTCACGCCGGGTTCCATTGTGCGGCAGGATGCGTACCGGCAGCGCAGCTCGGGAACCCTCGGCCGGGACGGCGCGGAGGACGAGGCGATCAGGTGCGCCCTGCACTACGACGCCGACGGCGGAGTGGACGGCTACGTCGCCTACAAGTTCACCGGCTGGGACACCAAGCCCTACACCATGGAAGTCATCGACCTCGTGGCGGCCACCGAATCCGGCTACCTGGAACTGTGGCAGTTCCTGGGCAGCATCGACATGATCCAGCGGGTCACCTGGGCTGAAGCCCCCGTGGACGATCCGCTGACGTGGGCCCTGGACGACCCGCGCTGCATCGAGTCCTCCGAGAACGCCGACATGCTCTGGCTCCGGATTCTGGACACCGTCAAGGCCCTCGGCGCGAGGCGCTACTCGTCCGACGGGAGCCTGGTGCTGCGCGTTACGGATACCCTGGGCTTCGCCGGCGGCACGTTCACCCTGACCGTGCGCGGCGGGGAGGCCAGCGTTGTGCCGGCTCCGGACGGCGCCGAAGCCGACCTGGCCCTCGACGTCGCAGACCTTGGATCCATCTACCTTGGCGCGGTCTGCCCGGTGACCTTGGCCGCCGCCGGGCGCATCACCGAGCACGCCCGCGGGGCGGCGCTGACAGCGCGACTCATGTTCGCCGTCGAACGCGCACCGCACTGCCTGACGCACTTCTAGGCCGGTCCCTGACGACTGATGCACAGTCCCGTTGCGCTTTGACCCCCGTTCACGAAAGCGACTAGACTAAACGGGCGTGCACTACGTGCGCGCATCTACAATCCACAAATCAGGATGACCCGGCGTTTTGCCGTGTTCTGTGCCCGTGTCGCCGACGCGGGCGCAGCGGTTTGCCTGACCGACTAACTATCCACAACGGAGCCCCTACTACATGACCATCACCTCAACCGAGAAGCCCGGTACCCCCGTAGTCGCGATTAACGACATCGGTACCGCTGAGGACTTCCTCGCAGCAGTCGACGCCACCATCAAGTACTTCAACGACGGAGACCTCGTCGAAGGTACCGTCGTCAAGGTCGACCGCGACGAAGTTCTGCTCGACATCGGTTACAAGACCGAAGGTGTCATTCCCTCCCGCGAGCTGTCCATCAAGCACGACGTTGATCCCGGAGACGTCGTCTCCGTTGGCGATCTCGTCGAAGCCCTGGTGCTCACCAAGGAAGACAAAGAAGGCCGCCTGATCCTCTCCAAGAAGCGTGCTCAGTACGAGCGTGCCTGGGGCGACATCGAGAAGGTCAAGGAAGAAGACGGTGTCGTTACCGGTACCGTCATCGAGGTTGTCAAGGGTGGTCTTATCCTCGACATCGGTCTGCGCGGCTTCCTGCCCGCATCCCTCGTCGAGATGCGCCGTGTGCGCGACCTTGCTCCGTACATCGGTCAGCAGATCGAAGCCAAGATCATCGAGCTGGACAAGAACCGCAACAACGTTGTGCTGTCCCGCCGTGCCTGGCTCGAGCAGACCCAGTCCGAGGTGCGCTCCACGTTCCTCAACAAGCTGGAAAAGGGCCAGGTCCGTCCCGGCGTCGTTTCCTCCATCGTCAACTTCGGTGCCTTCGTGGACCTGGGCGGCGTAGACGGCCTCGTTCACGTTTCCGAGCTGTCCTGGAAGCACATCGACCACCCGTCCGAGGTTGTCGAAGTTGGCCAGGAAGTCACCGTCGAGGTTCTCGAGGTCGACCTGGACCGCGAGCGTGTTTCCCTGTCGCTCAAGGCTACGCAGGAAGATCCGTGGCAGACCTTCGCCCGCACCCACGCCCTCGGGCAGGTTGTTCCGGGTAAGGTCACCAAGCTGGTTCCGTTCGGCGCGTTCGTTCGCGTTGAAGACGGCATCGAAGGCCTGGTCCACATCTCCGAGCTCGCCGTGCGCCACGTTGAGCTGGCCGAGCAGGTTGTCTCCGTTGGCGACGAGCTGTTCGTCAAGGTCATCGACATCGACCTCGAACGCCGCCGCATCTCGCTGTCCCTCAAGCAGGCCAACGAGGGCGTCGACGCCGAGTCCACCGAATTCGATCCGGCTCTCTACGGCATGGCCGCTGAGTACGACGAAGAGGGCAACTACAAGTACCCGGAGGGCTTCGACCCGGAGTCCAACGAGTGGCTTGAAGGCTACGAGACGCAGCGCGCCGCCTGGGAGCAGCAGTACGCTGACGCCCAGACCCGCTGGGAAGCCCACAAGAAGCAGGTTGCCCAGCACGCTGCCGACGACGCTGCAGCTGCAACGTCCGGCGAGAGCGACTCCGGCACCACCAGCTACTCCTCCGAGCCGGCTGCAACCGAGACCGGTGCAGGCACGCTTGCTTCGGACGAGGCTCTTGCCGCACTGCGCGAGAAGCTGACCGGCAACTAATTGCCCAACGTTCCCGGGGAGTCCGCTCCCCGGGGCTTGGCAGTTGCCAGCTTGAAGTAACACCGTGAAAGTGGCCGTCCCCCGGGGCGGCCACTTTTCGTTTATGGACATGCCCAGTTGGGGACATGCCCAGCGGGCGCCCCTCTCCGGGGACATGCCCATCGGTGCGCGCCACTCCCACGGGACATGCCCATTCCTGGGCGCGGCCACTGGACATAGGGCACTATGTCCGGTCCTGGGCCCGGACATGGTGCATGCTCAGTTTTCCCGGGCTGCCTAAACCGAAGCCGGGGAGCATGTCCAGTCCTCCTGGCGATGGCGACCAAGGGACATGTCCAGCCGTGGGCACGGGGAGTGGGCACTTGGAGATTATGTCCAGTGGCGGCAAAGAACACGGGACATGTCCAGCGCTGGGACGCTGGCACGCCTTGATGTCGGCGGGGATCCGCCTGCCGGGCCGGCCCCTGTTGCCTCATGTCAATACCTCCGGGAAGGTGCAGTCGTTGCCTCAGATGAATTCCTCCGGCTCTCGCGGTGGTTCCATCGTTGGTTCACGGCGGGTTCGACGGGGGCAGCCTGTTTGGCAGTGGCGATGGCTTCTAGCTGGCCGGTGAGGGCCAGAATCTGCCGTGAGAGGGCGGCCGGCCGGGTCTCTTTGTATTGGGCGTTCATCCGGATCACTGGCATCCGTGACAGGGCCAGGTGAGCTGAAGCGCGGCGGTGCGGGATCGCTGCCCCGGTCATGGGTTTTGTTCACGTTGGCTCCGTGGCGGACCTTGGGGATGAGTTTTTGCTGGGGCAGCAGGTAGTTGGTGAAGATCCGGTCCAGCTCCCAGATCTGACGGGCCGGGGTCGCGGGGATCGAGCGCATGCCGCAAAACCGCCCGGGCATGATCCCGGTGCCAGTCGGTCAGCTCGACCAGCTCGTCCAGACTCCGCCCTTCCTGACCCGATCACCGGCCCGGTAGGACTCGGCCAGATGCTTCGTCACAGCCTTGCGCTCACCCATCGTCAATCCCATACCTCAAGGATGTCCGCGGCCAATGTCCCGGAGCTTTTCCCATGAGGCAACGTATCCTGCTACGCGGAGGTTTTTTATGAGTCCACGCGGGGCCTACTTCTGAGCAGGGGCCGAGCGTACGATGAGCGCACGGGCTTGAGCCCTGAGCCCCGGATTTGAACGCAGCCGTCCATGCCCGCATGGCGTGGCGACCGCTAGCGAAGCCATTGATTACGGCGAACTCCGGGCCAGACCTAAGTCGGCACCGCGCGCCGGATTGGAGAAGGGATTCCGATGTCAAGCCGAAAATTGTTGAACCCGCCCGAACTTCATGCCGCACCCGGGTTCACGCATGTAGTCGTGGCCCCGGCAGCCGGGCTGGCCTTCCTTTCAGGCCAGGTGGCGCTCGACCCCGAGTTTGCCCTGCTAGGCGGGGACAATCTCGGAGAGCAAACCAAGGCGGCCATGCGCAACATCAAGACGGCTCTCGACTCTATTGGGGCGTCCTGGGAGGATGTCTACCGGCGGACGATCTATACACTCCGACCAACCGAGTATCAGGTGATTACAGCCGCCATAGAGGAAGTGCAGGGATCGACGGATCACCCTGCCCAGACGATTGTCGGCGTCACAGGCCTGGCTATCGAAGGGCTCCTGATCGAAATCGAAGTCACCGTCGTCCTGCCATAATCCTCGCAGCGCCCCCGCTCGCTGACAATCCGTCACGGGGTCATGTCCGGCTGGACGCGTATCACCGGGAGCATGACAACTCTGGGGACATGTCCAGTGGTGGTCCGGGCGGATGGGCAGGATGGGACTATGTCCATTGGTCGCGCGCAGGGTTGGGCATGTCCAGTGGTATGAGGCCCTCAGCGGAGCGGGATCCTGGCCTTGACCGGAACCGCGGCATCACCGGAGGCGTGGCCCTCGTCCAGCGTGGCGCCGGCCGAGCGCAGGAGGACCAGCGCCGCGGTGTTCCCGGCTGTGGTGTCGGCTTCCAGCACCGCGGCACCGGACGCGGCGGCCCGGTCAATCACCAGGCGAAGCGCCTCCCGTGCGATCCCCTTGCCGCGGAAGCTGCGGCCCAGCCAGATCCCGGTTTCCAGGGTGCCTTCACCGGTCCGCCTGAGCCGGATGGATCCGGCCAGTTTCCCGTCGCTGGAGATCGCCCAGCTTTTTTGCTGCGCGGGAGCGTCGAGTCCCGCCGCGGCGTGGTGGTATTCGCGGAACCAGCTGATCCGTTCCGAATTCCAGCCCGCGGCGCTGCCCAGCGGTGGCGTCACCTCGTCGGCGTCGGCGTCCTGGATCGCGACGGTCAGCAACTGCTCCAGGATCGCCTCGGAAACGTCGACGAGCCGGACCGCGGCCGGCGACGGCTCAGCTGAGGGGGACATCGATCCACTCCGTTTCTCCAGGCAGCAACGCGGCGGTTCCGGCTGTCAGCGCGGCGATCCGTTCACCCGCCTCGGCCAGGCCCGCCGGATCGTCCGGCAGGGCAAGCCTCAGAACAGTAGTCTGCGCCTCATAGCTGGATTCGGCCATGACATAGCCCGCGGCGCGCAGATCATTTTCCAGCCGGCCCGCCGCCGTGTGGGCGACCGTCACGGTGCAGATCCGCAGCCGGCGCCGTTGTGCCAGCGGCGCCCGGTCCAGGGCGGCGGTCACGGATTCGGAGTAGGCCCGGACGAGTCCGCCGGCGCCAAGCAGGACCCCGCCGAAGTAGCGGACGACGACGGCGGTCACGTCGCTAAGGTCCGCCACGCCGGGCGCAGTCTCGCGCTTCAGCAGCGCGTCGAGCATCGGGACGCCCGCAGTGCCGGACGGCTCGCCGTCGTCGTTGGACCGCTGCACGCCGCGGTCCGGACCAAGCACGAACGCGGAGCAGTGGTGCCGGGCATCGTGGAATTCCTTGCGCAGCCCGGCGAGGACCGACCGGGCGCTCTCTTCATCCCCGGTGCGGTGCAGCACGGTGATGAAGCGCGAGCGTTTCACCTCGAGCTCATGCCGGAACTCCGGACCCGCGGCCAGGGTGGTGTAAACGGTGGCCCTGCTCTCCGGGAAAACCACGTCTTCAGCCACCGGATCAGTTTAGTCTGGTGGGGTGCTGAAAATCGGGTTGACGGGCGGCATCGCCTCAGGGAAGTCAGTAGCGGCCGCGCGCCTGCGCGAACTCGGCGCGGTGGTGATCGACGCCGACGCCCTGGCCCGCGAGGTGGTGGAACCCGGAACGCCGGGACTCGCCCAGGTGGCCGAGGCGTTCAGCAAGGCCATCCTGACGCCCGACGGCGGCCTGGACCGGCCGAAGCTCGGCACCCTCGTCTTCGGCAACCCCGAACGGCTCGCGGTACTCAACGGCATCATCCACCCCCTCGTCCGGGAGCGCGCCGCCGCCCTGGCTGCCGGCGCCCCGAAGGGCGCGGTGGTGGTCCAGGACATCCCGCTGCTGGTCGAGACCGGCCAGGGCGCCAATTTCCATCTGGTGGTGGTGGTCGACGCCCCGGACGACGTGCGGGTGCAGCGCATGGTGCAGCACCGGCACCTGACCACGGACGAAGCCAAGGCCAGGATGGCCGCCCAGGCGGGCCGTGAGGAACGGCTGGCAGCGGCCGACGTCGTCCTGGACAACTCGGGTTCCAAGGTCGAACTGCGGGATGCGGTGGACCGGCTCTGGAAGTTCCGGCTGGCACCGTTTGCGGAGAACCTGTCTCGGCACCGCCTCGCGCCGCGGGCCGGCGGGCCGGTGCTGGCACCCGCCAACCCGGACTGGCCCGCGCAGGCCGGCCGGCTCATCGCGCGCCTCCGGGCGGCCGCCGGAGAGGACATCCTGGCCCTGGACCACGTCGGTTCCACGGCCGTCCCGGGACTGCCCGCGAAGGACGTGCTCGATCTCCAGCTCGGCGTGGCGGACCTGGCCGCCGCGGAGCGGATCGCGCCGCTGCTGGCCGACGCCGGCTTCCCCAGCTGGCCGGGGGTCTTCGCCGACAACCCCAAGCCCTCGCACCCGGACCCGGCGGACTGGCAGAAGCGCCTGCACGGCAACGCGGACCCCGGGCGGGCGGTCAACCTCCACGTCCGGGCGGTCGGTTCCCCGGGCTGGCGGTTTGCGCTCTGCTTCCGGGACTGGCTGCGCGACGACGCGTCCGCCCGGGCCGACTACCTGGCCGAGAAGCGCCGGGTCGCCAAGCTGCACGGCGTCGACAAATCCACCGCAGGCTACGCCGCCGACAAGGAAGGCTGGTTCACGGACTACGCCGCGCCGCGGATGGACGCGTGGGCCCGGCGCACGGGCTGGCGGCCGCCGTCCCATGCCGCCCCCGAACCCGGGACCCGTCCCCGACCCGGGCCGGCGGCGGACGCGGACCAGGACGCGGACCCGGGCCAGGACCAGGACCGTGCCGGTTCCGGTACCGCCCAAAGCTGAATCAGGGGCATCCTGTCGCAGCCCGGCGGTAGATTAGGTACATGAGTCTTGCGCAGCAAATCAACCGTGTCGTGGCGCCCTTTGAGGTCATCAGCGAGTTCAAACCGGCGGGTGACCAGCCGGCCGCGATCGCCGAACTGACCGAGCGCATCAAGAACGGCGAAAAGGACGTGGTGCTGCTCGGCGCCACCGGTACCGGCAAGAGCGCGACGACGGCGTGGCTGATCGAGCAGGTGCAGCGGCCCACACTCGTGATGGTGCAGAACAAGACCCTCGCCGCCCAGCTGGCCAACGAATTCCGCGAACTGCTCCCGAACAACGCCGTGGAGTACTTCGTCTCGTACTACGACTACTACCAGCCCGAGGCCTACGTGGCGCAGACGGACACCTTCATCGAGAAGGACTCCTCCGTCAACGAGGAAGTCGAACGGCTCCGCCACTCGGCCACCAACGCGCTCCTGACCCGACGCGACGTGATCGTGGTGGCCACGGTGTCCTGCATCTACGGCCTCGGCACCCCGGAGGAATACATCGCCGGCATGGTGACGCTCCGCAAGGGCGCCGAGATGAACCGGGATGACCTGCTCCGGAAGTTCGTTTCGATGCAGTACGCCCGCAACGACATGGACTTCCACCGCGGGACCTTCCGGGTCCGCGGCGACACCGTGGAAATCATCCCGATGTACGAGGAACTGGCGATCCGGGTCGAGTTCTTCGGCGACGAGATCGAGAACATCTACACGCTGCACCCGCTGACCGGCGAGGTGATCCGGGACGAGACCGAGATGTACGTCTTCCCGGCCTCCCACTACGTGGCCGGTCCGGAGCGGATGGGCCGGGCCATCAAGCGGATCGAGGACGAGCTCGCCGAGCGGCTCCAGGTGCTGGAAAGCCAGAACAAGCTGGTGGAGGCGCAGCGGCTCCGGATGCGCACCACCTACGACCTCGAAATGATGCAGCAGATGGGGTTCTGCAATGGCATCGAGAACTACTCCTCGCACATCGACGGCCGTGCCCGCGGCACCGCCCCGCACTGCCTGATCGACTACTTCCCGGACGACTTCCTCCTGGTCATCGATGAATCGCACGTCACCGTGCCGCAGATCGGCGCCATGTACGAGGGCGACATGTCCCGCAAACGCAACCTCGTGGACCACGGCTTCCGGCTGCCCTCGGCGATGGACAACCGCCCGCTCAAGTGGGACGAGTTCCAGGACCGCGTGGGCCAGACCGTGTACCTCTCCGCCACCCCGGGCAAGTACGAGCTCGGCAAGGCGGACGGCTTTGTCCAGCAGATCATCCGGCCCACCGGCCTGATCGACCCCGAGGTCGTCGTCAAGCCCACCAAGGGCCAGATCGATGACCTGCTGGGTGAAATCCGGACCCGCACCGCGAAGAACGAACGCGTCCTGGTCACCACCCTGACCAAGCGAATGGCCGAGGACCTCACCGACTACCTGCTCGGCCACGGGGTGAAAGTCGAATACCTCCACTCCGACGTGGACACGCTCCGCCGCGTCGAGTTGCTCCGCGAACTGCGGATGGGCGTCTTCGACGTGCTGGTCGGCATCAACCTGCTCCGCGAGGGCCTCGACCTGCCCGAGGTGTCGCTCGTGAGCATCCTGGACGCCGACAAGGAGGGCTTCCTGCGCTCCTCGACGTCCCTGATCCAGACCATCGGGCGTGCCGCCCGAAACGTCTCCGGCCAGGTGCACATGTATGCGGACAAGATCACCGACTCGATGGCGCACGCCATCGACGAAACGAACCGGCGCCGAGCGATCCAGGTCGCGTACAACACCGAAAAGGGCATCGACCCGCAGCCGCTGCGGAAGAAGATCGCCGACATCACGGACCAGATCGCCAAGGAGGACGCCGACACCCGCGAGCTGCTGGCCAGCGCCGGGAAGGCCCGCGGCAAGGGCAAGGGCGCCGCGAAGATCCGGGCGGACGGCCTGGCGGCCGCCCCGGCCGAAGACCTCGTCGGGCTGATCGAGCAGCTCACCGAACAGATGCACGCCGCCGCCGGTGAGCTCCAGTTCGAACTCGCCGCCCGGCTCCGTGACGAGGTGGGCGAGCTCAAGAAGGAGCTGCGCCAGATGCAGTCCGCCGGTCACGCCTAGGGTATTGTTGGGCAGACGTAGGGGAGTATCCCAAGCGCTACGATCGTCAACACGCACGGCACAGATGCCCTGCCGGGCGTAGCGGGCAGCCAGACAGTTCCAGGTACGCAGTGCCGGACGTGCAGGCCAGTCGGAGAGACTTACACCGCACCGTCACACCCTGCGAAAGGTATCTTCGTGCCCGAACTTCCCGTCTGGTTTGAGGTCGGCTCCTTTGTCGTCCTCGGCATCATCCTGGCCATTGACCTGCTGCTGGTCCTCAAGCGCCCGCACGAGCCCTCCATGAAGGAGGCCGGACTGTGGGTGGCCTTCTACATCGCCCTCGCCCTGGTCTTCGCCGGCGCCATGTTCGCCTTCACCGGCCCCGAGTACGGCGGGCAGTTCCTCGCCGGCTGGGTGACGGAATACAGCCTCAGCATCGACAACCTCTTTGTCTTCATCATCATCATGGCCCGCTTCTCGGTACCCCGTAAGTACCAGCAGGAAGTGCTGATGGTCGGCATCATCATCGCGCTGATCCTCCGCGGCATCTTCATCCTGCTCGGCGCGATCGTGATCGAGCAGTTCAGCTGGGTCTTCTACATCTTTGGTGCCTTCCTGCTGTGGACCGCGTGGAAGCAGGCCCAGGACGAGGGCGAGGACGAGGAAGACAAGGAAAACCCGCTGATCGCCCGGATCCGCCGGATCCTGCCGATGTCGGAGAAGTTCGACGGCGGAAAGCTCCGCACCGAGGTCGACGGCAAGAAG